>CADCOC010000166.1 GCA_902802945.1 uncultured bacterium | reverse complement strand
CGATCCGGGCGAGGGTGTCGACCGGGCCGTGATGGGGTATACGCTTTCTTCCGATCCTGTCACCTGGAAGCGCGAATGGCGTTACCGACCCGCTAAGATCGACGGTGATCGGGTGTCGGCTGCACTTCCGGAGGGCACTGTCCAATGCTATCTGTCCGTCTATGAGAAGGGGGAATCCCGCTACAACGATCTTTGCGGGTCTACGGGGTTTCTACAAGGTAAGGAGTGACGGTGCGTGTGTTCGTAAAGCCCAAAGGCTTCATAATGTCATTTCTATGAAAAAAGCAATCTTGTCTGTTGCCTTTCTGTCTGCCACCGTAGGCATCGCGCAAAATGGCGAACGCTATCACTGCGATGATTTTTCGGTTGAGAATGGCGTCGATTATGCTATACCAGAGCGCCATCGCCCGAAGGATGGGGCGCGACTTCTGGCGTGCGCTCTACCGCTATGGCGACCATGCGTTGTGGGCCAGCTGGAGCAGTGGTGCTCGTGCCGTGCGCTTTGACAACAAGGAACTCAACCGGCTTGATGCCTTTGCCGATGCGGTGCCAGTCTACTTCGGACGTGCCCCGTCGCCAAAGACGCCGGGCATCGCCACATGGCGCAGCTTCCGCGAAAACTTCCTTGACAAAGATGCCGACAAGGAGATTTTGGACTCCAATCCGTTTCCGAATCGTCCGTTGCTCATGCGGACGACAGGCAAACGGGAATCTTCGGGGACACCCCCCGCGAAAGCCTTCTAAAACGGGCTTTTGCGCCAGTGCGTCGCCGAGGCCTTATAGGCTGGCGTGAAGGCGTCCGGCCGCGAGTTCATATTGCCGACTCCATAGTCGTCCAGGACCCATTCGAACAGGTTGCCGCACATGTCGTAGAGGCCCCAGCCGTTCGGCAGACGTGAGCCGACCTTCACACTTGCGCCGACGGAATGACCTTCAAAGCCGTAGGTCTGTCCGTTCGCCGTAAGAGCAAACCGCAGACCGCAGTAGACGCCAAACAGACCCTCCTGTATAATAGCCGCCTGTCGGACACGGAACGAACGTCCACGTGCCGCGAAGCGAGAGCGCGTCCGGATCGTCCGCAGGACGCGCGACTGGGTTCACGACCGCGATGTGACGCTCGCGGCCCGTCCAGCTGACGTCTCCCGACGAAGCAGGCAAGACAAGCGCGAACAGGCAGGACAGCGCAACAACATTCTCAACCATTTTATTTGCCTCTTTCCGGTGACTCATGATTCGTCTTTTGCGCAGGGCGCGACGAGAAGAACCTCTGTATCGGGCGATCCCAGAAGTGCATTATCAACGCGGCAATTGCGACAAACGCAAGATACGTCGTCGCGCTCGCCAGCACAATCGACAGGGTTGACGATGTTTCGGCAAGGCTCTTTATCCATGTCCTGAAAACGCCCATGAACATGAAGTGCGACATGTAGAGAGGATACGACAGCTCTGCCAGATAAGTAACGGCCGCCGTCATCCGGGGAGGCAATTCGACCCGGCTGCCTACGCCCACGAGGATGAGCAGCGGGAATACGACCGCCACAGCCAGGAACTCAAAAAGCGCATTGACCCAATAATGCCCCTCGCCTCCCAGCCGATAGGTAAAAGGCATGTAGAGGATAAGCGCGAAGACCGCGACCGCAATGGCAAACGCGCCCTTCTTCAGCTGAATGCGCCAGCCAAGGCGAGACAGAAGAAGTCCGAGAAAGAGCGGCAGCGCCAACCGCACGAAACCTCCGTAGACATGGTTGGCGGAGTCGCTCCATCCGCAGACGATTGACCACCTCGCATTCGCGGCGACTTTGTCGAAAAGCTCCAGGTGCGTGCCAAAGACGCCGTTCAGGTTGACATGCATCACATAGCACAGCCAGAAAAGCGACGCGACGACGACGCAGGCGACGAGCACGCGCTTGCCAAGCTTGCGCAAACCAAGCGCATAGAGTATGTTGCCCGCGTATTCGTAGTAGAGAGTCCACGAACAGGCGTTGAACGGATTGATCAGCCCGACGCCCACGACAGGCACCATCGTCATCGACCACAGCGCCAGCAGCGCTATCTTCCAGGCGGGCAGATCCTTAAGCCACGACATCCACGAAAAGCCGAAGGCGGACTGCGCGCAGACAACGAGCACGCCGAGGAGAACGCCGGATATGACGAGCGGATGAAGCCGTACGAGACGACGGCGGAAGAATTCCCATACCCCCATTCCCGAACTCCACCGCCGGTCGTATGCATAGGCCAGCATGTATCCCATCAGCAGCAGGAAGAACTCGACCGCCAGATACCCATGCCCGCAGACCGATTCATAGCGAAGAGGAGGATACCCGAGGTTCTCGCAGATGTGGAAAAGCGGCACCGTCAGCCCGGCCATTGCCCGAAGCGCATCCAGAACAATCAGTCGTTCACGCTTCATGATTCACCACTCAGTTAAAAAGGGTCTGACCCTTCCGCAGTTAAAAAGGGACCCTTCCGTATATGTTCGCAACTATCGCGAAGCCGGGCGCGGGCACGAACCGGCCCTGGCAATGCGAGCGACCCAGCCGCCGCCAGGGGCGAGGCTGACACGAATCTTCTCGCCCGCCCGCACGCGGACTGTCTGCCGACGCCAGTCGGTGCCGTTGCGGTCGGCGTTGACGCCGTCCGCGAACGCATCCGCCTGCCACTCTCCGCCGCCGAGGAAATCCGTCGGAATGTCCAGCTCGCGCGCGGCCCAGTCCGTCATCGCCCCGACGTACCACGTCTCGCCAGAGCGCCTCGCTATCACAGCCCATTCGCCTATCCGACCGTCGAGGCCGCGAGTCTCGTCCCAGACGGTCGGCACGGAGCGCATGAAGTCGAAGCACTCGCGGTTCTCCATGTAGAGGGTCGGCGAGTCGGAGAGCATCTGCAGGGGAGACTCGTACATGACGTACATGGCAAGCTGCCTTGCACGAGTCCCGTCGGACCCCGGCTCTGTGTCGCTGAAGCGGTAGAGCCCCTTCGCGAAGTTCCGCATCGCCCCCGGAGTGTAGTCCATCGGCCCAGCAGGCATCCTGCAGAACAGGCAGGTGAGGTCGTTCCTCGGGAAGTCGCACTTCTCCATGTAGCCGCCGCCCTCCCACTTCGTGTTCTCAAGCCCGTGCACGCCCTCGTAGGTGAGAACGTTCGGATATGCGCGGCTCAGTCCCGACGGCTTCGAGACGCCGTGGTAGTCGATCACTATGTGGTGCCGCGCCGCGATGCGTGCCGTCTCCTCGAGAAACGCAGCAAGGTAGCGGTCGTTGCGGCTTATGCCGTCGACCTTCGCGCCCTTGACTCCTATCCGCTCATACGCCGCGAATGTCTCCTCCTGCCGTCCGATGAGCGCCGCCCAGGGCGTCCAGAGGACAAGCGAGACGCCGCGTGCGCGCGCCCGCTCCGCGACGGCGACAATGTCTATCTCCGGCTTGTGGTTAAGCACGTTGTAGTCGGCGCTCCACCCGCCGTCGACGATCACGTAGGGGATGCCGTTGTCGGCGGCGAAGTCGACATAGTAAAGGTAGGTCGCCGTGTTGACTCCGGCGCGGAAGCCCACCTGCGTCAGGTTGCGGGCGTGCCACCAGTCCCACTGCACAAGCCCCGGGCGTATCCACGACACGTCGTCGAGCTGGCACGGCTGCGCAAGCGCATACGGCGCGTCGCCCTCGCAGAGCTTTGCGCATGACTTTGCGATCGAGAAGAGTCGCCACGGGTACGTGCGGCGGCCATTCGTCCGCGCGATGTAGTCGTGGCGCGTCATGTTGCCGTGGTGGTATGTCCCGGTGCACTTCTCCTCCACCGGCTCGCGCGCGAACTCCGAGCGGAAGCGCCCGCCCTCCCCGCTGCCGCGCAGCATCCAGCCCGGGTAGTCGCGCTGGTCCGACTCGGTGACGCACACGCACGACCCGTCGCCATACTCCACGACGAGCGGGAGGGCCATGAACCAGTTCGTGACGGAGCCAGCCACGACGGCGGACAAGTTCGTGTAGACTGGCTCCCATCCGGTGATGTAGCCACGCTGCCCTCCCTTGATGTTTATGTCGGGATATCCAATCCACAGGGAGGTGCCGTGCTCTGGGAACGCCACGTCGGCGGTCTCGCCGTCGACCAGTACCTCGCCGTCGGCAAAGTCCGTCGAGAAGCGGTAGGCGACGCCGTCGTCGCGCGCTACGAGCTCCACGGAAAAGCCGCCGCCAAGCGCCACGCGGCAGCCGTTTGCCGCGAGCGAGACGGATGACTTCTTGTAGATCGGGGTGCGTTCCTCTCCCGAGAGGCTAAACCTGTCGCTCGACACAAAGTGCGTCGGGAATTTCCTGCCGCGCACCGACAACGCGATTCCGCCGACGTCGAGGCGCCGCTTCCCGTCGCGCCATACGGAGCACTTCAGCGAATCCCCGTCCTCAAGGCGAATCTCGTTGCGCCCATCCGGCGAAGCGACTCCAACAGTCCCGGCGAACGCCATCGAACACGCGAAAACCGCAATGCAGGCAAGGCCGCTTCGCAGCATGTACAAATTCATATAGACATTCGAGGTAGTTTTCATATAGACATTCGAGGTAGTTGCAAAACCCCTCCTTCGCGCCGTTTGCGAGCTAGACCACGCAGCCTGACGAACCCGCCGAACGCCTCTCGCAGAGGTAGAACTGCAACGCCAGTATGATACCAAATCGGCCTCTTCCGCGCAAGGGGGAAAATGAATTTTTCTTTGATGGGGGGTGTGGGCGAATAGTGTGAGGTAGGCCGGGGCGGACCTGGCCTATTTTTTTCATTTTCCCTATTGCAAATGGACGCAGGTTTATGGTATAATATCAGTCTATTGTTCATAGACCGATTAGAAAGGAGCGAAAAATGGCTGGAAATGCAGACACAACGGCATCGGTTCTCGCGGAGATCGCGGCCTACGGGGAGTTCCTTCCCGGAAGCGTGCGGAAGACCTACGAGAAGCGGATGCGCAAGGACGGCAAGGTGAAGGTCTACGAGGCGCAGCCGATCTACACCTACACCGACGCCGCGAGCGGAAAGCAGAAGTCCAAGCGCATTCCGAAGGCCGCATACGGGAGAGTTCTCGGCTTGACGCGCAAGCACAAAGGCATGAAGAAGCTCATCGCGCGCTTCGAGGCTGCCGCAGTCGCGGAGAACCTCGAAGACGGCTCTAAAAAAAACTCCTCGCGCTGAACGTCGGCATCTGCTGCGCCAGCATCGCTCGGATAGTCGACGAGTTCAAAGACAGGCCGGCGGACGCCACGGCGGAGGACCTGGACCGGAAGGTCGCGGAGGCGTACCGCGAGGACGCCAGGGCGCAGCTGTCCGCGATGACGTCGTCCCTGGCAGAGTCCTGCAGGGTGCATGGGACGGTCTCGCACAGGGCTGCAAGCGTCCTTACGTGCGCCGGGCGCATCGACTTCCGCTACCCGTATGCCCCCAAGGCAGGTGTCTGCCTCCTTGCGCTCGGAAAGCTAGGATGCGTGGCCGGCGAGACGCGGGCGACGCCGGAGGCCAGGCGCGTCGTCGCCGAGGCGTCCGCGCAGCTGGACTCTTTCCAGGAGGCGCAGACGTTCCTGAAGGAGAACGTCGGGATGGTCGCGTCCGTCACGTCCATGAAGGCGATGACGCGCAAGGCGGCCGAGAGGACGCGCAAGGCCTGGATCGACGGCTTCCTCGTGCCGTGCACGGAGGCGAGACCGTCGAAGAAGATGCCCAGTGGCTCGCGGTACGTGGGGCCGACGATGGTGGTCGAGACGGACGGCACAGGGGCGCCCTGCACGCACGTGGACACGGACGGCGTCAAGGGCAAGGACGGCGAGGAGGCCGGAACCCGCGAGATCAAGGTCGTCGCCATCGGCATGTACACCCATGTCGACAGGAACGGTCGCCCGATACTCAGGCGCGGAGACGTGTGGTACTTCGCGTCCGAATGCTCGAGCGACGAGCTGGAGTCCGTCATGAACGTCCTCGCCAGGCGCAGGGGAATCGGCAAGATCAATCGCGTCCAGTTCGTAGGCGACGGGGCCACGTGGGTCCAGAAGATATGGGAGCACGCCTTCAAGGACTGCGGAGCCATCCGCACACTAGACTTCGTCCATGCCGCAGGCTATCTCCACAAGCTGCTCGAAGCCCTGAGCAAGCCCGGCGAACTCGGCACCGACTACAAGAGGTTCAAGGGCATACTCAAGAAGTGGGGCGGGGCGTCGCTCATGAAGAACCTCGGCAAGACGTTCGGGAGTCACCTGGACGAAGTCGGCGGCGACGCGGCGAAGGCACTCGCGTATCTTCGGGAACGCGTCTGGATGATGGACTACAGAACGTTGCGCAAGCGCGGATACTACATCGGGTCGGGAATCATCGAGTCCGCTTGCAAGACTCTCGTCGCGGCAAGGTGCAAGCTCGCGGGAATGCACTGGCGTCACAGGAACGCGGCAGGCATCGCGCTGCTGCGGGCGACCATGCGCTCCAACTTCAGAATCGCGGCGTAACGCCTCAAGACGCCCCGGCCTACCTCACACTATTCGCCCACACCCTGTAAAGGCGGACATCCTCAGGCGGCTGGCGGAAGGCGGCCCGGCAACATGTTCTGAAATCGCGGCGCGGCTAGGTGTTGGGCGAGGCGGAAGCCTTTCGCGCAATCTGATAGAGCTGCATGAAGCCGGATTCGTGTCCAAGGACGACAACGTGAATCCCGCGACAGGGCGCAAGGCCAAGGAATCGCGCTATAGGGTCTGCGACAACTATGTGCGCTTCTACCTGAAGTACATAGAGCCGCACGAGGGGGAGATTCGCGGCGGGAGGTACGGCTTTGGCTCGCTTGCGGAGTTGCGGGGGTGGGAATCCGACAAGGGTTTTCCGTTCGAGAATCTTGTGGCCAACCACGCCCTGGCGCTGGTTCCGCATCTGCATCTTGAGGGAACCACGATACGTTCGGTTGCACCGTTCGTGCTGAAGGGGAAACGCGACGAGAGGCGCGGCCTTCAGATTGACCTTCTGATTCAGACGCCGCGCGTGGCCTACATCGTCGAAGTCAAGCGCCGGATCAAGATCGGACGAGAAATCGAGCAGGAAATCAACGAGAAGGTGACAGCATTCCCGAAGCGTAGGGGGATATCGATTCGCACGGCGCTCGTGTATGATGGCGAGCTCGACGAGGCGGTCGCGCGAAGCGGCGTTTTCGACGTTCTGCTGCCGTTTTCAAGACTTTTAGGAATTGAAGAAGAATGAATATGCAGTTTGCGACTCGATGCGGCGACTACTCCCGCGCCAAGCGCGACCGATTCAAGGCAGTCGCGGCATTGACGAGGTAGCGAGATTTTCCGCAGTGGATTCTCAAACCCATAGACCGGCAAGATTGGAATGGGGAGACACCTCAATTGCGGTGGTGATTTTGGCGCGGAAAGACGATGTTTTGGCAAGTTATCGAAGAAACAGGACGACGACATGGACAACTTGAAAGTTTGGGGACTGTCCTGCGGAAGGCCCATTTTGCAAGGGGTTTGCGCGTTATGCCGCTTCCGGCCATGTTCGCGCGGGGAGGTGACGGAATGGCTGTGTCATGACTATGCGTTTCTGCATTAAAGCGATGAGTCGCATAATAATGGCGTCGATAACGGAAGGATG
>CADCOC010000165.1 GCA_902802945.1 uncultured bacterium | reverse complement strand
CCTCGCGAAGAAGGGAAGGCGGACAATCGGCTGGGACGAGATATTCATGTCGTCGGACTGGACAAAATGGAATACTTTCATGAAGGTCGGCGGCGACTCCTTCTCGTCGCTTCTGCCCAAGACCACGATGGGCATGTGCTGGCGTTCGTGGGGCGCGGGTGGACGCGCCGCGAACAGGGGGTACGAAATCGTGCGCTGTCCCGGTTCGCACTGCTACTTTGACGCGCGGCAGGGGCTTGCGGAAGATCCGCATTATTACTTCGGGGGAACCGTCACAACGCTCAAAAAGGTCTATCAGTTCGATCCATACGAGGGCGTGGAGCCTGCGGCGCGGAAGAACGTCGTCGGCGGTCAGTGCTGTAACTGGTCCACGCACACCTTCAGTCTCGAGGGGCTGGAATGGAAAATGTGGCCGCGCGGATTTGCGCTTGCTGAAGTACTCTGGACATATCCTGATCCTGCCAAGCGCGACTTCAAGGAGTTCGAGGAGCGTGCGGCGAACTATCGCCGCCGTCTCATCGGCGCACACGTCAACTGTGCCCCGCTGAAGTGAATGTCTCACGCAGAGGCGCAGGGATACTGAGAGCGCAGAGAATAATCTCCCGTTGAGGACGGGAAAATTTGCTATAATGTGCGCCGTCAAACCTCTCGTATGGAGAACAGTGAGAAGAGAACATGAAGATGCCTAAGCGTCATGTACTTTCGGGAAACAATCTTCTCGTGTTAGCAGTTGTTTTGGCTGTACATTCTGGAGCCTTTGCAGTACCAGGTTCCTCTGCGGCCAAGCCCGTGTTGCCGGAAGGCTACACGGCATCCGTTCAGGCGGATGACTGTTTGGCGTTGCCACGTGCGGAGTTCGCGAAGTACCACCGCATGATAACGGGCAAGGATGCGCCGGAGGGTGCGGTGCGGTTTGCCATCGACCCCAAGATTTCCAAAAGCGGCCGTGATGCCTATACCCTCATATCGGGTGCCCCACCATCGGGGTGGCGGGCCTCTCAACCCCCACCATCGGGGTGGCGGGCCTCCGTGCCCGCAAATTCGGGGCGGGCGTCCCCGCCCGCCCCCCTCACCATCACCGGCTCCAACCTGCGTAGCGTGTGGTACGGCCTCTATGACCTCCTCGAGCGGCGTGGCGGATGCCGCTGGTTCTGGGACGGCGACGTGGTGCCGAAGCGCGACTCCATAGACCTCTCGAACCTCGACGTCCACGAGGAGGCGCATTTCGAGTACCGCGCCATCCGCTACTTCGCGCATCGCGGCCTCACGCGTTTCCAGGCGGAGCACTGGGGTCCCGAGGACTGGAAGCGCGAGATCGACTGGCTCCTCAAGGAGCGCCTCAACGTGTTCATGCTCCGCATCGGGCAGGACGACCTCTTCCAGCGCGCTTTCCCGGAGGCGTGCAAATATCCCGATCCAGCGAAGCGTCTTCCCGGCGCGACCACCAGCTACAACGACCGCACGCTCTTCTGGAGCCTCCAGTACCGCGGCGAGTTACGTCGTAAAATCCAGAAGTACGGATTCGACCGCGGACTCCTTGCGCCAGAGGACTTTGGCACGATGACGCACTGGTATTCGCGCACGCCCGAGGACTGGCTCGCGAACAAGAACCCGCAGTTCCTTCCGCAGGCGAGCGGCTCGGCGGCCGGACGCAACGGGCTCGTCTGGGACATCCGCGACGACAAGTGGGTGGATGCGTACTGGAAGCTGACGACGACGGCGGTGGAGCAGTACGGCGCGGGCGCGCCGAAGCCGCAGCTTCTCCACACCATCGGACTGAGCGAGCGCAATTGCTACAAGGAGCGCAAGAAGAACTTCGATCTCAAGATCGAAGCGCTCAAGAAGTTCTTCGCGCGCGCGCAACGCGACTACCCCGACGCGAAGCTGCTGCTTTCGGGCTGGGATTTTTACGGCGGCTGGAAGCCGGAGGACGTCCGTGCGTTTCTGCCGACGCTCGACAAGAACCGCGTGATCCTGTGGGATTACGAGGCGGACTATCAGGATGGCAGGTGGACCACCTTTGTTGACTGGGATGTAATCGGGAAGTTCCCCTATACCTACTCCACAATCCTCGCGTTTGAGGCGGCGCTTGACGCACGCGCCGACTACCCGTTCATTGAAAAACGCCAGCGGCTTGTGCAGAACGATCCCATGTGCGTAGGCTGGATACATTGGCCGGAGTCGGCCCATACGGACACGCTCTTCCTCGACTTCTTCACCGCCAACGCCTGGGTGGACAAACCGATTCCACACGGAGAGGTGCTGGACGCCTTCTGCAAGGGGCGCTACGGAAAGAACGCAGAGTTGATGAAGTCCGTCTGGGCGGACGTGCTGGACGCCTCCGCGCTACGTCGCTGGGACGAATATTCGGAATCGAACCTTAACTGTGCCCAACATCTGGTCTACCATGGCATCCTGAAGAAAGGCTACGGCGAGCGTCTGGCGCAGTGGGGCCCGCCCGTCGCGAAGGCTTTGGCGGCGCTGCGGCGTCTCGAGGAGGTGCCGTGGGACGACGAGTTTGTCCGCCGCGACGCGATCGACATCGTGCGCATGGTGCTTGACAGGCTTATCGTTCTGAAGATTGACGAACTGGGTTCTGCCATCGCCGCGTGGAGGGGCGAGAAAACAGCAAGCGTACAACAGCAAGATGCCGTTGTCACCCGCGCGCGCGAGCTGGCCGCGCTCTTCGATCGCCTTGCCGATGTCCTGGAGCTGCACACGGATTACTCGCTCTGGGAGTCGTACCAACGGCTTGACGCGATTGAGAAAATCCAGAATCCCGATTTCACCAAGACGCTCTTCGAGAACGCCGTCAACCAGTATTGCCTGAGCCACCAGTACGAGGCGATCCGGCACGTTGTCGCGCCTGCGATGGCAGAGCTGGCGGAACGGATTGCCAAGGCCGTCGCATCTGGCGACCGCAAGGCCGGTTTCTCAGTACATCCCAGATTCGCGGCGATCCGCAAGGCCGCGAAGGCGAAACCGCTTGAGTCGTTGAAGCCCACCTTACCACGCACGAAAGAGAATTTCCGCAAAGTCCTCCGCGATCTATGCGACGCGGGGTGCGTGCCCCGTGTTCTGAGGCAATACAAGAACGAATGTAAATGAAACTCGGAAGAAGGGATTTTATCGGTGGTGTGGCTGCGGCGGGCGCATTGTCTGCGTTCGGAATTCCCGCGTCGGGGCGAATCGCCCGCATCGGGCACATGACCGACACGCACGTCGTCGGCAAGATCGAAAGCCTCGCGCGCGTCAGGATGGCGCTGGAGCTGTTCAAGGCCAAGGGCGTCGAGATGGTCATCAACAACGGTGACATCGCCGACCGGCACATCCCCGAGGCGTACCGGCTCTATCGGAAGGTGACAAACGAGGTTTTCCCCGACGTCGCGGCGCGTCCGCGCGAGGTGTTCGCCTACGCCTGGCACGACCAGTGCGCACACCAGCGGGCGACGCACGCCGACCCAAAGGACTACAGGACTGCGTTTGAGAACGTGCGTAGGGAGTTGGGAGCGCAGGATCCCGTCGTGTGCGATTTCGTATGGAAGGGCCTGCCGTTCATCGTGATGTCGGAATTCACCGGAAACCCCGGATTCCCGACGTGGGTGGAATACGAGCAAACCGTCGCCCGCGTCTGCGCGTCGAATCCCGGAAAGCCCGTGTTCGTGGTCGACCACGTGCCGCCCGCCGGCACCACGTACCATTGCTGGTTCTGGGGGAACGTCAACTGCAGGCGGATTCTGAACAAGTTCCCGCAGGTCATCTCGCTTTCGGGGCACGTCCACGGCTCGCTCGCGAACGAGCGGCTCATCTGGCAGGGAGAATTCACCGCGATCAACGCGGGGTGTCTCCAGCGTTGGGATGGATTTCTCCCCGGCTCGCAGACGAATCGCGCCAACAACAAGAACAGCTACGCCGTTCTCGTAATCGACGTGTTTCCTGACCGTCTCGTCGCGTACCGCCACGACGTGCGCGACGGCTCCGAGGTCGGACCGGCCTGGGTCGTGCCGTTCCCGTTTGCCGCAGCGACCGCGCCCTATCGCGCAGGTGCGCACGAGAAGAAGTTCGCCGTTCCGCAGTTCGCCGACGGGACGTCCGTCTCGCTCGTCGCGAAGGATGATCCGCTCGCGGGCTACGAGCTGACGATTCCCGAGACGATGGCGGACGTGAAGCCGCCCTACAACTACCGGGTGCGCATCCAGCGCAAGGACGCATCCGGCGCGTGGAAGACATTCGCGCGCGATGATTTGATGGCCGAGTTCTGGAAAGCGAAGAAAGACCGCGAAGGAAAGGTCGTCCACTTCCTCCATTCCGGGTTCTTTGCGGAGGCGGGTGCTTTCCGCCTGTCCGTGACGCCGATGGACTTCTTCTATCGCGAGGGGCGTCCGCTCGTGGTCGACGTACCGTCCGGCGTGAAGCTGAAGACGCTTTGGGAGAGCGCAGACCCGATGAAGGAGATGTGCTACTATGAGGGCGGCAAGCCGCTGGAGCCAGACGCAGAGGGATTCGTCGCGCCCAAAACCGTACACGGCCAGTTCCGCTTCCCGAAGGGCGCGCTGAAGGACGCGGTGCGAAACGGCGTCAACCAGTTTGTCGTCGATATCGAGACCGAGCAGGAGGACGGCGACTGGCATGCCTGGGGCGTGACGCTCCGCGGGGGTGGTTGCGGAAAACTGTCCCACATTCAGACGCCGGTCGGCAAGCCCGGCGTATTGCGGTATGTCATGCCGTTCAAGCTGCCGGAGGGGAAGGAGTTCACCGGAAACTGCGAGCTGTCGTTCTTCTTTCGTCCGGAGATCAATGGCAACCGCTTCGCGATCCGCCGCCTCGCGCTTCTTGCAACGTGATCTTACCAACAGATCGGCTATTTTTGCTATGATGTGCGCCGTCAAACCTCTCGTATGGAGAACAGTGAGAAGAGAACATGAAGATGCCTAAGCGTAACGTGCTTTCAGGAAACAAGCTTATTGTGATTGCAGCTGCCTTGGTTGCGCATGTTGGAGTCTGTGCCACGCCGAGTTTCTCTGCGGCCAAGCCCGTGTGGCCGGAAGGACGCGAGAAGGAGTGGAACTGCCAGGTCGGGTTTACGGCGGAGTTCGACGGGAGGGACGCGCTTGTCGCGTCCAACGCCGTGCTGCGCTACACGGGAGCGACGATGTGCCGCGTGTTCCTGAACGGAGAGTTCCTCGGCTACGGCCCGGCACGCGCCGCGCATGGGTTCGTTCGCGTCGAGGAGCTGTCGCTCGGCGGGAAGGTGAAGCCGGGACGCAACGTCATTGCGATCGAAGTTGCGGGGTACAACTGCGACAGTTTCTATACCGTGCGCCAGTCGTCGTTTTTGCAGGCGGAGATCGTTGCAGACGGCAAGGTGATAGCGGCGACCGATGCGAAGGGTGAGACTTTCAAGGCTGGCGTGCTTGAGGAGCGCGTGAGGAAGGTCCAGCGCTTCTCATTCCAGCGTACGTTCTCCGAGGCATACGAGGTATGGCCGCACAGCAATGAATGGCGGATGGGGATCAGACCTCCGTTCGTCAAGCCGTGTACGCTTGCCGAACAGCCGCTGCTTCCGCTTCTGCCGCGTATCGTGCCCGTGCCGGACTACACGATTCTCCATGCGAAGAAACTTGTCGCCACGGGCACGGTGAAATACGACGAGACGCTTCCCGTGAAGACGCCGCGTTCAATGACTTGTACCGAGGGGAAGAGCTGGCGCCGCGACGGATGGAAGGTCTCCGAACTGGAGTGGATTCCGTATTATGATATGCAGCGCACGGTCACTGTTTCTCGAAAAGAGTCTGGTGGGGCGTGTCCAGCGGAATTGGTTCTGTTCGATAAGGGTTTTACTCTTATGGATTTCGGCTACCTCGCGGCGGGATTTCCGAAGATGACCGTCGAGTGCGACGGCCCTGGCACACTCTACTTCTGCTTTGACGAGGTGCTGGAGAACGGCGACTTCAGCATGAAGCGTTTCGGCTCGTGCGACAACATCGTCGCCTGGCGGCTCAAGGAAGCGGGCGTCTACAACCTTGAGGCGTTTGAGCCGTATGCGTTCCGATACGGGAAGCTGGTTTTCTTCGGTGGCAAATGCAAGGTCTCCGAGCTTTCCATCCGCGAGTACGTGAATCCCGAGGCGGGGCTGGCGAAGTTCGAATCGTCCGACGCCGACATCAACAAGATATTCGAGGCGGCGCGTCGCACGTTCGCGGAAAACGCGGTGGACGGGTTCATGGACTGTCCCTCGCGCGAGCGCGCGGGCTGGAACTGCGATGCGTTCTTCACGGGACGCGCCTCAATCGAGTTCACTGGCAACGCGAAGGAGGAGAAAATCTTCATCCAGAACTTTCTCCTGCCGGAGAAGTTCAACGACATTCCCGACGGGATGTTGCCGCAGTGCTATCCCGCCGACTTCCCCGACCACTCGATGATTCCCAACTGGGCGATGTGGTTCGTGCTGGAGCTGGACGAGTATTTTGCACGTACGGGCGACCGCACGATGGTAGATGCGTTTCGTCCGAGGATTCTGAAGCTGATGGACTTCTTCTGGAAATACCGTAACGAGGATGGTCTTCTCGAAAAACTGCCGCCGTCCGTGTTCGTGGAGTGGTCGCGCTCGAACGCGCTGACACGGGACGTCAACTACCCGACGAACATGACATGGGCGCGCGTCCTCGAAGTCGTTGCACGGCTTTACGGCATTTCCAGCTATGCCGAAGAGGCGGAGCGCGTGCGCGATGCGGTGCGCCGCCAGTCGTGGAACGGGACGTTCTTCGTCGATCGTGCGCTGCGCCAGAAGGACGGTTCGCTCAAGCCCGATACGGAAGCGACAGAGACATGTCAGTACTACGCCTTCTTCTTCGACGTCGCCACGCCGAAGTCGTACCCTGAGCTGTGGAAGCGTCTTGTGGAGGACTTCGGTCCCAACCGCAAGAAAAACAACAAGTGGCCCGACGTCGCGTTCTCCAACGCCTTCATCGGCAACTACCTTCGCTTCGAATGTCTTTCAAAGGCCGGGCTTTCCGCACAGATACTCGATGAGGCGAAGGGCTACTTCTCCTTCATGGCGGAGCGCACGGGGACGCTGTGGGAGCATGACGCGCCCACCGCCAGTTGTTCGCATGGCTTTGCGAGCCACATCGCCCATGTTCTCTACCGCGATGTCCTCGGCGTGAGGAACATCGACCGCGTGAAGAAGACCATTGAACTCCGTTTCCCGGATGTTCCGCTTGAACACTGCTCCGGCGAAATTCCTCTCGAGGATGGCGTCCTGAAGGTGTCGTGGAAGAAGATCGGAGGAAAACTGTCCTACCACCACGAAGCGCCAAAGGGCTACACGGTATCTGTTCAAGCGGACGCTCCAGATCTGTTTGCGCTGCATCGCGCGGAGTTTGCGAAATACCATCGCATGATAACGGGCAAGGATGCGCCGGACGGGATCGTGCAGTTTGCCATTGATCCCAAGATTTCCAAGAGCGGCCGTGATGCCTATACCCTCATATCGGGTGCCCCACCATCGGGATGGCGGGACTCTCAACCCCCACCATCGGGGTGGCGGGCCTCCGTGCCCGCAAATTCGGGGCGGGCGTCCTCGCCCGCCCCCCTCACCATCACCGGCTCCAACCTGCGTAGCGTGTGGTACGGCCTCTACGACCTTCTTGAGCGGCGCGGCGGCTGCCACTGGTTCTGGGACGGAGACGTGGTGCCGAAGCGCGACTCCATAGACCTCTCGAACCTCGACGTCCACGAGGAGGCGCATTTCGAGTACCGCGCCA
>CADCOC010000164.1 GCA_902802945.1 uncultured bacterium | reverse complement strand
GTACCCACTTGACACCACCAATCCACTTTTGTAAAATACCCTTGCCTATGACAAAAGGAGCATACATCGTGTCTCACTTTTGGGGAAGGGTTCACAAACGTGGCCGCCCCCCCCCCCCCATGTGCGTTGATTATCTCCGCGTACTTATCCTTTTGCGTGAACACGACCGCCACACGACACTCAGGATTCTTCTCATATAGATATCCAAGCATCCGTAGCGCCAGCCAATCCGTATCGGACATAGCCCCGATATTCCGTTTCGCATTGATGATGGTTCCTATATTCACGGCTAGCAACAGTTCATCTGCTTGGGCAATATTATTCTTCAGATAATCCACTTCGAATTGTTCCTGGCCCGCATCGCTCGGTCTAGGAAAGCCAAATGCAGCACGGTATGTCTCGCCCGCCAGATAGGAAATGCAGAAGTCACCCACATATTCAGGGGCAGACCGTTCCTTCTGCTTGAAAACCTCCCATTTTAGATTGCGATGGTCGTCTGGACTTGTAGCTTCTGGCCATTCCCTATTATGTAACCTCGCATTTATGTTTGCGCAATAGATATCCGTCTCGAACGACAACGGACACCAGAAAAAACCTGCCGCATCCGGTCGGATATACCTCTGCCCCATGACAGCCATCAGAACAGTCTTCCCGCTCCCCTCAACACCAATGATCGCCACATTCTTCATGTTGCGCGCGCTAGGCTGATGGTACGAGGGCGGCAGTTGCGGGGCGAACGGCATCAGGGCAACGCCGTCAAACAGAAAGAACGCCTCGCCGTTGGTCTGGAAGCAGGGGTTTTGGTCACCAACTACGCTGTGGGCCGAGAGTATCACGTGCATGCGCGAGCGGATGCCGGCGACAAACTTCTCACCAAAAGGCATGGCGCAGAACGAGTCGTCGCCTAGCACGTCCATGACCGCGCGCGTGAACACGCCATGGCCCAGGTCCTCGAACTCCATGGCAGGGCAGAAGCGGTCGCATGATCGGAGTACGCAGCAGGTACCGGCATGTACTTTCGCGTCCGGAAGCGAGACAAGAGCCAGATCGCGGGTCTCCGCGCCCCGGCTCTCCACGCCGGCGAAAACGTCCGTGCGGCAGGCGTCGAGCAGGAACGCGCGGTTGCAGCCGCGTCCGTTCGTAATCTCCTCCAGCAGATCAACGGGAATTCCGGCCCGGTTGTGGCGGAGGTAGGCAAGACGGTCGTTGGAGCAGATCAGCAGATGGCTGCCGTCCGGGGAGGTAAAACCGTGGCCGGCGAAGAAGAAGAGAAACACGTCACCGGGGCCAAGGCCCGCCGCCTTACGCTCGACAGCGCCGAGGACCGTCTCCGCCTTGGGGTTGGACAGAACCTCGACATCGAATCCCCGCGCGGCGAACGCCCCTGACAGCGCCACCGCGTCCGACAACGAATACCGAAGGTTCTTGAATGCCGCGTCGGCGTAATCGTTGATACCGACAAACAATGCGTGTCGCTTCATTGACTGTTACCAAAAATTTATTTTTACACCTGACGTCATACTGAGTATCACATTGGGTGAAGAGAGGTTGCCGTTCGCCCTGCAAAGTGCCTTCATGTGCTCTTCCGTACGCACGCGAATTTCGTCAGAAATGACAAAGGGGCCCTTCGCATGAAGTTCGCGAAGGGCACGATCAAGTGCCGCCGAAAACAGACCGTGGCCGAGCGCCTCTATTTCCAATGTAGTGTCAGGACTCATGATGAAAAGCGCAGGGCCTTCACATGGAACCCCAAGCACGAGATCCCTTTGCACCTGTGCGGAAGACGGCGGAACAAGAGAAAGACCGCGGGGGCCGGCAAATTCCGAGGGGCACGAGTCGAGGAACAGCGCGAGGTTCACGCCGGCATTACAAATTCGATCCTTGAGAAGCCTTAACGGGAACCCGTCCACGCCGGCCTGCGCAAGTTCATACCGGGAATCCCTGGCCATAATCACCCTCTCGTCTTTTATGCGCATACCATGCCCGGAATATGTCATAACCAGCAAGTCTCCAGATTCGAGCCGCGTCACCTCCTCGGCAACTGCATCGAGAATCTCGCCGCGCGATGGATTGTCAAGCCGCGCCACGGATTCATAGCCTGCGACATCCCGGAAGAAGGACGCCAGCAGTTCAGCGTCTGCCGTGCAATACCGCAGGTCGCGAATACGGAGATCATCGTAACGATCGATCCCTATGTGAAGTGAATGTCTTGTCATGTTTTTACCTCAGTTGTAGTGGAAGCGGGTTCGTTGGACTGTGTCTTCAGTGTCTGAACTGGCTGACGTGTTCTCCTGCGAGAGACTTCTTCGCCAACCACCTTGTCGGTAATGCCGACAAACATTCCCGTCACCAGCAAAACCACCAGGCATGGATACAGAATATGGTTCTTGTAGCGAACCATTGCGTCGGCATCTCCATCCATCCATATCAAGGCGCCGAACACAACCAACGCGAGGATCATCCTGCCCAGGACGGCCGGATCAAACGATGACGTGAAATAAAAACAGCTACACATACATGCGCCCATAACAATACAGGAAACCACGACCCCGTGCATACTCCTCTCTCCGAACAAACGGCTGCAGGCATAGAACAGCACCCAAATCACTGCCAGCAAAAAGTTGACACAACCCATCCCCTCGCAAAACTTGCCATAGACATCTGCGTCTGCAGCAAAATAGGCCGGCCCGTACAAGCCGATTATGACGCATGCGAACACAAACCAGATTGCCAGAAGGATTCGCCCCCATGCGGCACTCATTAAACGCATGACCACAATCAAGACGCCGACGATGCCGAACAAAGCCGCAACCGACAACCACAAGCACAACGCACCAGCCTCCTCGCAAAAGACAATCAGGATCGGTCGCCACACAACCAACAAGCAGCCGACGAGCATAAGCCAGGAGGCAAGAAGCGCCCTACACAATGATGCATTCTTCAATCTCCTGATAACCGCAACAAGCCCTGCGACGACAAGCAATGTCACAGCCGAGGAGAAGCACGAAATCCCTACTTCAAAGAAACCATCTTCATAAAGAAACATGTAGACCCCTGGCGTGGACAACAGGATTGTTGCCAAGAAAAGCTTCTCGATTTTTTTCATTTTCCGCTCCTTTCACCATTGTTCTTCTGTTTCTGGATCACAGAGGATGTATTCAACTGACCTTCTTTTTCGCTATCATTCACAGACTCCCGTCTGGCCTCGCTTTTGGCATTTGCCGTGCGCACCGCGTAGACCGTCAGAGCACTCCCGAACAACATCAGAACCGCCAGGGTGGGGTAGACGATCACATTCTTGAATCTAAAAAGGGAAGCCCTGTTTTCGCGCTGCCAGACAAGCCCCCCCCAGACGAATGCGGATATGGCAAAGCATCCGACATTGATCCTAAACGCCGGGTAATGCCACATGGCGAAGCATATCGCCAAGACGCAAGCACCAATTGCGATTCCAAAGATGATGGCTCGACGGGCGCCAGGTCTCCCCTTGATGAAACGGTTGTCAACAGCAAAGGCCAGACCCATCACTACCATCCAGAAGTTGGCAAAACCCAAGGCCATACACACAATGTATAGCACATACGACTTGGCAGAGAAGAGAACCCCTCCCAAATTTATCAGGCCCATTGACACTGCCATCCATACGGTCAACCCGAACCAGCTCCTCATAAAACTCTCGATGCGGCTAGACAGGGAGAAAAGCCCGGAGATTGCGAGAAGGGATACGACCCCGGCGAAACACGATGCACTTAGCGCATAGTTGCGAGAGCATAGCATACACACTCCAGCCGAACCCATTGCCAGACTTGCCAGGAACGTCTTTTCACATCCAGGACATTGTCTGTTCGATTTGTCTTCATTGTTTATCATTTGTTTTCCTCCATAATCCTCATGACGGAATCATTGCAACTCCTCTTGCACTGTTTTTCCCGCCGCGCTCGCGGCGTCGCGGCGGCCGGCTCCGCCTCGGCCGCCCTGCGCCGCCGCTCGCTTATGGCTCCGCCCCTGGACCGCGCGGCCCTGCGGAGCATGAAAGGCGGAAGCCGAGGCTGACGTTGCGGAAGCCGGGGTAGTCGCTGAGGCGGCCGGCGGAACGGCAGTACCGCGCGAAGTCGTACCAGCCGCCGCCGCGCAGCACACGGACGCGGCCCGAAGCTGGACCTGTCGGGTCAGACACACTACCTGTGGGATAATCGCCTTCCCAGTCCGCGCACCACTCCCACACGTTCCCGTGCATGTCGCACAGCCCCCAGGAATTCGGCTTCTTCTGCCCAACAGGATGAGTCGTGCCTCCACTGTTGTCACCAAACCACCCCATCTCATCAAGTCTACCCGTCCCGCCGTATGCTCCCATCGCGCCAGCACGGCAGGCGTACTCCCACTCCGCCTCAGTCGGCAGGCGAGCCCCACATCCAAGCGCCGCGTTCACCTTCTTGATGAACGCCTGGCAGTCATCCCAGGAAACTGTTTCTACGGGGAGGTCGTCCCCCTTGTACTGTGAAGGATTGCCCCCCATCACACTCCGCCACTGCCGCTGCGTGACGGGATACTTCCCGAGCCAAAACCCCTTCGTCAACCGCACACGGTGCTGCGTTTCGCCATCGTACCGCCCTTCTTCTTTTTCGGGACTCCCCATCATGAACTCCCCGGGCGGACAGTAGATCATCTCCATCTCCACACCACCCGGCAGGGTGAGTGTCTTGACGTCGCCCGTCTTAGGCAACGCCGCAAGCCGGGCTTTCTCCTCCGCTTCGCGACGGGCCTTTTCATCCGCCGCGCGACGTGCCTGCGCTTTTGCCGCGCAATCCAAGCAACACCTCTCGTCCTTGGAATAGTGCTCCTTGCAGAGATGATCCCGACCGCAGACCTTGCACTTGAACGTGTTGGTGATCACGTTGTACATGCCGCATTCAGGACACGCCACCGGCGCCATGGCTGGTGAGACAGGAGGAGTTGGCTCCGCAGGAGTGGTAAGAAAGTCTTTGTCGAAAAGGGAAAAAACGGGGCCGCTGCACTCGCCTATGGAAGGCCGCTGGGGCGTTGGTACGTTGTTATCGGTCTGGATATCCGCCATCTTTTCACCGACAGCCAACGCAAAGGAAGTGTCGCAACCGGCGAGACGGCCGTCGCGGGCGTCCATCGCGTCGAGCAGGCCCTGTGTGAAGAGTCCGTGGCCGATTGAATCGAACTCCAACGACGGACAGAACTTGTCGCATGAACGAAGAAGGAAAAAGCTGCCCATTTCCCGTGTGCATTCCGGCATAGCCACAAAATCAAGGTCGCGCGTGGTACTGCCGCGTCCCTCCACGCCCGCAAAACGGTCGGTTCGGCACGAATCGAGCAAAAATGCTCGATGGAAACCGCCGTCACCTGTCAATGCTTCAAGCGTATTGACTTTGACGCCACTGTCATTTACTTGAAGAAGCCTCTGAATGCTATCATGACAGAAAAGCAGGTGCGCGCCGTCCTGGGCCGTGAAGCCGTGACCGGCGAAAAAGAAAAGAAACACGTCTCCGCGCCCGAGTCCGGCGACCGACTCCACAACGGCCTTCTTGAGCTCCGCCTCCGTAGGATCGGGCAAGAGCCGCGTCTTGTAGCCGAGTCCTTTGAAGCGATCCGCGAGAACCGAGGCGTCGGGGATGGAGTATCGAAGCCAGCGGATAGACTGGTCGTTGTAGCTGTTGACCCCGACAAATAAGGCGTGGCGCTTCATAGCCGCCCCTTTCCCAGTACCCTCATCGACCGGAATATGGATATCCTCTTTTGCATGACGGGGATAGTATAGCAAATTTCAGTCATGTCGCAAAGTTGATAGGTCATCATGTTTATTGCCCTGACGATTGCGCCGAATATCCCTCTTGATTGTGGCGACGGCAACTAGAAAGCCAACGCACGCCATTACGTACCCTGAAACATAACCAGCAGCCTTCGAATTGAAAAAGCCAGCCGCGAAGACGGATAAATGCGGAATGGCACATGCGGCAAGCGCAATGATTGCCACAACCTTGACAATCATTTTCATCTTTGTACCGCCCGACGGCGTTGTCGTGCGACAAATACCCGTCTTTCGACGTGACCCGTTCCGTGCGCCCACCTCGTCCGCCGCCTCGCACTCTGCGCGTTCCCCGCTCGATCCTGCGGAGCAGCAAAGGCGGAAGCCGCTGAAGCCCTTGCGGTAGCCAGGAACGTACAAGAAGCGGGCGGCGGAACGGCAGAACCGCGCGCTTAAGTTCCAGTTGCCGCCGCGCAACACACGCTTATTGCCCGAATCTGGGCCAACAGGGTCGGTCACGCTCCAAGAGGGATAATCGCCGTACCAGTCAGCGCACCATTCAGACACGTTCCCGTGCATGTCGCAGAATCCCCATGGATTCGCACCATAACGACCGACCGGCGTGGTCTTCTCCTGATACGCCCCCTTCGTCCTCGTCCCGCATGGGTAGTTGCCATCGCAGTTCGCCCTGTTGCCGTTGAGGGCGTTGCCCCAGAAGTAGGCCGTCGCCGTCCCCGCTCGGCAGGCATACTCCCACTCCGCCTCAGTCGGCATACGCGCCCGCCCCCCAAGCACGGCGTTCACCTTCTCAATAAAATCCTTGCAATCACCCCACGAAATTTTCTCCACGGGGCGGTCGTCGCCATTGGGAAGCAACGGCTTGATTCCCATCACGCTTTCCCATTGCGCTTGCGTGACAGGATACTTGCCCAGCCAGAAACCCCTTGTCAACCTGACACGGTGTTGCGTCTCATCGTCGTCTCGGCCTTTTTCACCTTTCGGACTCCCCATCATGAACTCGCCGGGAGGACAGTAGATCATCTCCATCTTTGCCCCTCCCGGCAATGTGATCGTGCTGCAGATCTCCGTCTCACGGCATGTCCCGTTCTGCAATGACACCTCTCGCGCCCTGCGCTCCACCGCCTCACGGTCCGCGCGTTCCCTGCGCTTCACCGCGGCGCAGTCTTCGCAGCAACGCTCCTGCTTGTCGAAATGCGCCGTACAGAGATGATCCCGACCGCAGACTCGGCAACGGAACGTCTGCTGTTCACAATTCCGGAATCCGCAGACGGGACAGATGACAAACGTCGGCGCGACGCTGGGCTGATGGTACGAGGGCGGCGGTTGCGGGGCGGACGCCGTCGGAAAGACGCCGTCGAGGAGGATGAAGTAGGAATCGCCGGTGCAGCTGAAGCGGGGACGCTGCTCCGTGGGGAGGCCGAAGCGGGCGGCGATCTCGCCCATCCGCTGGCCTAGGCTCAGGCGAAAGGCGTCGGAGAGGTCGAGACGGGTGTGCGCCCGTTGCGCCTCCCTCAGCAAATCCAGCATTGCCACCGTGAAGAGGCCGTGCCGCCTCTCGGAAAGCTCCGCCGCCGTCTGCCCCGCGTCGCAGCTCGTCACGATGGTGAGGGCGCCGCCCATTTCGCAAACTGGAGCTTCGTGGATCAGCAAGAGGTCGCGTTCGGCAATGCCCTCGCCGCCGCGCGTGGCGAGGATGTCGGACTGGCAGGCGTCAAGGAGAAGCGCACTGTTGAAGGCGCCGGAGAGACGACGCTTGAGCTGGCCGAGCGGAAGGCCGTCGTCCTCGTACTTCACATCGTCGTAGAGGTCGTTCGAGCAGACCAGCACATGGTTCTCCCCCACGCGAAAGCCGTGTCCCGCAAAGAAAAACAGAAAGAAGTCGCCGGGACCGAGTCCGGCCGTCAGGCTCCGCACCGCGCCGAGGATTTCTTTCTTCCCAGCCGGGTTCGGGAGCAGCTGTACCTGGTCGTAGCCCGCGCCGTACTTGAAGAAGCCGTGCAGGTCCG
>CADCOC010000163.1 GCA_902802945.1 uncultured bacterium | reverse complement strand
GTCATGAATCCCAAGTATCTTGCGGAGATAGAGCACTTCCGTCTCATGGACGACACCTTCATGTCGAAGTGCCTTGAGAACGCGCCGGAGTGCATTGAGTTGATTTTGCAGATCATCCTCGGTAAGAAGGATTTGAAGGTTGTCAAGTCGCAGACCGAGTACCCAATCAAGAGCCTTCAGGGGCGCGGCGTTCGCTTTGACGTATTCGCAAGGGATTCCAAGGGCAAGGAATACGACATCGAGATACAGCGCGAGAACGACGGAGCGGAGCCGAAGCGCGCGAGGTACAACTCCGCGCTGATGGACGCGAACGCGCTCAAGTCCGGCGAGGATTTTGACAAGCTGCGCGATACCTACGTCATCTTCATCACAGAGAACGACGTGATGAAGCGCGGACAAGACGTGTATGTGTATGATCGGACAGAGAATGTGTCTGGTGAGCATTTAGGCGACGGTACGCACATCATCTACGTGAACGGTGCGACGCGCAGCAAATCCGACATCGGCAAGTTGATGCACGATTTCCTGTGCAGCAACGCAGCGGAAATGTATTTCGACATTCTCAAGAGGCAAGTTAGCCAATTCAAGAATTCAGAAGAAGGGAGGCGCTATATGTGCGAAGCAATGGAACGAATCAGGGCCGAGGGCATTGTCGAGGGCGAGGCGCGTGGCAAGGCCGAGGGCATTGCCGAGGGCAAGCGCGAAGGCAAACGCGAGACCATGCTCGCGATGGCGAAGCGGATGCTGAAGGACGGCATCTTGGCTTTGAAGGACATCGCAAGATACACCGGCCTTTCGCTCGCCCAGGTCAAGAAGCTCCAGCCGACGGTGGCGTGATAAACCCCATGACGCCCGCCCTACATAAAACCGCCTACAACCGCGCGAAAATGTCGCGTGTGGGCGCGTCTGCGCAGTTAGACGTGGAGTAGTGCTGGTTGCTGTGGCGGGCGTCGCCGATGCCGTGTCGTCCTCGGCTATCTGACCCTGAGGAATTTCAAAAATCCTCAGATTTCTTGGAATTGTGCGGGCGCGGATTCCGTTTATTGTTGTAGATGGGCGGAGTGTGCCGGTTCGCGGCGGTCGCGGGCGACATTCGGCCCAGAAGCGAAAGGATGTCAAATATGGCGATGATAGTGAAGAAGTGGACAGGAAAGCTGTTCGTGGATTGGCGTATGTGATGGCGTTGCGAAATAAGACGTTTTTCGCTGGTCTTATGTGCGTACTGGCGATCATATGCCTGTGTGACAGTATTGCGCGTTCATACCTCGACATGGCAAGGGACAACAGACCCTACGCGGTGAACGGGCGACCGGTCATGTTCGGCGAAATCGCCACGCACGGGAACGCCCACGCCATCGTGCTCGATCCCGCTAAGGAACTGAAGTCGCTGCGCATCGAATGCCGGGGAACGGAAACCTTCGTCGGTCTGCTGGCCGCAACGCTTTACCGATGATTCAGAGTCGTGTCCGGTAGGCTTTGGGGCTCTTGCCGAAGTGCGCGGTGAACGTGCGGCAGAAATACTGGGGTGACGCGAAGCCGCATTGGTATGCGATTTCGGAAATGCGCAGCCGGCCGTCGCCGAGCAGACGTTTCGCCTCGCGCATCTTAACCGCTGTCACATACGCTTGGACGGATTTGCCAAGCTTGTCCTTGAACACCTGTTCGACGTATGTGCTGGAGCGTTCCGCGAGGTCGAATATCTCCCGCGCGCCAATCGGCCGGCGCATGTTCGTCTCGATGTGTATGAGCACTTTCCCGAGCCATGGCGGATTGACGGGCATGAACTCGGTCGACATCCGCTCCACGAGCTCCCCCGGCGGCACGGAATGTATCTTGTGAGGTCTGTCGTCGGCCTGCCGCGTCATCACCGCCGACAGGATGCGCGCGGCATCGTAGCCGACCTTGAACGAGTTCGGGCGGATGCTCGAAAGCGGAACTTCCGCGAACGAGCAAAGCATGGTGTCGTTATCCACGCCAAGAATCGCAACGTCCTTCGGCACGTCCAGTCCACATTCAAGCGCCACCTGCTCCAGCTGGATTGCGCGCAGGTCGTTGCAGCAGAACACGCCTATCGGCTTGGGCAAGCTCAGCAACCACTTCTTCAGCGCAGGTCTGTCCGGCAGCCGGTCGATGCGGTCCGTGTAGAAGTCGCCCTTGCCTCTGAACATGCTCTGCCTTGGCGTGAATATGTGCGTGTCATTGTCTACAAACGCATCCTGCCGCTTGTCGGAAAACGCGATGCCGGGCATTCCGCAGTAGCCGAAGTTCGCGAAGCCGCGAGACTCGAAGAACGCGCGGGCCATGCGTCCGATGGCGCGATGGTCGGATTCGACGCTCGCTAACCCCGTGCGGGACTTCTGGCAGAACACGTCCACGATTGGAAGGCCGGTCTTCGCCAGCCGTTCCGCCGTGGCGTCGTCGAGGATGCGGGCGATGATGCCGTCGAAACCGCGCAGATGCACGGGCGAAAACGTCTGAGCGTTGACCGGACGGAGAATCCAGTCGCGCCGCTCCTGCGCGAACGCGGCAACGCCCTCGACGACCGCGCGGGCGTATGCACGGGTGCTTTCCAGCATGATGGCAATTTTCTTCATGCGGACAGTATAGCATTCGGTTGCAGATCGTGCAAGTGCGACTTAACCATCTTACTTTTTTCGTTTCCCTCTTGTCAATCTCCGGGGGATTGTGATACAATAATCCGCGTTGAGAAAAAGTGTGTATTATTTCTCAACTGTCGGTATGGCAAAAGAGTCTGTAGAGAAGTGGATTGAAGCGCAAGAGCCGGGAAGTGTTTTCTCGGCTAGTGATTTGCCGTCTTCGATCTCGCGTGGTGTCCGCGACGAGATGCTTTCTCGTTTTGCGAGGCAATGCCGTATCTTTCGCCTTATACGCGGAATCTATGCAATCCCATTGTGGAGCAATTTGCTGCAAAAGAACGTCTTGCCCAGCATGGAAGACATTGCACAGGCCCTTGCGCGGAAGTTCGGTTGGACAATCATGCCGTGTGATGACGCTGCGGTTAATGGACTTGGGTTGTCCACACAAGTCCCGGCACGGTTAGTTTATCTTTCAAATGGACCAAGCAGGCGATATCGCATAAGAAACGCAACTATTGAATTCCAGCATCGGTGTCTGCGTGAAACATGCATGAAAGGGCGAGATTCAAAACTCGTCATCCGAGGGTTGAAAGGCCTTGGCCGATCATACGCAACGCCAGAAGTTGTTGTGCAGATCGCATCGCGTTATTCGGATGAGGAGTGGAGAGCGATTTGCGAAGACTCGGCGATTGCATCTAGCTGGATTTCGCGACTGCTCTGGAATGAAATGAGGAGACGGGAGGGAAAACTTGAAAAGTGACGAGATAGCGTTGGCATCCCCGGAGGAACGGAGGCTCCTTTTTTCCGATGCCAGTATTCGTATGCCACAGAATATCCCAGAGGCGATGGTTGAGAAGGACTTTTGGGTTTGCTATGTCCTTGAGCACATATTCTCCGATGAATTGTTATCGCAAAAACTGAGGTTCAAGGGAGGCACGTCCCTCTCAAAGGCGCACGCCGTCATTGAGCGATTTTCCGAAGACGTCGATCTGATCCTTGATTGGACGAGGTTTCCTGAACTTGGCGATCCAAACGCCAATCGCTCAAAGACAAAACAGGGTTTGTTCAATGAAATGATGAACGAAACCGCTGGCCGATATGTAAGCGGTGAACTGCGTGATCAGATTCAGGTGGCGCTTGGGAATGTCTGTAGGGTGGAACTCGACGCAGTTGAACCGCTAAATCTTCATGTCGTCTATCCAAAGGTTTTTGCCGATCAATATCTTTCCCCTAACGTGAAACTGGAAATTGGGCCGTTGGCATCTTGGGTGCCATGCGAAACAAAGGCGATAACCAGTTTTGTCGGACATTCAGAACCGCGACTAGGAATCAATCCGTTCGAGGTTACGGTCATCAAGGCCGAGCGGACGTTTTGGGAAAAGATTGAGGCAATTCATCATGAACACTATCGCCCGGAGGCAAAAAAAGCACCGCGTCGGTTCTCGCGACATTATTACGATATTTACCGCATGTATCACTCGCCCGTCTATGCTGCTGCAAGGGCCAATTTGGCGCTCTTGCAGGATGTCGTGGACTTTACGCGCAAGTTCTATCCGCGTAGTTGGGCGCATTTTGAGCTGTGTAAACCAGGCACAATGCTCCTTCTGCCATCGGAACACGCTCTGCCGGTCATCAAGGCGGACTATGCGGCGATGCGAAACATGATTTACGGAGACTACCCATCATTTGAAGAGATACTCCTGACTATCAAGAAACTTGAATCAGAGCTTAATGCATTAGCATAGTATTCTTGTCACGGACAAGGACAATCATCTATGTGGCGAACGCCCTCGACGACGGCGCGGGCGTATGCGCGGGTGCTTTCCAGCATGATGGCGATTTTCTTCATGCGGACAGTATAGCACTTGGTTGTAGATCGTGCAAGTGCGACTTTATGATTTTACAACTATTGGCTCTATTTCTTTCGGCTAAATTATTGTATAATAATCCGCGAACAAACACGCACTGGAAAGCACCGAAAGGAAGTCAAAAAATGAATGCAAAAACAGTATGTGCCGCGTTCGCGGCGGCAATGTGCATGGCGACGGCATCCGCCCGCTCGCTGCTCTACTACTACGACTTCGACACCGTGGAGAACGGTGCGCTTGTTTACGAGGGGGTTAACAAAGGCACGGTCAGCAATGCCGATCTTACGTTGCAACAGTCAGGATCGCTTCTGCCCGGATATGTTGCGGACGGTGCGTTTGGTTCAGACTACGCGCTCTGCCAGAACTCCAAGACTTCGCTTTGGCTTGGCGATGGCACGACGTCGCTTGGTTGCGGCACGACAGTCGGTTTCACGATCTCCTTTTGGATCAAACCTTCTACGACACATGACCAATGGAGTAATTTCTTCGGTTTTCGTCTGGGGGGCGTTGATTATCGGTTTACGTACAGAACGGCCAACACGGCGGAGTTCTGCCTGTATTACAATTTGGTCAATAGCGGTGCGGTCAATCCGACATATCACGTGAATGATGCCACGGTTCGGGGAATTAGCGAATTGCAGACAGGCGTCTGGCAGCATCTGGCGATTGTGGCAACGCCGAATGGAACTAACAATGTCGGCACTTGCGCGTTGTATGTTGATGGCGCAAAAGTCGCCAATGTGGTTCTCGACCGTGCGGGCGACTTGCAGCGAATCTACCTTGGCCGCTATGTTCTAGCAGCGCCATCGACATTGAGCATCCCCGATTTTTCAACTAAAAACACCTGTATTGACGATCTGGCGGTCTTTGACTATCCGACTACGGCCGAACATGTGAAGTGGCTCTCCATGCACAAACCAGCTCAACCGACTGGAGGCCCAGGCCGCGCCATGCCCATTGCATGGAAGTTCGATACGAATGATAGTAGTGCTGGCATACTCGCCACAAACTCTGGCACGGATACGAATCTGGCATATAGGTGGACGGATAATTCTTATGTTAACTGGAGTACTGACGCCGCTCTGAATACGGTCAAGGCCTTCTTGTTCCAGAAGAATCAGACAAGGACGTGGCGAGTCGATGGGACTGGCGATAATGGTTTGGGAGCGTCGCTTGGATCCGGCATCACTCTGTCATTTTGGATGAATGCATCTAATCATCAGGATCTTGCAGCATGGTCATGTTTCCTTTCATTTCGCATAGGCGATCGCTATGAGCGATTTGGATGGGGAAACGGATTTGCCGCAGGATTTAAGGTCTTTGGTACGAGTAATAGTACCATTGAAAATGACCCAGAGATAAATTACATCGAACCAGGGACTGAATGGCGTAACGTCTGTTTGGTATGGGACAAGTCAGGCGAGAAGCTGAAGCTCTACCTTGACGGCGAAGAAACAAATCATGTTATTCCCATGTCGGGTTTTGATTCTAATGAGGCGCTGAAACTTCTCGCTGTTGGGTCGAGGTATCTTGATAATACTGGTGCTGCGGGCACCTATATTCCCATTGCCGGCGGATTGCGCATTGACGAAGTCGCCGTGTTCAACTATTCGCTCTCGCCGGAACAGATAGCGTGGCTCCACACGAACATCCCGTCTCTGCCGCCATTGGACACGACGAATATTGTGCGTACAGTCTCGGCTGACTGCGCATGGGCAGGTGGCCTTGCGTCATGGAACGTGAGAGAATGGAGCGAGGAAAGCGATGCATGGACGGAGACGACGCGCTACACGATCTATCCGTCCTGTGAAGACACGGATGTGGAGACATCGGTCGCGTTCTCTGGCAATGTGACGATTACAAACGATACGTTCGTGACACCAAGAGTTCTCGCGGTGTCCGGCAGCGGTACGCTTGAATGTGCTGACGGTTCGCTGTTCGCTCCGAAGTCGCTTGTCTTGACGGCTGGAGCAGAGTTGTCCGTTCCCGTCGCGGCCGTGCGTAACGGGCGCTTTGCGCCTGAAGGAATTGTATTTGGAACCGGCGCAAGGATCGTATTCGACATCAACGGACTTGCTGATAGAAATGTGATTCTGCCGCTTGCCACCAACGCAATTGTCCTGCCCGACGGTGAATCTAACGTTCTCGCGCACTTTGGCACGAAGGGACGACCGGCAATGGGCGGTCAGGGGCGCTTGTCCCTTCCTTCCACTGGAGATGGTATCGTCCTTCGGTGTGTCAAGGGCTTTATGCTTATTGTCCGATAGCGGATAGGCAGTAGAGAGAAAAATGAACCCCAAAGCTATAACCTCTCTTGTTGTTGCCGCAGTCTTGTCCGTGGGGGCCTTCGCCGGCACCATGCCCAAAAACGCGACGCTCATTCCTGCACCGCGCGAGATTCGCGCGACGGGCGGTGAATATTTGGACAAGAAACCGCCGAAGCTGGAGAAGGTGGCGGGGCTCCCGCCAGAGGGGTACGAGCTGTCGATAACGACGAACGGCATCACGATCCGCCATTCCGACGACGCGGGCGCGTTCTACGCGCAGATCACGCTCTTCCATTCGGGGCGCTGGGACTCGAAGGCGAAGTGCAAGGTCTATCCATGCCTTGAAATCAAGGACTGGCCACAGTTCAGGTGGCGTGGCGTGCATCTGGACGATTCGCGGCGCTTCTTTGGGAAGGAGGCGGTTCTGCAGCTCCTGAAGCAGATGTCGTGGTTCAAGTTCAACGTGCTCCACTGGCATCTCACCGACGACCAGCTCTGGTCGCTGGAAATCCCCGGTTTCCCCGAGCTGCAGAAGTACGGCGCGGAGTGGTATATCAATGGCCCGGCGAAATGGCGCGGCGAAAAGGTGGGGCCGCTGTACTACACCGCGAACGACGTGAAGGAGATTCTCGCCTACGCCAAGGAACGCCACATCACCGTCGTGCCGGAAATCGAGTTGCCCGGCCATTCGGCTGCGGCGATTCTCGCATACCCGGGACTCTACTGCTTTCCAAAGGACGTCTATTCATGCAACCGCGACGTGTTCAAGTTCAATCGCAAGAAATTGTACAACAACGTCTATTGTTTCGGCAATCCCGACACCTTCCGCTTCCTTGAGAAGGTGCTTGACTACGTATGCGAGATATTCCCGAGCGAGGTGATCCACATCGGCGGCGACGAGTGTTCGCGTGGCAACTGGAAGGCCTGCCCGAAATGCCAGGCGTTCATCAAGGACCTCGCGAAGAAGGGAAGGCGGACAATCGGCTGGGACGAGATATTCATGTCGTCGGACTGGACAAAATGGAATACTTTCATGAAGGTCGGCGGCGACTCGTTCTCGTCGCTTCTGCCCAAGACCACGATGGGCATGTGCTGGCGTTCGTGGGGCGCGGGCGGACGCGCCGCGAACAGGGGGTACGAGATCGTGCGCTGTCCCGGTTCGCACTGCTACTTCGATGCGCGGCAGGGACTCGCGGAAGATCCGTATTATTACTTCGGGAGTACCGTCACGACGCTTGAAAAAGTCTATCGGTTTGATCCATACGAGGGCGTGGAGCCTGTGGCGCGGAAGAACGTCGTCGGCGGGCAGTGCTGCAACTGGTCCACGCACACCTTCTGCCTCGAGGGGCTGGAATGGAAAATGTGGCCGCGCGGATTCGCGCTTGCGGAGGTGCTCTGGACGTATCCCGATCCCGCCAAGCGCGATTTCAAGGAGTTTGCGGAGCGCGCGGCGAATTATCGTCGCCGACTCATCGCCGCGCATGTCAACTGCGCCCCGTTCCAGATTGCGGCGGTGGCTTCACCGTCAAGTGCCGGCGTGAACGTGGAGCAAGGGCGAAGGATGGGTGCGGCTGCAATTGAGCCGTTCCCTGACGGTGCGCGTGTCGTATTCTTCGGCGACTCCATTACGCAAAACGGTGCAGCCGTTACGCGGGTGGCCGCGCACTACAGGAAGAAGTTCCCGAAATGCAATGTGCGTTTTTTCAACGTTGGGATTTCCGGGGGTAGTGTCGAAGCCGCCCATCTCTACTTCGATTCGTGGTTCGCTCCCCTCAAGCCGACGCACGTCGTCATCGGCTTTGGCGTGAACGACGCCGGCGCGGCGGTCTTCAGGAAAGGTGTCAAGGACAAGGCTGCGGAACTGAAGCGCATTGAGTCTGTCGCCGCTTCGTTCGAAAAGCGTTACTGCAATCTTCTGGACCGCATCGAGGCGCTTGGCGCGAAAGTAATCCTACGCACGCCGACGCCCTACGACGAATTCTCAAAGGGACCGACCGCCGCCGGCAAGCCGCGCGTCAACGCGCAAGCCGGACGCAATGACGCGCAGCGGAGGATGGCGGAGTCTGTCCGTAAGATCGCGGTCGCGCGCAAGCTTCCTCTTGTGGACGACTTTGCGGTATTCTCGCCGTACATGAATGGCGAAGACGTTCCGTTCGAGGCCGACCGGGTTCATCCCAATAAACTGGGGCTCTGGCGTCTGGCCCGAAATCTGCTTTCCGCACAGGGCTTGGAAATTGAGAAGTTCAAGTCTATTGATGAGGTTGCGGAGGAGGTTGGACTGACTGCGTGGCGAACGGCCTCCGTCCGGCTCTCGAACCTTCTTTCCGCCGAATTCCTGATCGTGCGCAACGAATCGCTTGATTTGAACGCGAAGCTCGCGAAAGTCCGCAGTTGGCTCGCGAAGAACGAAAACAGGAAAGGCGTCAATCCGTACATTGTTGCGCGTGCGCGCCAATTCCTCGAAGACAAGCCTCGCGAAGCCGAACTCCGTGCAGACGAGGAAGTGGCGTGGGGTTCTTGCCGAAGTGTGCGGTGAACGTGTGTAGCCGCCATTGGCGAAACTTGTGAGGACTGTCCCCATGTCAGATTTGCGAATCCCTTGAAAACGTGTGAATTCCATGCCTGCGAATCCCTTGAAAACGTGGAGCCTGAGGATCCCCATTGGTGGAGTAGGAGTGGTGGAGTAACTGAATCTATGGTAAACTGTTCGTCATGCGACAATTGAGGAACTTTCAAACGAACAGATGCTACCACCTGGTAAGCCGGGTGGCCCACCGAGCCTTCTACATGGACGAGGATGAGCGCACACGATTCATCTACACGTTCGTCCCCGTTGACTGGGCACGCGATCTCCTTGCGGTTCTTGCAGACAAGCCGAAGCGCCCGGCAGACATTCGCAGGGAGTTGGGCGTCTCCAGCCCGAATTACTTCACCTCGTGCTACCTGACGCCCCTTGCGGCGGCGGGCTTCATTGTGTCAGAGGGAGCGTGCCATTCGCCGCAGCGAACGTATCGCCTGACGGCGAAGGGCAGGAGGGGATTGGCATGAAGTTACTCCACCACTCTTACTCCACCAATGGGGACCCTCTGGCTCCGCTATGAAGGTGGCATTGTATTTTTGGAGGAAATACAGAAAGTTTCTCGATAGGTCATTATGGGGTGCGCGGGGCTTGCTCGGTCGCGTTAACACGGAAAGCTGTGCATACTGGAGCGGATGCCAAAAGGTCAGTAGCTGGGAATCTGATTACTTTGCGCCACATTTGCGCGCATGGGAGGAGACATGGTATAATATGAGCATGAGCAAGCGCGTAAAAGGGCATGGAGATGCCAGTCTTTGGGCGGCGATGGCCGTCCTGCTGCCGTTCACCGTGTTGGGACTCCGCATCGAGGTGCCGCCGGTGACGGTGCCGGAGCATGCCGACACGGAGGTGTCGACCAACATGCCGTTCGTCGTGGACGGCGAGCGCACGCGCGAGATCAAGATGCGCTTCGCGCTCGACGGGTGCGCGTCGAACTGCATCCAGGTGGCGTTCGGCAGGGACGCGGACGGCGACGGCGTCCTCGGCGCGGACGAGGCC
>CADCOC010000162.1 GCA_902802945.1 uncultured bacterium | reverse complement strand
GATGTGGATTCGGCGGAGCTTCTTGAAGTCCATCGCGTTGATCACGTCCGACGGGTCGATGTGCTGCCAGATGTCGTGCGACGGGTCGTACGTCTCCTGGAGGTTCGAGCTGTCGTCGAGGATCGCGTACATGAGCTTGCGCGCCGCGAGGCAGCCGGGGAGGTTGCAGTAGCACACGGGCGAGGACGCCGGCACCCACCCTTCCATCGGGCAGTTCTCGACGCAGAGCGTAACGCCGAGATCCTTCGCGTACTTGAGGATGGGCGTGAACACCTTCTTGAACTTCTCGAGGTTCTTCTCGAAGCCGCCGTCCTCCGCGCCGAGCTTCTGATCGTAGCCAACGAACGTGCCGCACACGACGTCGTTCGCGTCGCCGCCGAGCAGGGCCGCGATGCGGATGAGCTTGAGAATGTGGTTCTGGTTCGTCTCCTGGAAGTCACCGCCGATCAGGTTGTCGTAGGCGCCCACCGAGACGCGCAGGCCCTTCTCATTGCACGTGTCGATTACGTACTTCGCCTTCTCGAGCGTGAAGTTCTTGTAGTCGAGGTGCGTGGCCACATGGTCCGTGCGGTCAGAGTCGCGGCGGAACACGCAGAGCTCGAGGCCCTGGGCGCCCACGGCGAGCGCGCGCTTCACGACGCCGTCGAAGTCGTCGGCGGGGAAGGCCGAGGTCATCAGCCAGATAGGGTTGTTTCCGGCTTTCGGCTTGGCGGCATGCGCCTCCGCCTTTTTCGCGGCCGTAGCAGCGCCGGCAACCGCCGCGAACGCGGCGGCGGATTTGAAGAAATCACGTCTGTTCATTTTTTTCTCCGTTTTGGTGGTGAAAGTGATTGTGCTAGTTTACCATAATTCGGCCGCGTTCAGAAATGGAATTTTCAAGGCGATTTTCTGGCGCCCTGTGGAGTGTCAAACGAGACAGGCCCCGGACGGAGTATCTCCACTGAGCCGCCTGGGGCGACGCGGGCAACCGTGGATGGCACGCCGCCCGGCGAAACGCCGTCATCCACCACCAGGTCAGCCGAAAGGCCCACGTCCGCCAACGCCTGCGGCACATCCGTGGCCGCGACGTTCCCGGAAAGGTTTGCACTCGTCACGCGAAGAGCCCCTCCGCACGCAGAAATGAGGCGACGCGTCCACGCATGGTCTGGTACGCGCACGCCCTCGCCCTGCGCCACCACGGTGAGCGCGCCAGGCCAGTGTCGCCGCCCCACTTCCGCCGCCACCGCGCCCACGAAACCGGACGCCGCATCGGCATCGGCCGCTAGGAGCGCGATCGGCTTCTGCTCGGCGCGACCCTTTATAGTATAGAGGCGACGCACCGCTTCTGGAAAGTCAGGACGCGCCGCGAGGCCGTAGACGGTGTCAGTGGGAATCACGCACACGCCGCCCGCGTTCAACACGCGCGCGGCCGCCGCAAGGCCTGCCGCGTCCGCTGGCACGCACCTGGTCGCCGACGACGTCATTTTCCATTTGCACCCGTGGTGTCCGCCCCGGCAATCTCGCGAAGCAGGGCGCGGAGAGCGCCCGCCTTCTCGCGGGCCTTGGCCGCGCGTTCCATCGCCGAGTTGTCGCCCGCGAACTTCGCGTAGGCGTTGATGATGACGGGCGCAGGCGTCTCCAGTTCCTTGATCGCGGCCTTCAGCTCCGCGATGAGCGGCGCGCACTCCGCGTCGCGTCCGAGCTCGCGCAGCGCCTTCACGCGCCAGTAGTCCATCTCACCCGCGTGGATCCAGCCCTTGAGCGAGTTCTCAAGCTCTGCCTTGTAGCCGGCCTCGTCGCCGAGCGCCTTCTTACACTGCGCCATGAAGTAACGGCTCTTCGGCTCCGTGCCCGCGTCGCCGGGGCGCCCCGCCTGAAGGTTCGCGGGATACGTGGTCGATTCTTCGAAGTACTTGAGCGCGGTCTTGTAGTCGCCCTTCGCCATCGCCGCCTTGCCAAGGCCGATGCACGATTCCACGAACGGCGCGAGTAGGCCATCCGCGCCCTCCCACACGTGGAAGCGGCGCGTGGTGAGAATCTCATGCGCCTCGGCGTAGCGCCCCACGGCGTTGTAGGTGTAGGCAAGGCGCAGCACGCAGGCGTCGTACTTGTAAACCGTCGAGCGATACTTTTCCATAAGGGCAAGACGCTTAGGCGCGGGGATGTTGAGTTTCTCCGCGAGCTTGCCCGCCTCGTCGAGCGTGCGGAAGTTCGTTGGGTCGGCCTCAAGCGACTTGAGGTAGTATTCGTATGCCTCCTTGCTCGGAACCCCCGACGGCACGCCCGTGTTCGTGAAGTAGGTGCCGGGATGCGACAGCGCAAACCCGATGCAGCGCAGCGCAAGCGCATACGCACGAGCTTCCCGGTCATCTCGCACATTTTCGGGGTGGCGGGCGTCCCGCCCGTTGCCCTTCTCCCACACCTCCACACACTTCTTCCAGTCGGCTAGCCCCGCATCCTTGCGGTCGTGGTTCCACTCGCAACAACCAAGATAATACCACGTATTCGCAAGTTCCGGCGCGGCCCTCGCCGCGATCTTCAGCACCTCTTCCTCTTCCAAGCGATTCGGGAAGCAGTAGTCGGTGGGCATCGAGGCGGCAGCGGCGAATGTTGCCAGTATGGAATTGTCCATTGGCAACATTTTCTTGGCAACCTTCTTCAATTGTGCCGCGCCCTTGAAGTAACCGAAGAGCGCGTTCTTGTAGCTGTCGCAGGCGGCAATGGTATCTGCAAGCGGTAGGCGCGGGCCCTCGGTGCGGTAGGGTTTCTCCGCCGCGGCCTTGGCGAGCGCGGCGTCGCAGAGCGCGATTACCTCGTCGTAGCAACCGATGCCCCAGTAGTCGCTGATGCACTCCAAAAGCTGCTGCGCCTTGAGCCCGCGGTTCTTCTCGGCGGCGGCAAAGCCGTCTATTTCCACGTCTATTTCCACCACCGCCCAGTATTCTAGCGGATCACATTTCAGCGCTCTGTTGAGCAGAGTGGCGTAGGAATGGTAAACGTTGGATGCCTTGAAATCTTCAACTCGCAACTTTCGGAGGAAGACTCCCTTCATCGTCCAGAGCTTCGCCTCGTCCTGGCCGAGCGCGAGGGCATCGTCAATTCGCGCGAGCGCCTCAGTCCAGTCGCCCCTGAGCGCGGCAATACGCGCGAGCTCGACATACGACTCCTTCTTGTGCGTGAGACGCCACGTGCAACGCCAGAAGAGGTCCTCGGCGCGCTTCAGGTTGCCGAGTCCGCGCTCCACGAGCGCGAGGTAGTATTCCGGCGCGGCGTCAAGCGCGCGCGTGTGGTTTTGCGTGGCGCGCGCAACGGCCCTTTCCAGATACGGCTTCGCCTCGGCATAGCTACCGTTCTTCGCGAGCCGCACGCCCATCGCGAGGTTCGCCTTCGTGTAGTCGGGGTCGATCTCAAGCGCGCGCTTGTAGTACGGCTCCGGATCGAGGATGCCGTTCTGGAACTGGTCGAGACGGAGGCCCACCTCGTACGCAAGTTCGGCGGACGTGTATTCCTTCGGTTCCTTTGGATTTTCCACCTTCGGCGGCAACTCAACTTTACCCTGCGGCGGAACCGGCGTGTACGCGAGGAAAACCTTGCCGTTCGCATCGGTGATTTCGGCGGTGAACGCCTGGTCGGCCACGCCCGGATCGACCTTGACGGTCTTGCACCACGGCGTATTCGGGTCGATGGCGATATTGCTTTCGGTGAAGACTACTCCGGAATTTCCGGATTTTCCGGATTTTCCGGGATTCCGCCTCACCCTCACCGTGCAGCCCTTCAGCACGCGCGTGGAATGGAAGCCCACGAGCAGTTCGTCGGGCTTCACGCGGTCCACGTTCACCGCGCCGTCGATGGTCACGTTCTTCACGCCGCCGATGCCCTTCACGGGAAACCAGTACTGCGAGACCTTGCGTGTCTCGTAGGGGGCGATCCACGAGTAGTCGGGCTGGTTGTCGCTCCAGCAGCCGACCATCAGCTCGAGGTAGGGGCCGTCGTTGTCGGTGAGCACCGTATCCCACACGTGCGCCTCGGGGAAGTTGCCCCAAAGGAAGAACTTTTTGCCCACGGTGATGTGTCGATTCGAGACGTGGGCCGTGCCCATGTTCTTCTTGTGGTCGTAACCGGCCATGAAGGCGTTGTCGGGATCCATGCCGAAGATGGAGCGCGACTCGATGGTGAAGTTCTTCCACCACGAGAGGTCCATCGTGCCGGAGATGTCGTTCGCGTACTTCGAGCGCTGCGAGGGAAGAAGCTCCAGCTCCTCCTTGCGCGGACCGATCGGGTAGCTCGTCCAGTAGTTCTTGTGGTGGTCGAAGCCGAGGTGCATGGAGGGCGGGAACTGGATCTGGTAGTCGTCGCCGCAATGTACCGACACGTTCGCCCAGTAGATCATCGACTCGATCCACGGCTGGCGGTTCATGAACACGTTGTCCGCCCGCAACACGGCGCGGTCGGGGAGAAGCGAGAGTCCGATCGTCCACTTCAGGCGGCGACGCAACTCCGTCTCGCCGAACCAGATCGTCTTCGTGCCATCCTTGTTCGCGGTGAAGCGCCAGTCGATCGGCATCGCAGTCGTGGCGCGGTGGTGGTGCGGGAAGTTCCACTCCACGCCGCCGGAAATCCACGCGCCGAGCATGCCGATGAGCGCGGGCTTGATGACGTGCTGGCGGTAGAACGTCTCAAAGCCGGTCGCCTTGTCCGTGAAGTTGAGGAGGTGTCCGCCATGCTCCGGCAACATGCCGACATGGAACCACTCGTTCTCCATCGTCAGGTACTTGTACGTCTCGTCGATCTTCTCGTCGTGCAGCACGTCCTGCATCGGGTACGGATAGACCCTCCCCTGCGCGCCCTGATAGACGCGCCCCGTGAAGAAGAGCGGCGTCTTGTCGTAGCCGCCCGGCGCGTACGTCGGAAGGACGATGGTGTCCTCCTTGATCTTGACCTCGCCGGCGTCCGCACGGAACACCGATCCCGCCGTGGACGCAACCAACGCCACAGCCGCCCATTTACCAAACACATTCGTTTTGTTCATTTCGTTATCTCCTAAGATTCCTTATTTCCCCGCCGCCTTTTGCAGAAGCAACGGTCGCAGATACGCATAGCTGGCGGCAAGATCGTCCAACGAACCGGGGAAGGTCGTCGGCTTCACGACAAGCCATTCCGTTCCATTGCGGCGGAGCGCCGCGATGATTTCCGGCCAGTGCGCCGCATCTCGCACGGACCCGACACCTGCCCCGCCGGGTTTGAGTCCGGCGGCATCGCGGATGGCCGGCATCACGTGGACGGTGGGATTGCGATGCGGGAAACGGTCGAGCCAATAGACAGGATCGCCGCCACCCAATACGCAGTTGCCGCAGTCGAGTTCCTGCATGACGCGCGGCGAGAAACGCGGCGTCGCCGTCACCTGTCGAAGCGAATCACCAGGTTCGCCGTCCCACAGCCATTCCCAGACCGTCTTCCCTTGGACGCGCATACGGAACTCGTGGTCGTGGTTGTGGTAGGCAACCGTGATGCCCTCCTTCGCGCAGACCTCCGCCGCGTGGTTCAGCACGTTCACGAGCAGCTGCCAGTCGTTGGGATTCTCCTTGCTGCCCTTGTACCACGCGACGTTGATGCGCCGGCATCCGCACTCCTTGCAGAACCTGATCGTCTCGCCCAGCTGCGGCTCGGTGAGATTGTGCGGATAGAGCTGGAGGGCGACAAGCTCCAGTCCTGCGTCGCGCACGACTGCGCCGAGCCCTTTCGCATCGAGTCCGTAAAACCGCCCCGTCTCCACACCCGTGTAGCCGATTGCTCGAACTGCCTTGAGCGTTCCCGCGAAATCGCGTTCGCACATATCGCGTACGCCATAGACCTGAAAGGCGAGTTTCATGTTCGCCTTTGCAGAAAAATCCACGCCGAACACGGAACCTCCCGCAAAAGCCGATGCCGTTTTCACAAACATCCTACGCGTCATCATCGTTTCCTTTCCTTGAACGAATACTCACACCTATTCTCCTTTCAATGCAAATTCTTCTATAGTAGAACCCTTGCCGACACAACGAGCCCCCTTGATCAACAGAGCCATTGAGTCGTCAGTCTGCCGCTTCCATTCCTGAAGCCTATCATATACTTTTCGTCGAAAAGACATCATTTACCTTTGCGCGTCATATCATACCATAATTTCCCACGAGAATGCAAGTTGGAAAACGGTCAATCGAGGTAATTCGCAACTTTACTCGCAGCGGGAGATTTCGATGGCGTCAACGAAGACGCCGCTGTGGGCAGACGACTCCGTGCCCGTGAAGCGGCCGGGGCCAAACCAGAAGTACTGGCCCTCTTCCGGCTTCCACGTGAGAACGTCGTACCACTGCCAGCCGTCCTTGACGTTCTGGGCCTTCACAAAGATACAACCGCAGTTCTTGCGGCGGACGTTGTCCCAGACGCCCGTCCAGAACGCCTCGCCCTTTCCGCCGGGCTTCTTGTCCACCTTCACGTGGACGCGGATGCGGTACTTGACGCCCGGATCGTACGCGATGCGCTTGGTGTCGAGATGCGCGGTCCACCCGTAGTGCGACGGGTTGAGCATCAAGGCCGACCCGAACATCGCAGACTTGTCCTTGACGAATTTCCCCTTGAGGATGTTGAGGCTGTTCGGCATGAGGTCCTTCGCAGGGACGAGCGCCTTGTCCTGCGGCGTGAACGGATACGGCTTCGCGAGGAAGTTCCGCCAGCCGTTGTCGCGGAAGGCGAACCGACTGCCGTTCTCGATCCAGCGGACATTTCCGCCCGCAGCCGCCTTGCAGTCGTACAGTTCCTTCACCATGCGCCGCGCGCCGTCGATGTCATAGCGCGAGAGGTCGCGTGCCACCCATGCGCGGATGTCCGCGCACGAACGCGCGGCTATGACGTAGAGCGGCGAGGCCGCGCCCATGCGGACGTTGTACGAGAGGACTGGATCGTCCTTCACCGCGGCGGCGGCCTTCGCCCAAAGGTTCGTCGCGCGCACGAGGAAGTCGTCGGGCACCTTCTGCCGGTTGCCCGCATCGGTGTAGATGCCCCAGTACCCCGCCTCCGCCCGCCGGCCGAGCGCCTGCGCCTCCTCGAAGTACTGCCGCACGTACGGCGCCGCCGCGCCGTAGTAGCCCTCGAAGAACCGGTCGAGCAACGGCTCCACGGGCTGGTCCGGGTTCCACTCGAACTTCGCGATGAGCCACGCCTTCAGCTCCGCGAAGTCCGCATGGCGTCCCTGTCCACACCCCTGCTCGAACATGTACTTCACGCCGTTGTCGCGGAAGAACCGGAGGTTGGGTCCGAGCGTGTAGACGTTCGGCAGCACGTTCAGGTATTCGGCGAAGTCCGTCGTGTAGTCCCAGAGGTAGAGGTTGCGCGTCTGCGCCGCCCAGCCCTTGATGTCGCTCTCGAACGACACGTTCGCGGCGTTCGTGCTCACCCCGAACGGCCTGTTGAACTCGCACTCGATCGTGCAGAGACACGGGATCACGTTGTGGCGCAGCTTCGTGATCTTCGGAGGCTTGCGCGTGTACTGGTACGCAAGCGTCTCGATGAACTTGCCGGGGAACTCCTTCTCCACCGCCTCCGCAATCGCGTTCACGAAACGCACCATCGTGCCGGCGTGACTCTCCTCCTCCGCGTCCACCGCCGCGCAGTTCGTGCATTCGCAGTACCCCCGCCAGTCGTTCTGGCTCACGCCGTAGAACGTGGCGTCGGGATCCCGCCTAATCCGCTCCAGGACGTTCGACGTCACCATGCGCAGCACGTCGGGATTGGTGAGACACAGCTGGGTATGGACGTCCGTGCGCTTTCCCTTCACCTCGCTGAACCATTCGGGATGGTCCTTGAAGTACTTCTTGGGCGGAAGCAACGAGTTGAACGTGTGGCACGCGCCGAGTCCGCCGCCGAAGAAGTACGGCGCGCCGCCGTACTTCTCGCCCGCTTCCCCGCGCGGGATGTTGCGGTCGCCGTT
>CADCOC010000161.1 GCA_902802945.1 uncultured bacterium | reverse complement strand
CTTGGCGAAGATGTCGGCGTTCCAGGAGTACATGTCGGTGCCGTGCGTCCTGAGAAGACCGGCCGCCTCGTTCGCCTGGGCGCTGGTGAGCTTGACGCCAAGCCCGTTCGCGGCGGCGTCCACCTTGGCGCGCGCGGCCTTGGCGGTGAGCTGCGCGACGGACTGGTCGACGACCATCGGTGTCGTGGTCATGTTGCCGTCCACGTCGATCGTAGCCGTCCAGGAGAAGCGCACCGGCAACTCCTCCGGCCCCGTGTACTTGACCGTGATCGCACCGGTCTCGTCATTCTTCGAAATCGTGAAGTCCACGCAGGCGTGCTCGGAAGCGACGATTCCGTAGGGTGCCAGCCCGCCGCGGAGCGTGCTGATGCCCGCCTGCGAGACGGCGAAGAGAAGCGCGGACTGCTGGCGCGGATGGACGCGCCCCGCGAGCGATTCGAGCTTGTCGATGATCGTCGGGACGTTGCCCGCGTGGACGTTGGAGTTGGCCCGGAGGAAAGTGCCGTCCGGGAACTTGAATCCGAAGGCCTGACGGGCCGGGTCCTTGATGAAGAACTTCCCCTCGTTCGTCGGGTCGTCGAGCGTACCGTAGTTGTAGGCGCGGTAGAGGTCGCCCGAACCGGCGGCCTCAAGCTGCCTCCGCGCGGCGTTCGTGGTGCCGTCGAGCTCCTCGAGCGGGTAGGTCGCGTTCGTCATGTAGGGGGACGGGGCGACGCGCTTGCCGGTCGTGACGGTCGCGAAGGCCTCATTGAACGTGCAGCTCGTCTCCTCCATCACGAGACGGAGCCTCCCGCCGTAAGACAGGGCCTCATCCTCGTCCATTCCGCCGTCGACCAGACGCTCCACGCAAAGATCCTCGACGTTGTGGGTGAACTCGTTCATCCCGCGGAGCGTCCAGTCGCGCGAAGGCAGGTCGGGGAAGAGCGTCTTCACGATGTTCTTCGTGGTAAGGGAGCCCTTCGCCATGAGCTTTTCGATTTCCGGCAGATGGCGGAGGATGCGGCTGATGACGAGGTTGGGATCGCGGACGCACTTCTCGTCCAGGGGCAGCTCGTTGAACGCCAGCGCGGCCTCCTTCGTCTCCGGAAGCGGCTTGGAGAGCTTGTCGAAGACGGCGAAGATCGCCCCGCGCCGCGCCGGGGGGACGGACACGACGACGCCCAGGAAGTTGCCGTAGCGACGGGTGCCGAGGAAGCGCGACGCCGCGTTGTCCTTCATCCCGAAGATCTTCTCCGGGTCGGTCTCGGCGAGGTTCGCGTCCGGGTTGACCGCCAGCTCCTCGAAGACGATGCGCTCGAAGCCGGCCTGGGTGTCGTGACTGGCGATAGAGCCCGCGAAATTGAAATCGGTGAAGGTCTTGGCGTTCTCGAACTTATCCTCCCTGTCCGCTGCCTTCGTCTCGCGCACCGCCGTGAACCAGGATGCGAAGGAGTCCATCAGGCGGAGGCCGTTCGCGAAGTTCGCGGCGCTCTCCAGGAATCGCCCGCCGTATTGCATGAGGCGGTTGGCCTTGGTGCCGGGCGTCGTAAGTTCATCAAGTGCCTCGAACTCTGCGCAGTGGTTCACCTCGGCGTAGAAGTGGGCGGCGCGCGCGAGGCGCGGCAGCTCCGCCTTCGTGTAGCCCTTCGCAAGCATCGCCGCCTCGTTCGCGGGATTGTCGAGCGTCTCGAACCGGATCGTCGCGGAACGCGCCTTGGCCGTGCCGTCCGCGTCGATCGCCTCCTTGACCGCGAGGATGCGCCGCGCCGTGAGCGGCTTGCCCTTGTCGTAGTCCTCCATCAGCATCGCCTTCTTGACGGACTCGGGGACCTTCGACTCCCCGCCGAACATGTTGACGACCGCCGCCCTGAAGATCGCGCGCGTGCGGTCGTTCACGTCGCATTCGTCGCCCGTGCGCAGCCACTTGTGGACATCGTCCGTTTTCACGTGGGCGATGGTAAGGACTTCTTCGCCGTTGTATTTCTTGATGCGCGCGTCGGCGATCGCCTTCTCCTGGTTCTCGCCAGTCCGATTCTGCGCGAATTCCACGAAGGACTTGAACGCGCTGTTGTATCCGTTGATGTCGAGGGCCATAGTTTTTCTCCTTCTTGAAGTTTGTTTCTGCCTTGTTTACACAAAATTCGACAAAAGGTTACACGACTTCAATGACTTAGTCGGCGTTGAGGTAGTACTTGGTGAGGAACGGGAAGTCCTGCGGACGCGAGCGGATCGCGTTTTCGACGAGGTCCACGATCTGCTGGTCCGTGAGCGGCTTGCCGTCCTCGATGTCGGCCTGGAGGAATTGCACGATCGCGGAGCCCATCCGCGATCCGTAGTGGTCGACGCAGGCCTTGAGGAAAGCGTTCGTCGCGGCCCTGTAGGTGTGCGCGCCGTGGCTGGTGTCGCTGTGCGAGGCCTTGAGCGTATCGCCCTGCGCATAGACGAACTTGTCCGGGCTCTGGTTCGCGATCGAGCGGAATGCGTTTATGTCGATGCTCATGGCATATATCCTTCCTCTTGATTTCTCTTACTTGCTTTCGCTTCTGGGAGTTTTGGAGTTGAGGAGACTTGGAGAATTTATCCTAAATTCCTCATTTCGATTTACCACTCCATGTTACATCTCACGCAGAGGCGCGGAGAGGCAGAGTTCGCAGAGTTTATCCCATTGCTTGAGTATGTATTTGTTTTCACCAATTGGGTGAAAGAGTTTTCCGAGATTCTTCTTGTCATGGTTTTCTTTCCCGCCGGATTTCTGAACTTTCTCTGCGCTCTCCGCCTCTCTGCACCTCTGCGTGAGACTTTCAACCGAGGATTTTAGGTTTATATAATCGCCTCCTCCGAAACTCCTAATCTCCAAGCAGCGAAAGCAATCATCAGAGTTATCCTCGTTTACTGGGCGGGGAGCTAGGCGACAACCTGATGCAGTTGCATGACGCAGGAGGTAGCCGCCGACCAGTGCCTCGCTTCCAGTCCTATGGCCATCTCCTGCAACTTGGTAAGCCCGTCCCTGTTTCGATTCTGGAGTTCACGCGACTTGTCGATCGACGCCTCGATGGCGTCGTCGAACAACTTCGCGCGCGGGCCGGCGTCGAGGCCCCGGATGCCGTCCGCAATCTCCGGGTGTATGACGAAGAACAGATCCGTGGCGGTGCCAACGAACGCCGTGTAGTCGTCGGCTCCTTTGACCGACTCAATGTCGGCCTTGTCCGTGATCATCGCGTTCGTCTTGGCGACGAACTGGAAGAGCTGCTCGGCGAGCTTCTTGCCGTCCCCGGCCTTCGCCGCGTCGGCCAGCTCCTTGGCGTCGAAGGCAGTTACCGTCTTGAGCGCAATCTTGACGTGCGTGACATCGACATTGCCTGCCATGACCTTGGCGAGGAAGGCCTTCTTCTGCGCGGGGTCGAGCGCGGAGGATTCGATTTCCGTGGCCGCCTTGCGGCAGAGCGACAGCCACTTCTTCTCGATCCGGTCGAGAATCGCCGCCTTGCACTCGTCTGCAGTAAGCGCCTTCTTGACGGAGGGTGCGTCTTTCAACATCTTGCCAGTCGCCTCGACGAGGGTTTTTGCGAACATGTCCTTGATGCCCTGCGTCAACTGGATGCCGTATTGGTCGGCGATCTGCTGAAGCCTCCCCTCCAGCTCGCCCTTCGCCTGTTCCTTGGCGATGTCGATGTTCTTGAGCGTCGTGTTGACGCGCTCGAACTGCTGGGCGAGCTGCGTCTTGAAGTCCTCCGCCAGTTTCGCGAAGTCATCGTCGGTGACGGCCGACGCGAAACGGTCCACGAAGTCTATCTCGACCTCGTGCGCGACGGCGAACTTGATGGTGCCCAGATTCGGATGTCCGTCCGCAGGCAGCGGGCGCTTGCCCACGTAGTCTTCCACGATGGCCCTGAAAACAAACTTTGCCGCCTGGTGGCGCAGCTCCTCCGGACTCTTCGCGTCCAGGCCGGCATAGTTCTTGATCTTCTCGAAGGGCATCTTCAAGATGCGGAAGTCGTCAATGGCCCGGTCATTCTCCCCGTTTCCTACGCCGAGGGCGTCGTAGAGTCGGACGCCCATGCGTCCGTAGGAGGTGCTGCTGTTGGCCAGCATCATTTCCATTCCAATCCGCCGCACGATGTGGGACTTGACGGTCAATTTGAACGCATTGTCGCATTCGGCCTCGAAATCCTCCTTCGATATTTTCTCATCTTGCAGCTTGTCGAGCTTGGACTTGAGGTTTTCAAGGGCCTTCGCGGCATCCTCGTCATTGAGGGCTTCCGGCCCGAACATGGTCTTGAGGAGGTTCTCCGCCTCGTTCGCCGTCGTCTCCGCGATGGAGAACCTGTCGAAGAAGTCATTGTTTTCCGCGGCGAATTCCGTGGCCAGGGTGTTGAGCTTGTCGTTCACGGCATCGCCGTGGGAAACGGAGGTGTCATCGAGAATCGCCACTGCCTTGTCGACGGCCTTTGCCGCGAGCTTAGGTGCCCAGTGTTCGGGCACGCCCCTCGCGCGGAACAGCGACTCCATCCGCGCCGCGGCGGCGACCCGCGGAGCGGCGACATCACGGATCGCCTCCTTCATGCCGCTCTGGGTATTCGGGTACTTTCCTTCCTTGACGAGCTTCAGGACCTCGGCTTGGACCTTCGCATGGTCTAGCTTGATGCCGGGTACGCCCATGCGAAACCCGAGCCATTGTTGGGCGGTGACAATCTCGACGTCGAAGTCCAACTTGAATTGCCGGATAAGGGCACTTTCCGCAGCCAGCGCGCCCTTGTCGCCGAGCGCCTGGTTCACGGCGCGGATGGTTCGCGCGGTGAGGGGGACGGGATCCTTCCCGTCGCCGAGCGTCTTCGCGGCGATGTCCCGTGCGGCATATCCGTACTCCCGCGCGATGGCCTGGAGGAAGGCGTTGCGCGCGTCGGCGATCTGGTCGGCGCGTGCGCCCTTCGTGCCAAGGGAGGTCGTGGTCGCGAGGCCGTCGCCGGCCTTGACGAGCCGCACCGTACGGTCTCCGATCGTCCCGCCCTTTTCCTCGGCCGCGTCGGCCAGATCGAGGAACGCCTGATATGTTGTTCCGGCTCCGTTCATGTGGATGTTCTTGTCGAAGATGCCCATTGTTTTTCTCCTTGTTATGGTTTGTTATTTTTGCTCTGATTACACGCTTCAGCGCGAAAGGTTACAACCTACTCGAGTTTCCGCGCCAGCACCGCCTTCTCGGCCAGTTCGTCGATGTTGGCGGGCTTCATGCCGTGGTAGTTGATTTCGACGGGGAAACCTGGGCAAGAATGCCCAGGCACAGAACGAGAATGCCCCGGCACAGAACCGCCCGCCAGCCATTGGGCGATGCGATTCAAGGCGGTGGCGTCGAAGCGCGTCATCGGCTTTTCCTGCGTGGTATAGGGCCAAGCGGCCGGGGCGAGCAGCAAAAGCCGCCCTTCCGCGCAGGCATCGAAATAGCGGCCAACCGGCTTCTCCAGCTTTGCGAAACCCATGTTCTTCAGCGCCACCAGCGGCAGGCGGCGCTTCATCGCCTCGCGGGCGATCTGGCGCTCGCCATCGGAAATGCACGGGCTCAGCACCACCGCGCCATGTGCGGCGGCGGCGAGCGCGCTTTCCAACCGCTCGCGGTATTCGGGGCTTTCGCTTTCAATTATCGGCTCGCCGTCGGGCGTGCGCGCAATCTTCATTCCGCCGCCGCGCTTCGCCTCGCGCTGATAGGTGAAAAAGCGCCGCGAGCACTGCACCTGGGCAAGCGGCCGTTCGAGAAGGTGGCGGTTGCCCAGCGCCTCGAAGCAGCCCACGAGCCGCCCGCCGTCGAGCGGCAGCTCGATGCGCTCCACGCGCTTGAAAAGCGCGGGATTTGCGCGCTTCTCGGCCAGGCGGCGGGGATTATCGCGAAGATAGGCGATCATCGCCTTCAGCTGCCCCTCGTGCAAAAGCACGGTATCTTGAAAGCCCTCGGCCCACTTGAGACCTGGGCAAGAATGCCCGGGCACAGGACTACCTGCGCAAGAATGCGCAGGCACAGAACCAGGGTAGTTCTGTGACTCGCCATTTTTGGCGTAGTAGTTCTGTGACTCGCCGAGGGCCTTCCATCGCTTCGCCGCGCCGGCCTTGAAGCCGCGCACCAGCGAGCCAAGCGGCCGCGCGAGCGGCACCTTCACGAAAACGATGAAATGAATGTGATCAGGCATCAGCTGCACCGCGATTATTTCCACCTGCGGCGCGATTCGCGGCATTTCGGCAAGCGCCTCCAGCACCGCCTCGCCAAAGGGCGTGGGGGCGATGTAGTTCTGTGACTCGCCATTTTTGGCGACGTAGTTCTGTGACTCGCCGTTTTTGGCGAGTTTCCCCAGCGGCTCGCCACGCCGATCTTCAAGCGTCACGGTGATCATGTAGATGGCGCGCTGGCGATAATCCCAACCGGCGAGGCGCCGCGTCATGCGGTGCTTCGTTTCCTGCCAAAAGGCCGCTCTCTCTTCCGCTGCGCTCATGCCTCGTATCAATTTTTCCGGTCACACCCGCATGAAGCCGAAATTGAATGGAGTCGGCTGGTCGGCGGGCGGCGCGGCGGGCGAATCGTCGCGAGCCTCGCCCGACCCGGAGATGCCCTTCCAGATCGCCAACGCGTTGACGAACTTCTCCACGAACGCGAAGAAATCCTCCTCGCCGAGCGCGTCCAGCTTCGTCGATGCGATGAGCGTGAGCGCGCCCGTTTCGGGATTGAGTGAGAAGGTAGCCCCGCCCGTACCGCGGTGGAAATAGTTCGCCTCCATCGCGGCCTTGAGCAGGGCGTCTTTCTTCTCCGGGTCCGCGTACGGCACCTCGCCGAAGAGCCAGACGGTCTCGCCCGTCTCGTCGCCCGTCACCCCGAACACGTTGCCGTCCGCCGAGAATTTCCACACGCCCTCGACGGCCGGAACGTTTTCGATTCCGACGGCCGCCGAGAACTTTCCGATCAGCTCTTCAAGTTTCATTTTCATGATTCAGAATGGCTCGTTTGCGGCGCATAGTATATCATATCCGGGCTATTCGTCGTCCTCCACAATCTCGATCTGATTCAAGATTGCCTGCGCCCCGCGCAGGGCGGACACCGCGGACGAAACACCGTACACGCCATCCTTGGCATCCATCTGGCCAGCTTCCGCGAGGAGCGCGTTGTAGTCGTCGTCCGACAGCGAGGCGATGGACTCCACCAGCTTCCCGTCGACAAGCCCCATGTTGAGGACCGCATGCCGAAGCGCCACATCGGAGAGCTTCTCTCCCTCCTTGAGATTCATCGCGGACGTCGCGCGCGAAATGTTGTACGAGATCGCCGTAAGCATCTCGGCGCGTTTCCCGGCGTTCGAACCCCAGTCCTTCTCGGCGTCTGGACGCGGCGACGGCACGAGGAACGTGGACGTCGCGCGGGAGAGCGTCGCCATCTCCTGTCCCGACAGGCGCTCGCCTGGCGCAAGCTTTCGGTTCCTTTCCGCAAGGACGGGGCCGACGTTCTTCATGCGCACCTGCATTTCCGTGCCGTTGGTGAACGCTTCCGCAAGCCGGTTCTTGAAGCCGCCCACGAAGAAACCGTATTCCAGCGCGGCGGAGATGCCGAGTTCAATCGCATGGCTCTTTATGACGTCGATGCAGACGTCCGTCACGGACTCGTCCTCCTTGACCTCCATGTTGTCGAAGGTGGACCTGCCATGGCTGTCCACTGCGGACATTCTCTTGCCAATGGTCGACGCCATGGTCCTGGTGCAGTCCCCGAGCTCTCGCTCAAGCTTGTCGAACACCTCGCGCTCCTTCTCGTTGTCCGACTGGACCACGCCGCCCTGGATCTTGCCAGCACTGTCGAGTCTCTCGATCTTTTCGATGACGCTCAGCACATCGAGGAGTTCCGCGGAATGGCGCACGCCGTCTTTCGTTGGCTCGGAGTCTTTGCGCCCGTAGACGCGGATGGCTTCGTGGAGCGTAGTGAGCATTGGCTTGAGCTCTTTCCCAATCCTGTCGAGATCGTGCGTCAGCGACTTGATCTCCTCCTTGCCGGCCGGCGACCCCACATACGCAATGAAGTCGTCCGAGGCCGAGCGGAGTGCTTCCGCCGAAAAGGGCGTGTTCGCGTCGCCGACG
>CADCOC010000160.1 GCA_902802945.1 uncultured bacterium | reverse complement strand
GTCTTGCCCCGTCCAACGCAGATAGAGGTGTGTCGAATACCGCGCAATGGTGCCATTGTCGCGAGCCGCGCCAATCAGCACCCATGCAGTGCTGCCTTCTGTGGCTGGGATTGCGTATTTTATGGTAAGGCTATAGATATCCGTCGCAAGGATGCCAGTATTGACACACTGGTTGGCACCGCAGTAGATGTAACCGTCGATCACGTTCACCGCCTTTGTCGCGAGGACGCGGGCGCAATAGTTCGCAGGCAGGCAGTTGGTGGCGAAATAGTATGTTGCGGCGGATGATGAGAGTACGCCGTCGTAGGCGACACGGTTCGCGATTGGCCATGCGGCCAGCTCATCGCCGTGGTCTTCCGAATCCCAGACAAGATAGAGCGCCGATTCCGCATCCACAGCCCCTGCCGGAACACCTACGGAAATTCCCTCGCCGCTCGGCGTGACGGTAAGAGTTGTTACCGCCATCGCTGGAATTGCCACCGCCACGCCGCAGATTGCCGCAATCACGGCGCGAAGTTCTTTTCTCGTTGTCATAGACTTTTCCTTTCTTGGGTTGTTGAACATGTATTATACGATTTCCCCGATCAGCGTTCTTTCAGGAAGCAAGAGGTTGTCACCTTTTGGTTGGATGCGTCGAGGGGACAGCCGGTGTTGCGGAACCAGTCTCCGGACTCGGTCTCGGACGTGGGCGCGGTGCCGTCTGCGGGAATCCACACGCGGCTTGGACAACCATGGTTGAGCCGGGCGTAGTAGGGAACACGCTGCTTGAAGTCCTTACCCTCCCACGCATAGACGATTGGCCCCTGTTGCCAGGCGACAAGTCCCCGGTTCGCAGCAACGCGTACGTCACACGTAACGCGCTGGAGCGGAAGCGGGAGCTCGAAGCGGATCGTGGCGGAACACGCTTGAATCGGCGAGAGAGGCATCGATTTCAACTGGACATCAAATGTTCGGTACCCATGCGGGACCGTCGGCTCGGCCGTGTACAGTGCCGACTCTGTCCGGTTCGGGAAACGGACGCGCAACGTGAACGCCGTCGGGCGATCCGCCGTGAGCGTCAGCGCGACCTTGCCGTCGAATGGATACGCCGTGGCGAGATCAAGACGCACCCGCGTGCCGCCGATCTCCACCTTGCCGTCCGTGGAGGCGATAAAGTGGTTCAGGTAGAGCGTGGCGCCGTCGGAAGAAACCGCGTACATGCGGTTCTTGAAGTCCTCAAGCACGCGCGGCACGTTCCCCACGCAACACGGCAGCGTATGCCACGGATAGCGTGGATTCGCGCAGGCAGGCGGGTTCTGGTAGGCGTAGCAGCTGAAGTCGTCGGAGAACGTGCCGAGCAGGTTGTTGTACACCACGCGCTCACGCACGTCCTCGGAACGGGCGAGACCGTCCAGCATCGCCATCTCCGTACACCAGTCGTACATCCCGCACCCCGCGCATCCTTCCAGATACGCCCGCGCGTTGGGGAGAGACCATTCCGGGCCGAACGCCTCGCCGGCCCACTGTCCGCCCACGCCGCCCGTGATGTAGCCCTTGCGGTCGATCGCGCTTTCGAACACACGTCGCACGGCCGCCGCGAGCTCCGCATCGCCGCACCGCCACGCGCTCCCCGCCATGCCGGCGTAGAAGTACATGCCGCGTACGGCGTGTCCCACGGCCTCCTTCATCTGCACGGCGGGCTCGTGGCTTTGGCAGTACCTGTGGCGGCATTTGGGGATGTCGCTCTGGTGGCGAATGAAGTAGCGGGCTAATGCGGCGTATTTCGCGCCCTTCCCCGCGCCGTCCCAGCGGTCCACCGCGTCCGCAAGCGTGAGCAACGCCTTCTCCACGCCGGGATGGCCGTCCGTCCACGTGCGCTTGGGCGGCGGACCGAACATGGAGTCAAGGTGGTCGGCAAGACGGATTGCCGCGTCGAAGTAGCGGCGGTCGCGTCCCTTCGTGAAGGACATGTGCCGCACCGCCGCCTCAATGTAATAACCCTGCACATAAAGTTCGTGCTGGCCGAAGTCGACGTAGTGCCGGTTGCAGTGCCCCACATAACCATCTGGCTGCTGACGGGAGATGTCATCCCGCACAAACCGTTCCAGGATGTCGGAGAGGTCCTTCCGCTCTGGGTGGCGTTCGAGCGCGAGCATCGTCGCCTCCGCAAGGTTGCGCTGGGCAAACACGCCCTTCACGCCGAGTCGGTTCCAGCAGTGCGGGATCCAGACCCGTTCCAGACGGTCGAGCCGGTCGGCCCAGAAGCCCGTAATCTTCAGCGCAGGCTGCGGCACGAACCGCACCTTCGGAACGCCTGCGGAAATGCCGCCTTCTCTTGACACGGATGTAATAGCCGTTTCCGCTATTGCAGGGACCGTGACGCTTATCGTTGCCGCTGCGAGCGCGATCAGTTTCCGAATGAAGTCTTGCGACTCCTTTCCTGAAGTCGCAACCTTTTGCACCGTTTCGGCCTTTTGTCTCTTTCTTCTTGTTGCCATGAAACTGAGGTAATTTCAAAACCCCCCTTCCGCACCATTCACGAGCCAAGCCACGCGACTTGAAGAAACTCGCAGAAACCACCTTGCACGTCTGAAAGGTTCAGCGCGTCTATTATGCCAAAATCTCACTTTGGGCGCAAGGGGTAAAATGAAGTTTTTCATGTAGGGGGATGGGTGTAATTGCATTTCTGTTTATTTTATACTTGATTTTCTCCAGTTATATGCTATACTATTGGCATGAAAACAAAGGATGCCTACAATGGAAGCAGACGCATGGGCGAAAGATTCCTCCGTCTGTGGTCGGAACTCGCGCAGGGAGTGTTCCCGTTCATCATGGATGAGGTCGGGGAGCTTGACTACGACCACAGGCTGTTCGTCTCGGTCTGCGAGGCCGTGATCGACCCGAAAGAGTTCGAGTACGCGAAGTGGTGCGGCAACGGACGCCCCAAGGCGGACAGGGTCTCCATTTTCAAGGCGTACATCCTCAAAATGGCGCTCAACCTCAAGGGGGACAAGGAATTGGTCGAGCTGCTCCGCCAGCAGCCGCTCTCGCGCCGGATGTGCGGATGGGGCAGCGCCGGACTCGTGCCGTCCCGCCCGTCGTTCTGCCGCGCTTCGCCGTCCACCGCTCCCACTTCGCGGTCACCTCCCTCGTCTCGCCGCCGTAGAGGCGGCCCCTGCTCGCCGCCGCCGCCCGCGCCGTAATCTCACGCAGAGGCGCAGAGAAAAAAGAACAGCCCGAACCGTGATATTACGGCACGGGCTGCGATATTACGCTGCGGAACGAGGTGGGTTTCGTTTTAGATTTTGTTTTTAGCCGTGCAGAACATGTAGAACGTGTAGATCATGCTGCCGCATTGTGAACGGTTTGCGGCAATAATCATCCCTTTTGCCAAAATTGGCCGTTCCGCTCCGTAATATCACGGCGCGGAACGGGTGGATGCGGCGGCGGAACTGACTGGGAAAGCCGCCATCTTGGCGGCGGAACGGTGGGGCGAGCCGCCCGCCCCACTGGGACAACGGGCATCTTGCCCGTTGCCGCGTTCGACTATTTGACGATGAGCATGAATCCAGTCTGGCGATAGACGCCGTCGGACTCGACGGTCAGCCTGCCAACCGCATCGGCAAGCACAAAGTTCACGTTGGCGGGACCTGTCCCCTCCGTCCAGCCAATCACCCTTCTCGGAATCTTGCGGCTACCGACCTTGACGGAGACTGTCGCACCTTCCGCAAACGTCAGCCCGCCGCCGAACGCCTTGTTGAACGTCCCAGCCCAGCCACTGAGGTCGAGCGTGGGCGAAAGATGCGTCTCGTCGCCCAACTGCACCTTCGGCGTGGACACGGTGGATTCCGGCGTATAACTGCCAAGCACGGTGACGGCATGCACGTTGTTCGGGCTTTGAAAACTGCTCCTGTAAACCAGATTGGACACCGTGATGGACGACTCGTCACTGGCGGACAAGTACCGGCCAAGCGTGTCTATCACGAGCGTCACCTCGGGCAACGTGCTCGTCGCGTTCTTTGGATAGAGTCTCACGTAATCGGAAATGACGAGCGTGCCAGGGCCGTTGCCTTGGACGTTGCGGAAAGGAAGATGCAGATCGCTCTGTCCCGTCCCCTTCGACGACTTGAAGGTAAGCGTCTTGCCGTTGAGCGTCAAGGGCAGCGCGACTGAAGTCATGGAAACAAGACCAAATCCGTAATCGTCACGCCCGAAGAGCGTGTCGTTCGTCACTGTCAACCCGCGCGTCCAGGCGTAGTTGTAGGTATAAGGCTTGGAGCGCGTGACACGATAGGCACCGGTGCCGTCCGGTCCCTCGCCCGCGAGCTGGAGATAGTGGAGGGCGAACGCATTGTTCGCCGCGAGGTTGTCGAGAATCTGCGCCCCGTCGGCAACCGCAAGCGTGTCGCCGCCCTTTCCAAACACACCAGCTGAATTGACGCCGGGCTTGAGCGTGCCCTCCATCACCTCGGTGCCGCCGAATGATTCCTGCCCCGCCTTATTCGCGACAAACGTACCCGCGCCCGTCTTCTCCACTTTGATGTAGCCAGTGAGCGCAAGCGTGGAGTTGGTCTTCGTGAGCCCATCCGGCACATCCACTTGCAACACACTGAGGGTAGGCTCCACGTTACCCGTGTACGCCAGCGTCTTGCTGGTTGCGGGGTTGTCTTCGTAGGCGCGCTGAACGACGTCGATGTCCACCCAGTTCGTGCCGTCGTCCGATCCCTGGAAGCGCCACTTGGTGGGCGAGCGTTGCCGTTGATCGCCGTCATTTGTGGAGTACCACTCGTACTTGGTAATCAGAATCGGTTCCGCGTAGTCCACCCGCACCCACAACGTGTCGAAGTTGCTGATGTTCCTGACACATATCTTATTGTTGACAGAATTGTCGAGCGCATTGTTGCAAGCCCCGTCACCCGTATAGGAGCCGCCGCCGGTACCACCGCTGGCGCCGCTGCGCTGCGCCGTCACGTTGACATCGTAGCTGTAAAGGCGCAGGTCGGAGAATGCAAGAATGTTGCCGCTACCGATCGCCTCTACCTTGAAGCGGTAGTGGGCGTAGCCGTCTGGATTACCTGGATGCCCTTGAATGGTGCCGGTGCCAAGGAAGTCCGTCAGCTTGAGGCGGTGGCCATTGAGCGCAACCGTGCCTGAGATTGGACCGCAGAGGCCGCGCCAGTCGCAGTCTGCCGTGAGCGTGCAGTCGCCGACGGTGAATTGCTCGCAAGCGATCGTCGTGCCGACCGGCATTTGGATGTTTACGTTGCCCTCGATGCGGACGTCGGTGATTGCAGACGGCAACTTGTCTGGCAACAGCGTACCGAGTCCGTTGTAGCAGTTCCAGTTGCCGGGCTTAGAGGCATCGCCGTCAACCACTCCGGTCCAGCGCGCCAGCACTACGTCGTCCGCCGCGCCGAATGACGCATAGAGTTTGCCTTCGTCCACGCTGAGGGCGCCGATGCCGAGAACGGACGGCTCCACGGCAAGCGTCAGGTCGCTGACGGCGAACCCCGTGCCCGCGCCATTGATCAGCAACTTGCGTCCAAGGGGTGCGCTGCTGATGAACTTCACCGTCGAAGGCGAAGTGACGGACATCGCGCCGGACACCGTCAGCGGATTGCCGTCTGTTATTGTGAGCGTACCGCCGGCGAGCGTAAGGTCACCGGGCAGGACATAGTTCGCCGCCGAATAGGCCATGACACCTGCCGTGATTTCGTCGCCGCCCTTGTGTGATTGGACGGTTCTGGTCTCGGTCAACGTACCGGCACCATCCTTGAAGAACTTGATATTTCCCTGAAGAACCACGGTGTTCTCTGTCGTGTTCCCCTGAGGAACGTCCACGTGGAATTCCCCCATCGCCGGAGCTTGGGTCAGACCGTTGTCATAAGTGTAGGCGAGCGTCTTGCTGGTTGCGGGGTTGTCTTCGTAGGCGCGCTGAACGACGTCGATGTCCACCCAGTTCGTGCCGTCGTTCGACCCCTGAAAACGCCACTTGGTGGGCGCACGGTCCTGCTGCAAACCGTCATTTGTAGAGTACCACTCGTACTTGGTTATCATGATCGGCTCTGCGTAGTCAACCTGTACCCACAACGTGTCGAAGTTCTTGATATAGGTGGCGCACCATTTGTTGTTTACGTTGTTGTCGAGCGCCGCCAAGTATGTTTGGCCACTTGGAGCACCGCCACCGCCGGTACTACCGCTGGCATCGCTGCGCTGCGTCGTCACGTTGACGCCGTAGCTGTAAAGGCGCAGGTCGGAGATCGCAAGAACATTGCCGCTACCAATCGCCTCGACCTTGAAGCGGTAGTGCGAGTACATCCCAGCCTGGTTAAGAATCGTGCCGCCTGTCACACCGGCGGTGTAGAGTTTGTGCCCGTTGAGAATAACGGTCACGCCCGAAGAGAGGGTGACTTGCCCATGTTCACGCCAGTCCGCATCCTCAGTCAGCGTCACGTCCTCCGTGATGTTTGTAGCCGCCCACGACGGCAACGCCGCCGCTACGCAGATCGCCGCAATCGCGGCGCGGATCATCTGTGTTTTCATATTTTTTGCCTTTCCTTCCTTTCCTTCTCCTGTTGAAGATTGGGTGTGTGAAAAACGCGGGCCGCGAGGCGCGGTCTGCGTCTCTCGGCTCATGTCGTTAAAGGGTTTGTTGTGGTTGATTTCAACGGGCAAGATGCCCGCTGTTCCAGCGCCGTCAGGCCATGAGGGGGGTATTTGCGCCATGCGCGGACGCGCCACGGGGCGTCTGTGCGTGGTTATAGGCGGCGTCGTTTCCGATGCCGTTCCATGCCTCCTCACTGGCGTCATTTGCGATTTACCATTCAACCTCGTTGGTCTCCCAAAGAAGATGGGCAGTATGGTAGCACATCCTTCTATGATTTGTCAATCCCCCGCGCGGCGTTTTGCGGAGAAAAAGAACAGCCCGAACCGTGATATTACGGCGCGGGCTGTGATATTACGCTGCGGAACGAGGTGGGGTTCGTTTTAGATTTAGCTTTTGTTTTTAGCCGTGTAGAACATGTAGAACGTGTAGATCATGCTGCCGCATTGTGAACAGTTTGCGGCAATAATCATCCCTTTTGCCAGAATTGGCCGTTCCGCACCGTAATATCACGGCGCGGAACAGGTGGATGTAGCGGCGGAACTGACTGGGAAAGCCGCCATCTTGGTGGCGGAACGGTGGGGCGAGCCGTCCTCGGCGAGCCGCCCGCCCCACTGGTACAACGCGCTGCAGCGCGTTGCCGATATTCGCGCATCGCAATACGACAATCCGCACACTACTTCACGATAATCAGAATGCCCTTGGAGATGAACTCGACGCAAAGCTCTCCGGACGAAACCGACGTCTTCACCTTGATTCCCGGAACCAGTGCACCACCGAAGACCGGCGTCACGGCGAACTTCGCCTCTGCACCCGCCGCAAGCCCAGCACCTTGCGTGAGGACGATAGGCGTTTTCTTCGGCAGGCTCCGCGACGCGCACGCGAGCTCGACCGTGGCCGTGCCGGACGACGGCGCGACGATCGCGCACTGCGCCTTCGTCACCGTGCCGTCCGCCGCCACGGGAAGAACCATCTTCGCGCCGCCAGCGAGCGACACGCCGCCGCTGACCGTCGCCGCGCCGGGGTTCTCGATCACGCCGCCGTTCTGCACCGTGACGCGCTTCGACACAATTCCGCCCTCAAGACGCAACTTGCCCGCCACGGTGATCGCCGAATTGGTGTAGCCGACGTCCGGCATGACGACCGCCGTCGCATCCGCATCAATGAACGTCGTTCCCGTGTGCAGGAACGTCGTCTGCGGATTGAACACGAACGTGCCGTGTCCGGCGATGTTGAAGCGTCCCGCGCCCTTGAAGTACCCTTGTTTGCGATACGTCGCACCTTTGTTGTTCGTCGTCTGGATCGTGATCGGCGTCCCGTTCACGTTGTCGGTCGTGACGGTCGCGCCTTGCGTCTTGTCCGTGAACTCAATCGTGACGGTACGTAGAAGTTCCGTCATTGCGTCCGTGAACCTAGAACCGATTGTGCAGTATCCGGCCTTGAGAATCCGGTCCGTTCCGCCGGCGACGATGAGTCCGTCCTTTGCCCCGTTGTGCGTGGTGATCCACACCGTCGCGCCCTCCTCGAAATAGACGGGCACACTCGCCGCATTCGGATAGATGCGCGAGGTAAGGAATGCGCCGGGGCCGAGATAACGGAACGTGGCGGCGGACGATACGCCGCCGTTGCTGTTCACGGTGACGGTGTTCTCTGCCGTCGAACGGATGGCGAGCGGCGAAGAGGCGTTGGCCATGGTCAGCTTTCCGCCGATGACGGGATCGACCAGCTCCACCTCCTTGCTACCGGATTTCGCAAGCGCGCCCGTGTTCACGCAGCCGCGCACGATCTGCTTGTTGCCGGAGTTGTTGACGATCGTCGCCATGCCTTCGCCCGCACCGTTGAGGTCGATGTCAAACGCGCCCGCATTGGACGTGAAGGACAAGGACGAGAACGCCGTACGCCCCGTGTCGTTCACGTTCACGAGCCTGTTCGTTCCGGAGAACTCAAGCACACCGCCGGCGACGGGCGCATCTTGCGCCGTCCAGTTCCGCGCCGTGCTCCACGCGCCGTCCGCGCCCAACCCGCGCCAGACGTTCATGGCGGCTGCGGACGAACCGCCGATCGTGAGGCTCGCCGCGCCGTTGGAGACGGCGATCGTCCCCGTGCAACCCGATTCCGTTCCGTCCACGAACGAGAACGAGAGATTGGCGATCTGCGCGGCGTCCGCCGCGTCGAACCAAATGAAATCGTACGTTCCGTTCGGCATCGCGCCGTTTAGGACCACGCGCACGGTGGATCCCGCCCCGATGGAAAGCGACGCGCCGCGAAGGTCGAGGAGAGGCACGCCGCCCCCGCTCGCCGTGCCCACCGCGAAGTCGAACGCCGCCCCCGCCGCGCACGTGAACGCCGCAGGTACGATGATCGAGCGATTGTCGATGGTGCCGAACGTCGCGCCGGATTCCATGGACAGCGCGCCGATATGACGCGGAAGTTCGCCAATGCCGGCGATCGTGCCGCCGTTCTCGACCGTGAACGTCCCATTCGGCACGTCGGTTCTGAACTGCACGGTCGCACCGCTCTTCACGACGGTCTCGCCCGTCTGGTAGAACTTCGCGCTCGCGCCAAACAGGAATTTTCCGGAACCAGCGATGTTCAGCTTGCCGGGGCCGTAGAACGCACCCGTCTTGTCGGTCGTGATCGTAATCGGAGAGCCGTTCGCGCCATCCGTGGAAATCGTCGTACCGTTCACGGGGTCGGCGAACACGATGTTCACCTCACGCTGCAAAAGCGTGTCCGCATTGTAGCTGCCTTTGATTGTGCAGTCGCCAAGCGCAACCGTGCCGGCGCCCGGAAGGCCCTCGTTGTTGCGCCAGCCGGACACCATAATGCCGTCCGTTGCGTTGTTTCCGGAAAGGATCACCGTCGCACCGCCGTCAATAACGTTCGTGCTGCCGACGTTGCGAGGATAGAAGCGGAACGAGGTGAACGTGCCAGGGCCTATGTACGAAATGCCGCCCGCGCGCCGATAGTCGCTGTAGATGGGCTCGGGAATCGTCGCCGTCTCCCCTTCGGCAAGGCGAAGCTCCACCTGACCGTCGTAGGAGATGATATCGTAGATCGTACTCTGCTTGGCGGCGTTGATAACGAGCGTTCCCGCCCCGTACTTGCGAATGCGCGAAACGGCTATCGCAAGCGGCACGTCAAGCGTGGCGGTGCATCCCGCCTCGACGAAGAACTCGCCGTTGGAGACATTCAGCGTGCCCGTTCCCGAAATCGTCGCGGACTCCGCGAACGACAGACGCAGAACGGAAGGAGAATCCGTATCGAGCGAAACGGACGCGCCGGACGTCGCGAAGCGCGCGCCCTTCCATTCCGGGAACGTCGCACCGTCGTCCCAGTTTGCGTCGTTGAACGCGCCGGATGCGCCGCCGGACCAGACGGCGAACGAGGACTCTTCGTTTTCCGAGACGACCAGCACGAGGGCGTCGCTGTCCCGGTCGAGAGAAAGATTGAACCCGCCGAGCGTCGTCTTGTCAAGTACGAACGCCTCAATTCCACATTCGGCGATGCTGCTGATGATCGTGTAGCGCCCGACGGCGAGCCCCGTCCCCGCGACGGGCGAGATCGTCACCTTGCCGCCGTCGTTGTGCGGGAAATAGACACCGGTACCATCATTCCAACTGCTTTCACCCTTTGCATCCAGACAGCGAACGCCAGAACCCACCGTCATGCGCAGGATTGAGCTTCCTTTGAAAGTAACGCCTTTGGAGAAGGTGATCGTCTCGGTGCCCGAACCAAGGTCTAGCACGCCCCCGTCACCCACCGTGACTTTCCCCCTTGGGAGATTGGCGACATCAGTGAATTTCAAAACGCCACCGTTCTTCACGAGGAACGGGGCGTTCGGCAGCGTGGCCGTGGCAGTGTTCAAACTCGCCGTCGTGCCGTCATCGACCGTGATCAGACCCGTGTTGTTGAACGTGGTCTTGGAATCGAAGCGGAACGTTCCGCCGCCAATGAGATTCAGCTTGCCAGAGCCCTTGATGATGGCCTGCTGGGACGGATTCGTCTGCATCGTGATCGTCGTGCCGCTGTTGTTCTTCGTGGTAATCGAGGCACCGACGTCTTCGTCATCTAGCACTAGCGTCACGTAGCGGGCAAGGCAGATTTCCGATCCTGCCTTGCAGCTGCCGACGGTGCAGTTGCCAAGATGCACTTCGCAGTTCTGCTTGCCCGAGACGATCAGCCCGTCGCTCGCGGCATTATGCGTGGTGATCCAGACGACCGCCCCCTGGTCGAACGTGACGATGTGCGAGAGGTCGTTCGGATAAACGCGCCCGGTGGACGTGAACGTGCCCGGTCCGTGGATGGTGTACGAGCCGGTTATCGGACCTCTGTCGTTGAAGCTGCCCGTCTGCGAGCCTCCGTTGAGGTTCACCACGGTGTCCGCCGCCAACGACGGCAACGCCGCCGCTACGCACATTGCCGCAATCGCGGCGCGGATCATCTGTGTTTTCATATTTTTTGCCTTTCCTTCACCTGTTGAAGATTGGGTGTGTGAAAAACGCGGGCCGCGAGGCGCGGTCTGCGTCTCTCGTAGAAAAGGTAGCCGTCGCGCAAATCGTTCTTGGCAGACTGGAGAACAACTACCGGCATGCAATTTCCCCGCGCAACTGACGCATCGCCTCTTCAAGAGGAATGAATTTTTCTTCACCCGCTACAACGCGGCGACGGCGTTCCGCCAGGATGTCGCCGTGCCATGACGGCGGCTCGGGCGCAGCAGAGGCGGTCATTGCCGCCCATAGGTACTCCATCGTCTTGACGCGCTCGTCAGGCGTCATCCTATCTATCGCTTCCATTACTGCTGGCATGGCTGTCTTTTTCCTCTCTTCCGCCCAAGGGCACATTGTCTCAAGTGAGTATTTTACACTATTTCTCGTTTTCCCGTCAAGGGATCACGGTGTTTTTTTGAAATCGGGCAAATTCATTTCATGTACTGTGCAGTTTCTGCGGTAATGGGTTAGTGGGTTGCGCGGCGTTGCCGCTCACCCACCAACCGAATTGAGGGTGCGCCCGCCCCGTCCGCAGTCGCTCAGGCTTTCGCAACGTTGGCGGGCTGGGTCTTCGGCCCCCAGAGCAGTTCCGAGACGTTCGCCTTTTTGTCGCGCCCAATGGCATCGAGAACCTGCGACAGCTTCGCGACCGGGTCGTCGCACATCAGCGAGAGCGTGTCGATGATGGTCATCAGCGTCTCGCGGGTCATCAGTCCTTTCTCCGACTGGGAGCCAAAGCAGACCTTCCGGGCGATGACAAGCGGCCTGAGACGTCTCTCGGCGAGGTTGTTCTCCGCCTCGACCTCGGGGTTGCAGACCCACTGGAAGAACCTGTCGCGCCTGTTGACGATGAGGTCGAAGTACCCCTTGAGCTTGCCGTCCTTGACGGGACTCCTCGCGATGGCGAGAAGTTCGTCGCGGATGGACACGGACTCCTCGTCGTACGCCTTGCCGCGCTTCCTGTTGCGGAGCGTGAACTTTTTCATTCTTCTTCATTTTTGGTATTGCATTGGCACGGCGGGTTGTGATACACTGGTTGCGTTTCTGGAAAAAAGTATGCTCGTTTCTGATATATGTCATGCGAGGGCGGAAGTGCCCGAAAACGCGGAAAGACGCCGCGTGCGGCGCGTTTTTGCGCATGTCGCCGCCGTTTCCGAAACAACAAGCGTACGACAACAAGAAGGGCGTTGCAGCCTTGCTGTCGTACGCTTGCTGTCACGGCCCAGATTTTACCTCTGAAGTTTAACCAACAAGGAGAGCGAAAATGAAAGCAATTGCAAGAGCAATAACATGGCACCGCGCGCTGGCCGCGTCGGTCGCACTCGCCGCTGTATGCGGTTTCGCGGAAACGCCCGACTACTTCCTCGAGTGGGTGGAATCCAAGTCTAACCTCTACGTGGATACAGGCATACGCGGCCGATGCGGCACCAAGGCGGAGGTAAGGTTCGCCAACCTCGGCGGCGATACCCACCACGCCATGCTTGCCGCCGCCAAAATCACAAACGGCACCTGGGCCCACCTTGGCTTCTGCACGATGTGGGGCGAGTCGATGCGGTTCTGGTACGGGGGAACTTACGCGAGCGACGGCTATGGCTATGTCCCATGGGGCGGAGACTACTTGACGGAGGTGGAGGCTTCCACCACCGGTGCGCTCTCCGGCAAGACGACGAAAGCCGACGGCACTTTCGAGGTCGGGAGCGTGGACTGGTCTGCCAACTCTGGCGTAATTGACACGGGCACGAGCCTGTATCTTTTCGCGGAACATACCATCGACGCGTCCAGCGGGACGGAAGGCGTGTCGAACTACAGCCTCGCGCGGTTCTACCATGCGAAGATCTGGCAGATTCCGGACGACGGCACGGAGTACGTGCTGGTGAGCGACTTGCGTCCGTGCATGAAGGACGGCGTGGCGGGAGTCTATGATGCCGTGACCGATACGATCCTCTATCCTCAGGGGAACGCGTTGAAGGCTGGTCCGGCAAAGTACGATTCGTCCTGGCCGGCCGCCGCCCGTGTCGGAACGATCGACCATCCCGCTACGCAGTATGGCAGAATACACTACGCCCAGCGAGGCGGAATGGGCAAAGGGACGTGGAAATACATCGACCTCATCGACTATACGTTCATGGGCGAGGGGGACACCTCGAAACTCAACGGCGCGGGCGGAAGCTGGCAGGACAACAACCTCAAGTTTTCGCAGCTGCGCTTCGACGGCTGGTTCTACGTCGATTCTGCGAAGGCGGGCACGTGGGCCATAAACCAGAAGTTCGACGACTATTTTGCTTTCTTCATCGACAACGCGAACGTGCTGTACAACAACGGCTACAGCGGCGAGGCGAACAGCACGGTCGCGGTTGCGGAAGGCTGGCACCGCTTTACGATCATCTGCGGCGACACCTACGGCGGCTATGGCTCGAACAAGAACTTCGGCGGAGACATCGGATCCGTGCCGTTCGTCATTGCCGTGAACGGCGCCACGTATGCGTTCAACACCGCGAACTTCACGCAGGGCAGCGGCCTCAACCGCGTCACGCTGGAGGCGGACGCCGACTGGTCTGACCGGGGCGACGTCATCCTCGCCAGCGGAGCGGTGCTCGACCTCAACGGACACAACCTCACGGTGAAGGATATCGTGTGCGACGACTATGTAGGCGCCGTGGTCACGAACTCCGCCTCCAAGAAGTCTGTCATCTACTTCCTTGGCGAGCCGACAGCCTCCAAGGGGCTGGTGGACGGCCTCATCAAAGAAGTTGACGTGAAGATCATCCTCGCGAAGAACGGCGACCAGGTCGCTACATGGACAGGCGCGGTCAGCAGTGACCCCGCGAATGCGAACAACTGGGAGGACCTTGCGGGCGAGCCGGTGGTGCCGACTGCCGCCTACACCGTGAAGATCGTGGGCAACAACGTGAACCTGCAGGCCCCCGCAGGGACGGACATCGCCTGCAAGGTGTTCGAGATCGGCAACTGCACGCTCACGACGGACTGCGACTGGCGCGGGCTTTCCCACACGCCGACGATCATCGGCGCGGCTGACCTCAACGGACACGTCCTCACGCTCAACAACCTCTCGGCGGTGTCAGGTGCGACGTTCTCCGGCGGCGACGGATCGTTCGTGGAGTTCGTGGTCGATGAGTCTGCCACGATTGCAAACCTCTACGAGTACACCTACATCGAGAACATCGACAACCTCGCGTTCTCCGGCAGCGCGAACATCCGTCTCCTCAAGAAGTCCGGCAATGGGACGCTCACGGTGACGCGGCTTGAACTCGGAAACAAGCGCAACGGCGACATGGTGCAGACGAACGGCACGGTCAATCTCGGCAATACGGTGAACGCAGTAGGCGAAAATTCGGGCAAGACAGCCAAGTACACGATGTCGGGCGGTACGCTCACGACCGGGACCGGAAGCGAATTCCAGGTTGGATCCAATGGCACGGGCGAGTTCATTCAGACCGGTGGCGACGTCACGATTCGCAATTGGGGCTCTATCGGACGCTTTGCCGGAACGGGCACCTACACCATATCCGGCGGTACGCTGACGACGACTCACACGGGGCGGCCA
>CADCOC010000159.1 GCA_902802945.1 uncultured bacterium | reverse complement strand
GCGGCCGGCGAGGGCTTCCGCAACAGCGAGGCCGGCTGGTACGTCGAGCTCGCGCTGCTGCGTCCGACGCCCGACGGCAACCCCGTCAACGTCGTCTACGACGTGGCGAGCGACGCCGCGCCGAGGACGAGCGGCACCACGCGCTCCGTGCGCACGCCGAGCGTGCGCGCGTAGTCCGTCCCCAATACGAGCGCGTTGAGCCGCCTCGCCTGCGCGAGCAGCACCACGACCGCCACGCCCGCACACGCGCCCGTGACGGCGAGCTGCGCGGGTTCCGCGCTCGACAGGTTGCCCATCATCCACCATGTGACGGACTGCAACGCGCGCGACTCGGAGAACGTGAGAATGAGCATGAGGAACGACGAGGTGATGCCGCCCATCACAACGCCGGAGAGGATCAGCGTGACGGGGCCGCCACCCGCAGCCCGCGCGACAGCCGCGACCACGAGGAGCGCCGCCACTGCGCCCGCAAAGGACGCCACCGGCAACACAAACGCGCCGACTGCCGCAAGTCCAGTGGCAAGCACGGCCGCCGCCGCCAGCGACGCCCCGCCGGAAAGTCCTAAAACGAAAGGATCCGCCAGCGGATTACGTAGCACGGTCTGAAGCACCGCTCCCGCAAGCGCCAGCGACGCTCCCACGAGCAACCCCGCCAATATGCGCCACACCCGCAACCAGAAAAGCGCGTCGGCCACTGGGGCAACGGGCGACTCGTAAATTTTCGGGGTGGCGGGCGTCTCGCAATTTTTCGGGGTGGCGGGCGTCTCGCCCGCAAATGCAGCAACGGGCGTCCCGCCCGTTGCCCCCACCCTCCCCCGCAACTCCGCTATCGCCCCCGCCAGCTTCGGCCCCAGGCGCGTGAGATCGTAGTCCATGCTGAAATCCACCTCGCCGTCGGCCGCAAGCTTCACGCGCGCCTCGGGCGAGAGCACGAAGTAGCCCTTCCGGTTCGTGACGGCGTTCGCGCAGCCGACCTCGGCGAGCACGTCGTCCGGCAGCGTCTCCTTTCCCGCCACGATCATCGGCTCGCGCTGCACGACGGCGAGCATCCGGCGCGGACGAATCCCGCAGAGCGCAGCGAGACGCGCGCGCATCGGCGCGTAGTCCGCGAGGCGCTCGCACGGGAACTGCAGCACGCGGATGCCGAGACGCTCAAGGCGGTTCGACATCGTGGGGTCGGAGAGGTACGTCATCACGACGTGTGTGGGCGCAAGCGACACGATTCGCTCGATCGACGGCGCGGAGTATGCGCCCACGCTCGGCAGGTTCGTTGCGGCGGCTGGGTAGAGGCATGCGGAGCTGCGCCCCACGAGGCATCCCTGGCCGCCGAGGTCGAAGATCGTCTCCGTCGCGGCGGGCGCGCAGCTCACGATGCGCGGCGCGTCCCCGGCCGCCAGGCAGACCAAGCAACAGCGGACCACCAGCGCGGCGATGAGCGCGCGGCGCGTCATTGCACGGACTCGACGCGCTGCAGGAGGTTCGTGGCGGTGTCAAATGCCTCACCGCCACCCACCACGCAGATGGAGGCGTCCTTCGTCAGGCCATCGAGTACGTCGGCGAACTTCATCAAGTCGCCCTTCGTCGTACGGAGCATCTCCGCGCGCAGACGCTGGACATCCTCGGGCGTGCGTCCCTGCAGGTAGCGCATAGCGGCGCTTTCCACTTCCGTGCTCGGCGTCTCGTACGGCTCCGTGGACGCGACGGCGCTCACGATGTAGCGGTCGAGCGCGGCGTCGCCCTTCGCAAAAGCGCGCAGCGCGTCGCCGGACTTGTCGTAGCAGCCGAGCGTGCGGCCGGGCTTGGGGTCATTCCACGAGAGATACCCGCCGTCGCCGTCCGGGCGCACATGGAAATTAGAACCGTAAGCGCCGCCGCGCACGCGAATCTCGTTCCAGAGATAGTCGAGCGAAAGAATGCGCGCGGCCACCACGGAACTGCCCACGTAGGGGCCGGGACGGGACGACTTCGCGGCGAACGCGACCTTGCCGGGCGTGCGGAAACCCTCCGCAACCTTCGGCGGCAAGCCGTAGGGCGCGAAGCGCCACTGGGCCGACGATTCGGGGATTGTCGCGAGCAGGCCGCGCGCCCAGTCGGCGGGCGTGTTGTCCGCGAGACAGCAGAGCGCGACGCGCGAGGAGAGGAAGATGCGGTTCCGGAGCGCGTCGAGGCGCTTGCAGATCGCCGCACCGTCCTTCGCGTAGGCGTCGTCGAGCTTCTGGAGATGGCGAATCTGCGCAATTCCCAAGAGAATATCCACGCGGAGGCCGCGTTCGGAAAGCGCCGCCTGCGCGCGGCGCCGGGCGTAGTTGCGCGCGCCGAGCCCCATCGTGCCGCGCTCCTTGGCCCGACGCAACTGGCGGAGGATTTTGCCGATGGCCTTCTCGTCGTCGAACTTCGTCCCGAGCAGGATCTCCGGCGCGAGGCGGATGATCTCGTCCTTCTTCTCCTCAAGCGCGCTCGCCGTCACCACCACGTAGGCCGCCGCCTCGCCGTCAGACCGTCCCTGAACGTCAACCGACACGCCGAAACCGCCGAGGATGGAGTCGATCTCGCTGCGGAGCGCCAGCGCGGAATGGTTCCGCGTGGCGAGTTCGCCCATGAGGGCGGTAAGCAGATAGACGTCCGCAAGCTCCTCGCGCGTCAAGCCGTGGAGCTGGAAGTAGAGCCTCACGTAGGTGATGCCGTTTGCACCGGTGCGGGGGGAGAGGACTGGCACCATACCGCCACAATCGAGCTGCGTCAGTTTCTGCACGCGCTCTGGCCCGCGCACGGGCACGTCTGCCACGGCGAGACGCGGAAGTTTCGCAAGGTCCTCCGGCGCGTCGGGGCGCTTCTGGAACGCGGTGAGTTCACATGCGAGGGCGAGTTCGCCCTCGAGCCTCTCCTTCGACCAGCCGGCCTTGATGGACGCCAGTTCCTTCTTCTCTGCGGCGGTGCGCTCGGCCGCGAGGGTAGCGGAGGGCGTCATCGTGAGCTGCACGTGGTGGGGATTCTCAAGCAACGTCTCACGCAGGAACTTCTCGAACCAGCCCGTCTTCAGTTTCGCACGGAGCGATGCGTAGAGGTGGGCGTGGCGGAACGCCTCGGTCGGGTCGCCACCGTACATCCACGCCTCAATCGCGTCGGAGAAGTAGGCGAGGCCGCGTGGGGTGTCGCCCGTGTCCTTCTCGCGCTCGCGGAACTCGTGGCGGTCGAGGATCGCCGCAATGCGGGCATGGTCGAGGCCCTTCGCGGCAAGGCCCTCCAGCGTCTCGCGCATCACGCGGCGGACCTCGTCGGCCTTGCCGTCCTTCACGTTCTTCGCGTAGAACGTGGCCGCGCGCTGCTCGTTGCCGCCGCACCAGAGGGCCACGTCCTCGCAGAGCCCGCGCGAAAGGAGCGCCTTCGTGAGCGGAGCTTCGTTGGAGTCGGCAAGCGCGTCGGAAAGCACGTCGAACGCAAGTCCCTTCTCGCGGTCCTTCCACGGCGCGAACACCCAAGCGTCGGCGACAAGCGTCTTGTCCGCCGGATTGTCGCCGGGCGCGATTTCGTAGGCAATCGTCTTGGACGCCGAGACGGGCTTCTGGAACGGCACGGAGGCGTCCACGGCCTGGCGTCCGTAGGGCGCGAGGTATGCGTCGAGCTTCGCGAGCACGGCGGGGAGGTCCACGCGGCCGTCAAGGAAGATGCGGGCGTTGGACGGATGGTAGTGGCGGAAGTAGAAGTCCTTGTACTTCTCGAACGTGAGGTCGGGGATACTCACGGGATCGCCGCCCGAGACGAAGCGGTAGGTGTTGTCCGGGAAGAGCATCCGGCGCAGCTCGTGGTAGAGGAGACGCTCGGGGTTCGCGAACGCGCCCTTCATCTCGCTGTACACAACGCCGTTGCGGCTGAAATTGCCTTCGTCGTCCACCTCGTAGTGCCAGCCCTCCTGACGGAACGGGAGCGGCGATTTCACGCTGAGGGGATGGAGTACGGCGTCCATGTAGACGTCGATCAGGTTGAGGAAGTCTTTATGATTGCGCGAGCAGACCGGATACGCCGTGTAGTCGGAGGATGTCCAGGCGTTGAGGAACGTCGCGAAGGAGCTTTTGAGCAGTTCGACGAACGGCTCCTTCACGGGATACTTCTCCGATCCGCACAGCACGGAATGCTCGAGGATGTGGGCGACGCCCGTGTCGTCCTCTGGAATCGTGCGGAACGCGATCGAGAAGGTCATGTTGTCGTCGTCGCGGTCGAGCCACACGAGGTCGGCGCCGCTTTTCGGATAGGTCATCCGCACGAGCGTGCCCTTCACCTCGGGAACCGGCGTGACGGCCGTCACCTCGAAGCCGCTCACGAGGTCGCCCACCTGGTACGCACAGGCGGCACTGGCCATCAGCGCGCACCCGGCCATGATTTCTCTTGTCTGCAATCGTTTCATTTTGTCATTGGCTCCAACTTGTTACTTAAAGGATGCTAATAGTATATCATTTCCCCTGCGGCCAGCACTACCGCAAGCGCCTGCCGAAGGCGAACCGATTGCGTTTGGATGTCGCGCGGAACCCTTCGACCTTGTCGAGTACGACCCAGGTGGTGCCATCGTTGGATCCAAGAAGCCGCCAGGCCGCGGGGTCACGCTCCTCAAAGTCGTTGGCCGTACACCACCTGTAGCTCGAGAGCTTCACGGGGGAGGTGAAATTGAACTGCAGCCAGACAGAAGCGCGGCTCGAGGCCGACGCACCGCTATTGGCCCTGAAGTCAAGCCACTTGGTGTTGACGTCACCGTCAACGGCCTTGTCCGGCGTCTCGCCGTCGCCAAACGCCCCATCGCCAGCCTCGAAGCTGAGCTTGAACTCACTGTTTGGAATCTTCTTGCCGTTCGCATCTAGCAGCGTAATTTCGGAAAGCTGCGTGCAATAGGCCGGGCGCTTTGTGGCGTCAACGCAGAAGCGATAGTATTTGAAAGGCCCGTACCCCTGGCTCTTCCACTCCGTCTCCAGCTCCTTGACCGTCTTGCCGGTACGCTTCTTCCAATAGGTCTCTTCATCGTATTTGCCCTGACGGCAGAGCGCGTTCAACTCCTTCACGACACCCGGATGCCGACGTTCCACAAAGTCGAGGAAGTTGGCGGAGACGCGGTACTTGCCGTCATAGCGCGCCTCAGCGGAGCGAAGGACCATGTCGCATCCGTGCGATTCTGGTTCAAAGAGATAGAACCTGACATAGTCGGGAATGCCTTCCGTCAGCCATTCGGGCGAATTGCGATACCCTCCCTGGATGACATGGAACAGTTCGTGTATGATGCAGCCGATGTCTTCGGGGTTTTTCTTGAACCAGGGACACCCCAAGGTCACGCAGTTCGCCGACGCATACGCAGGGTAGTCCGCTTCATTCGTGAAACGGAATTTGACTTTTCTGCTCGCCTTCCAGCCTTCCGACGGAAACATCTCCACCAATTTTGGATACCATTCGCGAACGACGTGTACGATGTTCTGCTTCGTCCATGCGGCGAGTTCGGGGGCGCCGGATGTGTCGAAGACGTAGTCATACTCCGAAGTCCCTCCGACGAAGCCAAGCGTACCGCCCTTCATAATGTCGTTGTGGCTGATCGTCACGCCGTCCAGCTTGCGTCCGTTGAGTTCAACGGAGGCTGAGACCTCGCCTGGCAACTCGGAGACCACGCGGAAGCGCCTGCCGCCACCGACGTCGATGGAGATTTCCTCCATCTGCGCTTCACCCAGTACGTAGTTGCCTCCGCACGGGTCGAATGGATATAGGCCCATTGCGCTGAAGATGTACCATGCGCTCATCTGTCCGCAATCGTCGTTGCCGCAGAGGCCCGTAGGCGTCGTCTGGTACTGCGTGTCCATCACCTGCCGGATGTACTGCGCCGCGAGGTCGCGTCGCCCAAGCAGCGAGAAGAAGTAGATGTTGTGGTGGCTCGGCTCGTTGCCATGGCAATACTGCCCGATCAGGCCAGTGACGTCCGGAATCGCGTCTAGGCCCTTCTTTGAGTTGTCCGTGAACAGCGTTCCCAGACGCCGCACCGCCGCATCCCGTCCGCCCAGCAGGCCGACGAGCAGATCGGGGTCCTGCATCACGTGCCAGTTCCAGTGGTAGGCGTTGCCTTCGGTGTAGTCGCAGTGCCTGATGTGGCTGATCTTGTAGGGATAGAAGTCCTTTCGCCATGCGCCCTTTGAATCTCGACCGCGCATAAAGCCAGTCGTCTTGTCGAACACGTTCGTCCAGTTGAGCGAGCGGTCGCGGAAGAATTTCGCCTCGCGTTCCTTGCCGAGAGACTTCGCGAAACGAGCGGCGCACGCCTGGTCGTAGCAGTCCTCGAGAAGACGCGAAACGCTTTCGTCCTTCACGACGTCGCACGGGTAATAGCCGTACTTCTCGATCAGCTCGTACCTCGCCTTATGCCGGCCGCGGTTCTCCGTGAGCGTCTTTGCCACGCACCGCCACGCCTTTTCCCAGTCCACACCCTTGAAACCTTTCAAATACGCGTCAACAATCATCGGCACGGAATGGACGCCGATCATGCACTGGTTGTCCTTGCCCCAGAGCGTCCAGACGGGAAGGTGTCCGTTCTGGTAGAAGTGCCAAAGCATCGAGTTGATGAACGCGGGCACATATTCTGGCGTGAGGATCGTATAGAGCGGCCCCGCCGCACGGTACGTGTCCCAGCACGAGAACGTTGAATAGAGATCGGTCTCGCCGACATCCGAAATCGTGTTCGGCTGGAAACATAGGTGGTAGATCGACGTGTAAAGGGCCTTGAGCTGGTCTTTCGTGCCCTTCGCCTTCACGCGCTCAAGGATTCCGCGCCAGGCGGCACGGTTGGACGCAAGAACGCCGTCGAAGTCCCAGCCAGGCACTTCCTTCTCGATGTTGCGGCGCGCGCCCTCGGCGGACGTGCGCGAGAGCGAGACCTTGAGGTAGATGACATTGCCCATGCCGACGTCAAACTCATACGCATACACCGGCACGCTCCCCTTCTCCGCCTTGGCCTCCTTGACGATCCGCCCGCGCAACGGTTCGGCCGAGATTTCCCACGCGAACCAGTATTCGTGGCCAGGCCAACCGTGACGATCAACATGCCCCGATACGCGCCTATCCTTCATCGGCGTTATCTCGGCGGATTTTATATCCGAGAACGACCAGGACGGGTCAAAGAGGAGCGACGCCCTCTTGTCCTTCGGGAACGTGAAGCGGAAGACCGATACGTGCTTAGTACACGTGGCCTCAACCTTCGTCCCGCACGCGAGCGTGACCGCGTAGTAGCCCGGCGACGCCTTTTCCGTCGCCTTGTCGAAGCGGGCGCCGTAGTCGCGCTTCAGCGCCGCAGCGGGATCGCCGGCTGCGGGCATGAACGCGACGTCGGTGAACTCCGCGCAGCCGGTTCCGCTCAGGTGGTTCTGCGAGAAGCGCCGGATGCGCTTGTCGCCGTATTGGTAGGCGGAACAGTGTTCCCATCCGGCATGGCTGGTGTCGGGCCCCGGCTGGACCATGCCGAACGGATACGCGGCCGCCGGGGTGGTGTGTCCCGTGCCGCCTGAGCCGATGAACGGGTCGGCGAGCGCCAACACGTCATCGGCCCATTTCGCCTTCTCTGGTCCTTCTTTGGCGTCAACGACATACGACACCGCACCACGCGCCGGAAGAATCGCGCTTACAGCAAACGAAATGACCGCTATCGACAATCCGATGCGGAAGTAGCAGAGAAGCTTTTTCATTTAAAGAAGCCCTTATGGGCTCGGCGCGTCAGGCACCGAGGTCCTTCATCGTCACGACTGGGATGTCCGTCGTGCGCGTACGAGCCATCGGCTTGAGCGCGGACGTATCGAATGCGTAGCCGTTTTCGCCAAGAGGCCATACGACCGGAGCCGTGTTGAGGATCGTCGCGCGGAATCCCTGCATCGTGGCGCCCATGTTGCCAGTGTGGGACGAGTTGCAGCCCTCGTTCTCGATCACGAACGGGTACTTGTAGCCCTTTGCCATCAAGGTCTCGAGGAACTTCGTCCAGTCGCACGAGTCGCTGCCGCCGAAGCCGGGGAGCCGCGGCTCGTAGTTGAGCCTGTCCCACTCGTTCGCGGGAAGCGGCACGCCCGCCTTCTTCGCGAGCTCCGCGTTCACGGTCTGCATCGGGAAGAGACGGCCCCAGTGAGTCGCCTCGGTTTCCGTCGGGAAGTTGCGCGTGCCCTTGAT
>CADCOC010000158.1 GCA_902802945.1 uncultured bacterium | reverse complement strand
GGCTCCGCTGGCATATAGCAGGCTCTCCGTCAAGGTCGTCTTTCCAGCGTCTACATGGGCAAGAATTCCAATATTGATTATTTTCATGTGATTGTCCTCTTGAAAGAATGCATCTACGATAGGGTAAATCGTTGCGTCGAAGGCTTCCCGTTCTTGTTGCTCTCGTCGTCTCTGCACCGCATCAACATAATCCTCACACGCTGGGGTGTCGGCATCTATCGGCATAGACTTGCCGCCATCTTTCCTACAGACTAAGAACCTATCATCGTCAGAGCAGATCACGTCTGCGGCTTCTGAAAGATAGCATCCACCACACGTTTTTTCTTCCACAGCGACTCCTTTCATTCGATGACTCTCTCCACAAAAAGTTTTGTGGCGGCCTGTATTCCAGGCACCTTCGATTCTCTCGGCCCCGCAACATTAAGGACGATCCCCCGCTCGCCGAACTCCGCCTCAATCCAGTAGAGAAACTCCAGTCCTCGATCTGTCTCGTTGGGTTGCTCGGGGTTGTCGATCCAATACGGCTTGCCGTGCTTCTCGCAGAATTCCGCCGTGCGCTTCGTGCCACCAGTCAATTCCCGCGCCCTCGACAGGATTAGTGTCGCATCGGAGTTGATGACATTCAACTCCGTCCGATGAAGATAGTCTTTCCGCGTGTCCTCGGTCATAGCCGAAAACTCAAGAGGCACGATCCCGTCCTCGGATCGCCGACCCTTGGGGACATAGCCTCCATAAGGAAAGTCGAGGTCGAGCGCGGCCTCCAACGCCCCACGATCAACCCCAGTCTGCCCGCCGGAAACAATCTTGCGGATAAGTGCCATTTTATTATGCTTGGCAAACGCCAACCTCTGCCGCCAAGCCTTCGAGAGACGCCTTTGGCACCTTTTGCAAGAAAGCGTCGAGAGCGGAACTCTTGGGTTGATTGCGCAGGTCCCTGGAAAAATTCTCCTTGAGGCACCTGCACGATGCCTCCATCATCGAAAGGTACTCGTCCATCGACATTTCGGCAGCGAATCGTGAGTACATCTTTTCGACGTTGCACACCTCCGGACGCGACTCGTACATATCGCACAGGTTCGCGTCCGTAAGGTGGCAGCACACACCATCGCCACGATCATACTGCATCAGCTGCGGGATGCCGCCGATAGAACGGCAGCAGATTCCGCAGCGGTCGCAGTTGAATCGCGGCAAGGCCATCAGTCGACCTCCTCCTGCGGGAAGTCCTTTTTCGTCTTGGGCGTAGAGTCCGCTATCGAGGCGTTTACAGCGTCAAGGACAGTCTTCGACTCTTCCGTGAGCGCACCCTTGTCGGTGAGAAGAGGAGTGTCGAGGATCGCCTTGATCGCCTTCATCGTGGAAAGGAGTGCGGCGATCCCCTTGCGGGCGGGGGCGGAGTATTTGGCGTAGTCCATTCCCTCCGTCTTGATCGTGTTCGACAACGCGTCGATCTGCGGGAGAACGAGGAGGTCGAGCTTTACCAAAGCACGGGTGAAGAGGTCGGCGCGATAGGCTATTCCGTTGCAGGCCGTCACAAGCACATTGACCTCTGCTTCCGCCTCCTGTACCTTGGCGAGGTTTGAGTAAGCATTGTCGAGGTTCTCGCTTGCCTTTGACCCCATGACCGCTCCAAGGACGAGGAGAGCGGGGCCGGCGACAACGCCGCCAAGGACAGCCATGCCCCCGGCCATGCCCAATCCCCCGGCCGCAAGAGCTCCGCCACCGAAGAAGGCAAGCGTAGCATTCGTGGCCGCCGCCCCGCTGAGTCCGGCGATGGCCGTTCCTGTTGAGGCTGCGGCAAATGCGCCCGCTGCGCTGTACGCGCCGAAGGCGACCGCGCCGCCCGCCACAGCACCGCCAAGGGTTCCCTTTGCGAACGATCCGGCGAGAATGTTTATCTCCTTCAGCTCCGCGAAACTCTGCTTGTCGATCTTGAACTTGCCGAGCTCGTCCATGCCCTCGGACTCGCTCAGTTCGATGTTCTTGATCATTTCAAAGAGTGTGACGAACTTGCCGACCGTCACTTCGCAGACGTGTAGTTTCTTGGTGCCGAGACGTTCGAGCTGCTTCTTCGACTTGTCCCGAGCGTCCTTTAGCCTCTTCGTGATGTACTCCTGAAGCCTACGCGCCCGCTCGTTGACGTCGTTCGCCTTGCTGTTGTCGGCGATAGCCTTGCCGCCCTTGAAGAGTCCGGCAACGCCGGTCCCAACGGCTGCGGCTCCGAGGATGATTGGAATGAGTGGAAGTGCCATTTTTTTACTCCTTGCTTTTATGCTTCAACGTTGTCTACGAATTCCTTGAACGATTCGACGAGGCATCCGATGGAGTCCTCAATCGATTTGCGTTCGTCCTCTGCGGCGCAACGCCCCAGTTGCGCCTGCGCCTCGTCGATTTCCCTGCACCTGCTTTCGACTTCTTCCAGGAAAGCGTCGGGGATGCAGGCATCTGCTCCGAACTTCTGGATCGTCTCTGGCGTTCCCTTCTTTTTCGCCCCAAGTGCCGCGCCTGCTATTGCGGCCGCTGCTCCGAGAATCGGGCCACCGAGCAGAAATCCAAGCCCAGCACCCAGTCCTGCGCCAGATGCGACCATTGTCACGCCGGCGAAACCATTACAGGCGACCTGCAGGGCCTTGATGAGTTTTCTCTCAAAGGGGGAGAACTCCTTGTCCGCCATGCAGATGCTGATCCATGCGGCAAAAGCCCTGCGGCAGGCAACCTTGCTCCTCTGGATTACCGAGACGTCCCCGGAAACCTTTGAAAGGAAGGCCTTGATCTGTTCTTCCTCGTTGTAGAAGTCCCGGAGGATGGCAAGCCCTGCTGCTTCCTGCACGACTTCTTGGATGAGCGCGGTTGTGTCATCGTCGCCCATCTTGACGCCCTGCAACGCACAGAGTGTGCTCTTGAACACCTCGCGCTCTGACTGTTTCACCTCGCCATCGGACGCGGCGATGAGATAGGCGATGCGCAGAATCGCGGTGTTCGCCTTGTCTGACGTGCCTACGCCCGATGATCCGGCGTTAGGCGTGTACGTTTCGTTTTCCATTTTTGTTTCCTTTCTGTGGTTACTACAAAATGACTTTCTCGTCTGATGCCATAAGGGTCTCGAACTCTGCCATGTTGGAGAACTGCGGCTTTCCGCCAAAGGCCCTCGTAATCTTGTTGGTGGCGGCTATGTAGCCGTCAACATCGCCTATCTGAAGAGTGCTCTTGATTTCAAGAAACGTCGCGTCGAAGAGCTCGCGCTTTTCCTTGAGATACTTGTTTATGCCGTCCTCAAGCTGCTGACGGTACTCCTTCAGCATCTTGATGGATTCGGCGCATTCCTTTTCGATGGCGATCCTTCGCTCTCGTGCGATCTTCGCCGCCTTTAGGCTGTCGGTCAAAATCTTGTACGATGCGGAGCTCAACGCATACCCTATCATGCTGCCCGCGAGTGCGCCGACAATCGGAATCGGTATGGCGAGCTGACCAATGGCGGCATACATCGCGCTGTTGACCATACCGTAGCCTTTCTCGCCAAGCTCCTCAAGGCATTGCGCCCCGTCAATGTCGCCCTTGAAGTATTTTGTAAGCGTCTTGCCGGTTTCAAGCGCGGTCGTTGCGATGTATGCCGGCAGATTGGTCTTCGACAGCGTCCGCACGTATTCGGAAGCCGAATTCTGCGCCACGCCTTTTATCGCAGATCCGGCGAAGCCAGTTGCATAGCTCACGGCGGCGGCTCCAGCCGTGTCCTTCGCAACGCTGACTACCGCCTCTTTCCCGTCCTTCTTGCCGTTGAAGTACGCCACTGCATTGCGGACGATGGAGACGCCCCCTCCTATGGCAGCGCCCATCTTCGCCTGTTCCACGCCAGCGCGATGCGCGACCCTTACGATGTCCTTGGCTGTGGACAACAGCGGATCTGTCCTCGCCTCCATTGCCTCGGCATTGGAGACCGAGCTCTTTTCAAGGTTGTCCCGGAGCTTCTCGCACTTGTCGAGCAACGCCTGCTTCTGCGCCGCGACATCGGCTTTGCCGTGCTCCTTGAGGTACTCGATTTGCTTCTTGAGATCATCGATCCGCCCGGACAGCTCCTCTTTCATGCCGTCGAAGTAATCGCTCGGCACGAGCATCTTGCAGTTGTTGTCTATGTACTTCTGGTAGTCCTTGCCCAGCATCGCGGACACGGCGTCCTTCGGGGTCGCGCCGACAAACTTCATCTGCATACTTGACCCCGGAACGGGATTTCCGTTTGCGTCAACCTCGCAGGTTATGTCGAACAACTGGTCGTTGACATGGCCGGGGATGTCATCCGTTCTTACCGTTGTCGGCTTTTTCCCGGATATGGCTTCTTCCGCCCTCCGCCTCGCAACCTCCTTGGTCTCTGCCGCAAAGCCCGCCTGCTGCTTGAGATTGCTGTCCCTGTATTCGGGGTTGACCTTGTACTCGCTGATCTGCTTAAGGCCTCTTTTCAGAACCTGCCCAGTTTCGTTATCCACTCCTCCGTAGGCAACGATGTGTTCCTTTATGCCGCTTCCGAAACGTGAGACAACATCGGATGCCGCTCCGGCCAGCCCGGCGTTCACCGCTGCGTCTACGGCTTCTTCCTTTTCGTCTTCGGGTTTCTTTTTCATTGTGATTCCTTTCGCCAACAGTATAGCAATAGCCGTGCCAATCTCTCGCCGAAAAACAAAACCAATAAAAATAGCGATAAAAACATATTTTTAGTGCTGACATTGTTGCGCGTGGCGAATTATGATATAATATCGTCTAAAAACAAATCTAACGCAAATAGAAGAAACGCTATGATTCCAGACTTCATGAAGAGTTCTGATGTCCTTCTTGTTTGGATCGGAAGGATGACCGACTTTGTTGTCAATGACATTCCAGAAAACCATGCAGACTCGACGGTCAACGCAATTGGAGATGCGGTCGAGAGATATGGTTGCGATTCCATCGCCGTGCTTTGGGATGAATCCTCGTCCGGGGGAGATGGACTCGCACAGTCATTTGCGGGATATCTGTCAAGGGCGTACCCCAACATAAACACCGCAACCTTGTCAACCGCAGAGTGGGAGTCGCTGAAGGCTGCCCAGTCGTACTTTACGATCTTCTGCATTGCGTCAAATCCGCCTTCATGGATCAACAACCTCCCAGGAACGCTCGCATCGACCGATTCGGCTGTCGGCGATCAGCCGTCGAGCGAGGCGTCGCACCTTGAAAGCACATGGAGCACGCTGGGGTTTGTCGATTCTCAAACGCTCCGGCGAAAGATATCCACGCTCCAAGTCATTCTGAAATCTCCAGCCGACTTCAACCTTTCCAGATGCATACTGCTCACCGGGGAAACCGGCGTGGGCAAAACCCGTCTCGCAGAATTGCTCGCCAAACAGGCAAGGCCGTCGAAACCCTATGTCCATGTCAACTGCGCCACGCTTCCGCCGCAGCTTGCCGATTCCATGATCTTCGGAAGCGTCAAGGGGGCCTTTTCCGATTCCGTTGACAAGAAAGGCTACATAGAGGCAGCCGGCAAGGGAATACTTTTTCTCGACGAGGTAGGAGAACTTCCGCTTGAGACGCAGGCGCACCTGCTCACGGTTCTTGAAAGCGAACGCCATCATCGCTTCGGACAGACGGAGGGCGAAGGCTATCCCATCGAATGCAAATTCATATTCGGAACCAACAAGGATCTCTGGGCGGAGGTTCGTGCCGGACGCTTCCGGGAGGATCTGCTTCACCGCATAGACACGCACAATCTTGAAATTCCGCCGTTGCGGAAGAGGCTCAAAAGTCCGATAGGCGACGTATTCTTGTCATCGCTCATCAAGAACCTGTGCGGCGAGCATGGTCAGATACACCTGACGAACAACGCGCAAAAGGCACTGATGTGTTTCGCAAAGGATTATCAATGGCCTGGCAACATCCGCGAGTTCAAGCAGTTGATCCAGACCGCAGCCGCCTCAACCCTCCTGCATGGAACCAAGCGAACTGTCTCAAGCCATTTGATGAACCTCATCATAGCCGAGAAGATGTCGGAAGTCCCGGTGCAAACCGCAGAACAGCCGGTGGAGCTAATGGCAAAGATAAAGCAACGATGGCCCGCCTATGCACATGGCGAGATAGAGGCGATATTCAAAGCCGCCGCCGCCCATGGTACCGGAGCGGAGGCTGGAAAGGAATTCTTCTTCGGAGGGAAGAAGGTGGCGAACTACAGCGATGCCTTCAAGAAGCACATACGCAAGTTTGGTATCAAGTGGGATAAGACCTCGCCCTGTCACCTCTCGGAGATTTTACAGCATTAAGCCAGCCGCCGCGCCAGCGTGATGGCGTTCTTCAGGCCGTTCAGCTCGCCCAGGCCTCGGTTGATGAGGAATTCGAGATCGTCGAAGTCCTCCTTCGATCCCGCTTCGGCGAGCGCGATGTGGTCGAGCAGCGCGACACCGCGCCACGCCGCGAAGGTCGCGGCGGCTGCGTTCTCGACGAGGTTCCGAACCGCGTCGAAGTCCACGTCCTTTGCGCCCTCGCCGCTGTGCCGCCTGTACACGTCGCGGAGCCGCTTGCGCCGTGCGGCCCGCTCGCCCTCGCGCTGCATCGCGGCCTCGACCCGCGCCCGCACCTCCGCCGCGACCATCCGCGCCATCTGCTTCGCGGTTGGGAAACCCTGCTCCGGGTGCCACTCCCTTATGCCCATGCCGCGCCTCCTTCCGCCACGCGCAGGACGGCGCACAGCCGCCCCGTGGCGCGTTCCGGGCGCGAGGACGGGTCGTCGCCCGCCCTGCGGGCGGAAGCCGCCCTGTGCGCCTCCTGCGGCGTTCTGCCGCCATTCCGTTTCGTGTTCTTCATGACCGTCTCCTTGTTTGGATTGACGGTCAAGATGATGCCACAGTTCGGCGGCTTTTTCCAGCCCTGCGCGGACAAAAAGAGCGGACGGCCTTGTCCGCAGAAAAAACCTCGCGCCGAAAGGAATTGACGCTCGGAAAAAACGCGGGGACCGTCCGCGAGCGGAGGTAGGTTGTCTCCGCCCTTGAAATCGCGTCGCCTTACGCCAGCAGCTCGTCCATCCGCTGGCCGATGGCCGCGAGGCGGCTGATCGTGAACAGGAAGTCCGCGCCGTCCTCGTAGGCGGCAATCGCCTCACGCGCCTCGGAGCGGAGGGCCTTGAACTCTGCCGTGCTTCTGATCGGGTCTTTCATTGTCGTTCTCCTTTCTGGAGCTGCTTTTTACATGATGCCATAATCGGCGTTTGAAATCAAGGGCGATCCGCGCCGCCCGACGCGGATCGCCCCGGCGGGTCAGCCGTGGTTGAGCCAGAGGTCGTACCAGTAGCCGTACTTGGTCCCGTAGAGCCTCGCGAGCTCGCGGAAGACGATCTCGCGCTGGACGGACTCGCCGCAGTCGCAGATGTCGTAGAAGTTCTCGCCGCCGTGCATCCGGCGGTTCACCTCCGCGAAGGTCACGTCCTTGCGGAAGTCGCCGATCAGCGGCTTCTCCTCCGGACACGTCCGCAGGAGCCATGCGCGAATCCTGCGCTCCGCGCCCTTGGGGTCGGCGAGGGGCTTGCGCCCGCCCGCGCCGTTCGTTTCTCTCTTTCTCATTGTCGTTCCTTTCTGCTGTCGCGGAAGGCCCATCCCTCCGCTGTTTTTTACGCCCATACTATGCCGTAATTCCGCGACGATATCCAGCGGTCGGGCGGAAATAAATAATCTTTTAGGCCGTTGACTATGATGCCGCCTTACGGCATAATAGGCGTGGTGCTTACTCGCCGAGGGGCGGATCGCCGTGGTGCTCGATTCTCCAACGCCCCTCGCGGGGGCGCGAACCGAGGCCCTATCCCACCGTCCGATAATATGCCGTAAAACGTCAATCATAGCAACGGCCTTTTTCATGATTTTTTCGCCCGCTTCCTGGCGGGCTTCTTCGCCGCCGCGCCCGCGTCCTTCGTCCCGGCGGCGGTCGCCGCGTCGAACCAGCCCTTGCGCCTCTGCGCGGGGGGAACCCACACTCCCCTTGCGGAGGAGAAGGAGAACGGCGGGTCGTTCGGGCGCATGAACTCGTCGCGGATGCCGTGCCATTGCGCTCCCGCCGAGCAGACGAGGCGGTAGGTTTCCGGGTACCTCTGCCCCTCGCGCTCCCGCCTCGCCGTCTCCGTCATCACGTAGGTGAACGCGGAGACCTTGTGCTCGGGGTCGATGAGCGCGTCGAGCTCGACGCATCCGTAGGTGCGCGGGTAGCCCTCGTATGCGT
>CADCOC010000157.1:1201-14615 GCA_902802945.1 uncultured bacterium | reverse complement strand
CGTCCGTTCCTCGGGGTACAACCAGTCGGTAAGGTCGGTCGTGGAGAGAACCTTCAGGGTCACGCCTTCCGTGTGGACCAGCGGCGGCGTGGTGATGACTGGCTTGTTGTTCATGTCGAAGGAAATCGTCATCAGCGGCGCATTTGTCGCCGCGTCACCAAAGGCGTAGATGAAGGCGTTCGCGACCTTGTCGTCCAGCCCGTATCCGCCCATTGCTGCCGCAGTCCCCTTCCCGGCTAGTCCGACCGAAACGGCCCATGCGCCATATCCGCTCTCCGCGCCACCGGAGTATTGAACCTTCTCTGCGGCGACCTTCGCCCAGTTGCCGGTCGCGCCGTTCTCGATGCCGTAGCCCGTGCCGTCGAAAGGCACCGTGAAGACGAGTCCTGCGGAGGTGCCGCTAAAGGCCCAGTCGCCGAGGGTGGGCGCCGTTTCGCACTGGAAGACGATGTTCGTGAGCAACGTGGTGCCCTGGAAAGAGTTGTTGCCGATCGTCTCGACACTCTCCGGCAGGACGATTTCCCCGAGCGCCGAGCAGTTGCAGAACGCCCGGCCGCCGACCTCGACGAGTCCCGCGCCGAGGACGATGTTGGTCAGCGACGAGCAGCCCAAAAACGCGCCTTCGTTGCTCGACGATGTCCCCTCGATGCTCGCGACGCCATTCAGGACGACGCTCCCCGCCTTCGTGTTCTTGAAGGCGTTGCAGTCGATCACGGTCGCGCCCGAGCCGTTCACCGTCACGGTGAAAGCGTTCGTGCTGGCGACCGGCACGAAGAACTTCGTCACCTCGGCGATTCCGCTTCCGATCGTCAAGTCCGTTATCGACGTGCAGCCCGAGAAGATGGCGTAACTGTCATTCTCGTTGCCGGTGGCGACGAGCGAATCAGGGAGCGTCATCTCCGTCAGCGACGTGCAGTTGTTGAAGGCGTAGAAACCGATGGTGCGAAGCCCCTCGTTCAGCGTCGCCGTCCTCAGCGACGTGCAGCCGCTGAACGCGGAGGACCCGAGGTTTGTGACGGTGTTTGGAAACGTGACCGACTCGAGCGCGCTGCATCTCCTAAAGGCCTGACCGCCGATCTCGGCGAGTCCGTCGCCGAAAACGACCTCCGTGAGCGACGTGCAGTCGAGGAACACGCCGTCGCTGCTGGACGACGTCCCCTCGATGCTCGCGACGCCGTTCAGGACGACGCGCCCCGCCTTCGTGTTCTTGAAGGCGGTGCAGTCGATCACGGTCGCGCCCGAGCCGTTCACCGTCACGGTGAAAGCATTGGTGCTGTCGAACGGCAAATGGAACTTCTTCACAACAGGAATCCCGCTCCCGATCACGAGATTCGTCATAGACGTGCAGCCCGCGAAATAGCCGTCGGAATAGCTGTAAGAGGCGTAGTTTTCCGTCTCGCGGAGCGAATCCGGCAGCGTCGCCTCGCCGAGCGACATGCAGTTGGCGAAACTTTGAAGCCCCATCGACAACACCCCCTCGGGAAGCATCGCCGATTTGAGCGCCGTGCAACGGCTGAAGGCGTAGTTGCCGATGTTCGTGACGGTATTGGGAATCGCGAACGACGCAAGCGCGGCACAGTTCTGGAAGGCGCGATTGCCGATGTTCCGAAGCGGCGAGTCGATCAGTGTCACCTGCTCGAGATTCGCGCAACCGTTGAACGCGCCGGTGTTCCAAGCGCTCCCGTCCTCGATTTCCGCAACGCCCTGGAGCGTGGCCGCCTGGATGGACGCCAGATTGTAGAATGCGGAATCGCCGAGCGTCATCGCGCCGTTGCCGCGCACCACGACGTTCGTGAGCGCCGGGACCTCACTCAGGCACTTGTTGCCGATCTTCACGGCGGAGGTTTCGTTCGTGAGGCAGAAGGCGACCTCGCCGAGCTTCGGACAGTCGTAGACGAACGCGTTCGGGATGGCATTCGTGACCGACGGCGGAATCTCAAGGTAAATGAGATTCGGACAACTATAGAAGGCATAGCCTGCGATATATCTCACGGAATTCGGAATCGTGATGCCGTAGCACTTCGCGCCGCTCATCGCATAGCCGGCGATCCGGGTCACCGGGATGTCGTTGATCGTCTCGGGGATGGATAGCATCTCCGCGGCCTGGCCGGCGACGGTGAGACCAGTCACTCTCGCCTCGCCGTTCTCCACCGTATAGACGAACTGCTCGGTTTCGAGGGCGTACGCCATAGTCAACCCCAGCGAAGCCGCGAGTATGAGAAAAAGTTTCCGCGAATGGATAGTGATCATGTCATGGCCTTTCTATTAGATTGTCTTGTATTTATCCCCCTTCTCATTTCCGATGAGAGGCAAGACGAAAATAGTATGCCACAATCCCCCGCCCAACGCAAGCGGGATTTTGGGAAATTGAAGTTTTGCGCACGGTTTGAGATGTGAATGCGCGGTACGTCACATGTCGCAATAGGTGAAGTGGCGGGTACTTGGCATGAGATTACGGAGCGGAACGTGGTTTTGGGGGATGCGGCTCGGCGGGACGTCATCAGACGTTTGACGATGCGCCAAGGCGCTTGACGTCCGCGCCAAGCGCGGAGAGTTCCTTCTCCACGGATTCGTACCCGCGGTCGACAGACTCCGCGTTGAGGATCGTCGTCTGACCCTTCGCGCAGAGCGCGGCGAGGATGAGGGCGATGCCAGCGCGGATGTCCGGCGAGGTGACCGTGGAGCCGACGAGCTGCGTGGGGCCGGTCACGACCACGCGGTGCGGGTCGCACTGTACGATTTTCGCGCCCATGCCGATGAGGTGGTCCACGAAATAGAGGCGGCTCTCGAACATCTTCTCGAAGAAGAGACACGTCCCGCGCGTCTGCGTGGCGAGTACGATGAGGATCGATATGAGATCGCTCGGAAACATCGGCCACGGGCCGTCCGCCACGGACGGAATCGCGTCGCCGAGGTCGTAGTGCATCTTGAGGTAGCGGTGGACGGGTACGTGTACCGTCCCCTTCGCCGCGTCCTCGCTCCACCGCACGCCGAAGCGCCGCAGGGGCTTGGAAAGGACGCGGAACGACGCGATGTCCATGTTTTCAAGTGTCAGTTCGCCACCCGTGATAACGGCCGCCACGAGGTAGCTCACCGCCTCGATGAGGTCGCAACCCACGCGCGCCGTACAGCCGTGCAGACGTTCCACGCCCTCAATGCGGAGAAGGTTCGTACCCGCGCCCGCGATACGCGCGCCCATCGCGTTCAGCATCGCACAGAGGTCCTGCACGTGCGGTTCGCACGCGGCGTTGTAGATCTCGGTGACGCCGCGCGCGAGCACTGACGCCATGAGGATGTTTTCCGTGGCCGTCACGCTCGCCTCGTCGAGGAGGATGCGCGCGCCCGAAAGACCCGCCTTGGGTGCCTTCACGGAGAGGATGCGCCGGCCGCATTTCACCTTTGCACCGAGGGACTCAAAGCCCTCGAAATGCGTGTCGAGCCGACGATGCCCGATACCGTCGCCGCCCGGCGGCGGGAGGCTCACGGACCCCGTGCGCGCGAGGAGCGGCCCCGCAAAGAGGATTGACGTACGGATCTTCCGCGCGAGCTCTGGGTCGAGGCGCGCGCACTTCAGGCACTTCGCCGTGACCGTCGCCGTCCGCGCAGCCATGTTGCGAGACACCTTCGCGCCGAAGCGCTGGGCAAACGCGAACATGAGGCGCACGTCGTCGATGTCTGGCACGTTCTCGAGCGTGACCGGTTCGTCCGAGAGCAGCGCCGCCGCGATCATCGGCAACGCCGCGTTCTTGTTGCCAGGCACGCGGTGGACGCCACCGACGGCCTTCCTGCCCGTAATCTGGAACTTGCCCATGGCGACAGCGCTCCTCAGCCAATTTTCCAGGGTGGACGAACGTACGGCGTCAGGAGCGCGTTGGCCGCCTCGGAGTTGCTGAAGCGGTTCGCCTTCGCGTCCCAGTCGAGACGCCCCGGCACGCGCTGCGAGATGCAGCCGAGGAGCACCATCTCCGTAAGCGGCACGGAGTGGTCCCAGTCCGAGAACGGACGCGACCCGCCGCGCACAGCCTCGGCGAACTCCCAGTGGTGTCCCCTCACGCGCGGAAGCGAGACGGGGATGGACTTCGTGGCGGGATGGTCCTGGTGGCGCGTGAACTTCACATCGCCCTTCATCATCATCTGCCCGTTCCAGAACACGCCCTCCGTGCCGGCGATGAGCGTGCCGTCGAACTTCTCAAGCTTGCCGTTCGTGAGGCTGCGGCAGGTCTCGGGCGGCGGACAAGTATTGCCATCGTACCAGTAGATTTCAATGGGCTTCGCCTGGCGTCCGCTCGTCACCACGAGCTTCACGGTCGTCGCCTTCGGATACGTCTCGGCAAACGTCTGCGTAGTCTTCACCGTCTCCACACTCACGACGTCGCGCAGGTCGAGTCCGCGCCAGAAGGAACTCATCGCGTGGCATGCGATGTCGCCCATCGCGCCCGTTCCGAAGTCGAACCATCCGCGCCACTTGAACGCATGGTACACGCCCCTCTTGTACGGACGCTTCGGCGCGACGCCGAGCCAGAGGTTCCAGTCAAGCGTGTCGGGAACCGTGTCTGATCCAGACGGGCGGTTCAGACCCTGCGGCCATATCGGACGGTTCGTAGTGACGTGGATTTCGCGTATCTCGCCCAGCACGCCGCTCTGGAGAATCTCGATGTTGCGGCGCTGCCCGTCCATGCCGTTGCCGTTGTTGCCCATCTGCGTGACGACGCCGCACTTCTTCGCCACCTCGCGGAAGCGCTCGGCCTCCCACCACGTGCGCACGAGAGGTTTCTCCACGTAGACGTGGCAGCCACGCTCCATCGCCGCAATGGCGCAGGCGGCGTGCATGTGGTCGGGGGTGGAGACAACCACGGCGTCAAGGCTCTTCTCGCGCTCGAACATGTCGCGCCAGTCCTGGTAGCGCCGCACCTTCGGATAGTGCTTCGCCACCCGCTTCGCGGCACCGTCCAGAATCCGGCGGTCCACGTCGCAGAGCGCCACAATCTCCTCGCCCAGATTGAGAAACTCGTTGAGGTTCGCCCCGCCGCGTCCGCCGCTGCCGATAAACGCCATCCGGATTTTCTCCCCCGGCTTGCGGAAGCCCGCCTTGCGCAGAATCGGCACGGGTGCCGTGGCATTAAGAGGTTCCTGTAACGAAATGCATCCGGGCACCGTAATGCCCGCTGCGGCCATCACGCCGCCTCCAATAAATTCTCTCCGTGAAATCTCCACGTTCATGATCCTTTCTTGATTGTATATTTTGCCATGGCGGTAGTATAGCATATTCCCAGCGCGGGGGGAATTGTGTTATACTTCTCCCTGCATGAAAAAAGAAGACATACAGGCCGTCGTGGTGCTGAGCGGCGGACAGGACAGCGCGACCTGCCTCGCGCTCGCCGTGCGTCGCCACGGCGCGGACCGCGTCGCCGCCATCACCTTCAACTACGGCCAGCGCCACGCCCTCGAGACGAAATACGCCAAGGCCCTTGCGCGCCGCTTCGGCATCGCCCGCCACAAAGTGGTGCGCCTCGACTTCTACCGGCACCTCACACGCAACGCGCTCATGAACGACGACATCCCGATCGCCAAGCGCGCGGACGCGACCTGTCCCACGACAGTCGTGGAGGGACGCAACGCCTTCTTCCTACTCTCCGCCGGCGTGTGGGCCAAGTCGCTCGGCGCGCACGAGATCTACACCGGCGTGTCGCAGGCCGACTTCTCCGGCTACCCCGACTGCCGGGCGGACTTCATCCGCGCGCAGCAGCGCATGATGCGCCTCGCAATGGAATGGCCCTTCAAGATCGTCACGCCGTTCATGAACAAGACGAAGGCCGAGGAATGGGCACTCGCCGACAAACTCGGCATCCTCGACATCGTGAAGAACGAGACGCTTACCTGCTACAACGGCATCCCCGGCGCGGGCTGCGGAAAATGTCCGGCCTGCAAGCTCCGAAACGCCGGACTCCGCGAATTCGAGAAGCGCCAGCACACAACAAAAGCCAAGCGCGCCACGTCACGCCCGCGCGCTTGACAGCTCGAACATCTGGCTCGGCGTGCGCGCGTCGCCGGGATAGAATGTCGCCTTCACGGAACGGTCCGAAACGGCGAGCGAGACATGTCCGGCCGCAACGGCGAACCAGTATTCCAAAAGATTCTGCGCTACCTCGCCGATGCAAGTGCGGAAGTCCGCGCGCGCACGTTCGTCCGTGAGGCGCGACTCGTTCAGCGAGCCAAACCCCTTCGGGTCGGTGTAGAGCGGTTTTGAAAACGCCATCTGCTCGTCCGTCCACACGGCGCTCGTGATGAACTGCGTGAGTTCGCCCTCCGCCGACTTGAGCCGCTTGAAGTCGATCACGTGGGTGTGTCCCGCGAGAACGATCGCGCGGCGGCGCATGAGCTTCGCGATGAGCGCGCGGCGCGTTTCGTTGTACTTGGGCGCGCCGAGAAGGCTCCAGCGGAACGAGCCGGAATCGCTGAACACGAGGGGGCCGTGCGTCACGAGAAACAGGTACCGCGCGCCCTCCGTCTCGTCCACGAGGCGGTTGATGCGCTCGGGATCGGGACAGTTGAAGTCCACCACCACCCAGGCGTCAGGCCCCTGACGGAAGGAGTACGTGGTGGACTCCACGGTCTGACCGAGCTCGCGTCCCATCGTGGCGTTCGACCATGCGTGGTACGCCTCGCACGCGCCGTCGCCGCGGATGTCGTGGTTGCCCTCCACCGCCACGAACGGCAGACGGCCCGCGTAGGCGCGCTTCATGAGCTGCATCGCGTCGTCCAGCATCCGCTTGTGCGTGGGCTGGTCGTCGCAGTCGCCCTGCACGAGGTCGCCGAGCTGCAGCACGAAGCGGGCGTTGGAAGGCAGACAGGCGGCGGAGGCCTTCAGGAGGCGCGGACACCTCTCCGCCCACATGTCGCCGTTGCGCATGAACTCGGCGCGCTGCACGCGCCAGAGCCATTCCGCCTTCCGGTCGTTGTCGTAGTGGGTATGGTAGGTCGATGAAGGGAACGTGTCGTAGTGCGTGTCGCCAAGCAGCACCACGGAGTAGTCGTCCGAGTTATGCCGCCCGAGCGTGGTGCAGCCGCCTAGGCACAGCGCGCCGGCGGCACACCCCTTCAACCAGTCCCGTCGTCCAAGACGCGGAAACGCTTCGTGCTGTTTTTTCATGTCGTCTAGCCGAGGAGGCCCTTCAGGACGTCCACCTTGTCCGTCTTCTCCCACGGGAAGGCGTCGCGTCCGAAATGGCCGTAGCTCGCCGTATCGCGATAGCTCCAGCCCTTCGGCATCGTGAGGTCGAGGTCGGCGATGAGCGCGTAGGGGCGGAAGTCGAACACCTTGCCGGAGAGGATGAGCTTCTCGATCTGCTCGTTCGTAACGCCGTGGTTCGTGCCGAACGTCTTCACGCACACGGAGACGGGCCGGTCCACGCCGATCGCGTAGGCCACCTGTATCTGGCAGCGGTCCGCGTAGCCGGCGGCGACGATGTTCTTCGCCGCGTAGCGCGCGTAGTAGGCGGCGCTGCGGTCCACCTTCGAGGGATCCTTGCCGGAGAAGGCGCCGCCACCGTGAGCGGCCATGCCGCCGTAGGTGTCGACGATGATCTTGCGCCCGGTGAGCCCGCTGTCGCCCGTGGGGCCGCCCACCACGAACTTGCCGGTGGGGTTCACGTAGAAGCGCGTGCGGTTCGTGAGGAGCTTCGTCTTCGCGAGGCGGTCGCGGGCGATTTCCTCAATCTGCGCGTAGGCCTTCTTGTTCGCGCCATCCTCGGTGGTCTGGTGCGAGATGACGACCGTGTCGATCGCGACGGGACGTCCGTCCTCGTAGACGACGGAAAGCTGGCTCTTGGAATCGGGGCGCAGGAACGGCAACTTGCGCGTCTTGCGCAGGCGCGCGAAGTGGACCAGCAGCTCGTGCGCGTACATGATCGGGGCGGGCATGAGCGACGGCGTCTCGCGCGTCGCGTAGCCGAACATCATCCCCTGGTCGCCCGCGCCCTGCTTCTTGGCCTCCTTGCGGTTCACGCCCACCGCGATGTCGGGGCTCTGGTCGTGGAGCGCGCTCACGTAGTTGAACGTGTTCCAGCTGAAGCCCTCTACGGGACAGTCGTAGCCGATGTCCTTCACAACGCTACGGGCGATTTCCTGCGTGTTGACCGTATCGAATCCCTCGCTGGTGATCTCGCCCATGTTCACGACGAGTCCGGGACCGCACATCGTCTCGCAGGCGACGTGCGCGCGCGCGTCGGAGATCTGGTCGGCGACTTTGTCGGGGTGGCCTTCCGAGACAGACTCGGAAGTGAAAACGTGCCGTGCGGCATGTTTTTGCATGTTCTACTCTCTTTCTTCGTACTTGCGAAGCGCATCCGGGGGAACATCCCGAACCACCGTGGCTGACGCTCGGTTGGCGCAGGGGCAACCCGCCCCTGCTTCCTGATGCAGAATCGAATGGCTAGAGTATACCATACCCGGCCGCCGATGGCGAGTGGAAAGTTGGTTATCGCCGTATGCTATTTGATTGCCTTGAGTGCCTTGATCTGGTCGCGGAGGTATGCGGCGCGTTCGAATTCAAGGGCGTCAGCCGCCTGCACCATTTCCTCCTGCAGCGCGGCAATTGTCTCGGCCACGTCGAACTTCTCTGGCGTCGCGTTAACGACCGCACGCTCCGTCTTCTTAGCTTCGGAGTAAACGTATACTGCTTCGTTGATCGCACGCTTGACACTCTTCGGCGTGATGTGGTGCGCCTTGTTGTAGGCAATCTGCTTCGTGCGGTGGTTCTTCGTGATGCGCAGGAGATCGCGGATGGCGTCCGTCTGATGGTCTGCGTAGAGGATCACGCGTCCGTTGACGTGGCGCGCGCAACGACCTGCGGTCTGTACGAGCGACGTGGTGGAGCGCAGGAAGCCCTCCTTGTCCGCGTCGAGGATCGCGACGAGCGCCACCTCGGGAAAATCTAGTCCTTCGCGGAGGAGGTTGATGCCGATGAGGCAGTCGAACTCGCCCTTGCGGAGACGGCCGAGAATCGCCACGCGTTCGAGCGCGTCGATGCCGCTGTGCAGGTATTCGACGCGCAGGCCCGTCTCGTGCAGATAGGCGGTGAGGTCTTCGGCGGAACGTTTCGTGAGCGTGGTCACGAGCACGCGGTCACCCTTCTCCGCCACTTTGCGGATTTCGGCCATGAGGTCATCTATTTGGCCTTTGAGCGGACGGATCTCGATCTCGGGGTCGAGAAGGCCTGTCGGACGGATCACCTGCTCGGCCACGACGGACGAAACGTCGTACTCGTAGTCGCCGGGCGTAGCGCTCGTGAAGACGATCTGGTGTATCTTGCGCTCGAACTCCTCGAAGCGGAGCGGACGGTTGTCCTTCGCGCTCGGCAGGCGGAATCCGTAGTCCACGAGCTTCTGCTTGCGCGCCTGGTCGCCGTTGAACATCGCGCGGAGCTGCGGCACGGCCACGTGCGACTCATCGATGATCGTGAGGAAATCGTCGGGGAAGTAGTCGAGCAGACATTCGGGTGGTTCGCCGGGGGCGCGTCCGGTGAGCGGACGCGAGTAGTTCTCGATGCCGTTGCAGTAGCCGAGCTGGCGCATCATCTCGATGTCGTACTCCGTGCGCTCGCGGATGCGCTGCGCCTCAATGTACTTCTTGCGCTCCTCGAAGAAAAGCAGCCGTTCCTTCAGTTCTTCCGTGATCCGCTGGTAGGCGGCCTCCATCTTCTCCTTCGGCATCACGAACTGCTTGGCTGGCGTGACGACGGCGGCGGGCATGGAGACGCCGGGCTTGAAGTCGGGCACGGAGAGCTGTCGGATGGAGTCGATCTCGTCGCCGAAGAACTCTACGCGGATGCCGTCCGTCGCGTAGGCAGGAAAGATGTCCACCACGTCGCCGCGCACGCGGAACGTGCCGGGGGAGTAGTCGAGGTCATTGCGCACGTACTGTGCCGCGATGAGCCGGTCCACGAGGCTGCCGCGTCCGCAGTTCTCGCCTTGCTTGAATCCGACGGCCAAGTTGCGGTATTCCGTTGATTCGCCGAGGCCGTAGATGCAGCTCACGGAGGCGACCACGATCACGTCGCGCCGCGCGATGAGCGCGTTCGTGGCGGCGAGACGGTAGCGCTCGATCTCCTCGTTGACCGAGGCGTCCTTCTCGATGTAGGTGTCGGTCTGGGGGATGTACGCCTCGGGCTGGTAGTAGTCGTAGTAGGAGATGAAGTACTCGACTGCGTTTTCGGGGAAGAACTGACGCAGTTCAGCGAACAGCTGGGCGGCGAGCGTCTTGTTGTGCGAGAGGATGAGCGTGGGTCGGTTCCAGCGCGCAATGACATTCGCCATCGTGAACGTCTTGCCGCTGCCGGTCACGCCCTGGAGCACGAGACGGTCCTTACCCTTCTCAAGCCCCTTCACGATCGCGTCGATCGCCTCCGGCTGATCGCCGGTGGGCTTGAAGTCCGAAACGAGTTTGAAAAGTCGCTCCACAGTATCCATTCCCTCACTCACGTGCCTCTTTATTAATTGTCCATGTAGAACATGCAGAACATATAAATCATCTGGATGTTTTGCATGTTCTACCTGTTCTACATGGATAATTATCTCATCAGATAGTGTCGAAAGCAATAGTCTAGATCAAATGGCCCATCTTCTCGCGCTTGGTATCGAGGTAGCGCTTGTCGAAGGCTGTGGGGCTTATCACGATCGGCACACGCTCCGTGATCTCGATGCCATAGCCGGCGAGCCCCTTGATCTTGCAGGGATTGTTCGTCATCAGGCGCACCTGACTCACGCCGAGGTCGGCAAGTATCTGCGCGCCTTCGCCATACTCGCGCAGGTCGGGCGCGAAGCCAAGCTTCACGTTGGCCTCCACGGTGTCGAGCCCGTTTTCCTGCAGGTGGTAGGCGTGCAGTTTGTTGGCGAGGCCGATGCCACGTCCTTCCTGGCGCATGTAGAGGACCGCGCCGCGTCCTTCGCGGTCGATCATCCGCATCGCCTCGTGGAGCTGGTGTCCGCAGTCGCAGCGCTCGCTGCCGAACACGTCGCCGGTGAAGCATTCGGAATGGACGCGCACGAGCGCGGGCCCGCCGTGCGCGAGGTCGCCCTTGAAAAGCGCGAGGTGTTCGAGCCCCGTCACGCGCGAACGGTACATGCGCAGGCGGAAGCGTCCGAAATCAGTCGGCAGGTCTACCTCCTCAACCATCTCCACGAGCTTCTCGCGCGTGCGGCGGTACTCGATGAGCGAGGCGATCGTCATGAAGCGAAGGTTGTGCGCGCGCACGAACTCGGTGAGGTCGGGGAGGCGCGCCATCGTGCCGTCATCCTTCATAATCTCGCAGCAAAGCCCCACCTCGCGCAGACCCGCGAGACGGCAAAGGTCCACGGTCGCCTCCGTGTGGCCCGCGCGCTTCAGCACGCCGCCTGCGCGCGCCTCAAGCGGAAACATGTGGCCGGGGCGGCGGAAGTCTGACGGCTTCGCGCCGTCGCGCACGCACGCGAGAGCGGTCATGGAGCGTTCGGCGGCGGAGATGCCGGTCGTAGTCTCCACGGAGTCGATCGAAACGGTGAACGCGGTCTGGTGGTTGTCTGTGTTCGCGGACACCATCTGCGGCAGGTCGAGTCGTTCGCAGAACGCCCGGCTCATCGGCATGCAGATGAGGCCCTTGGCGTAGGAGGCCATGAAGTTCACGTTCGCAGTGGTGGCGAACTCGGCGGCGCAGATGCAGTCGCCCTCGTTTTCGCGGTCCTCGTCATCCGTGACCACGATGATCTCGCCGCGCCGCAGCGCGGCAAGGCAGTCTTCTACCGTGTCGAAATTCATTTTCTCTTCTTCGCCGCCTTCAGGAGGGCAGCCGCCTCGGCCTTCGCCTCTGGGTCCGCCAGGAGCGTCTTGTACTGCTCTGCGTATTTGTCCCTATCGTGTTCATGCAGGGTCAGACAGGCCGCCTGTTCCGCGAGTTTGCATTCGTGATAGCCGGTGCCGTGGTGATCTCAACCTTTGCCGCACTGACCTTCACTCCGATGCTCTCCACCAAGATTCTTGTCCGCCGTGAAAAGAAAAACCGTTTCTACGCGTGGTCAGAGCCTTTCTTTGACGGGCTGAACAAATATTACAGCAAGAGTCTGGAGTTTGTACTGCGCAACCGCTGGATAACCCTTGCCACAATGGTGCTGGCACTGGGCGCAGCAGTCTGGATGTGGACCAAGACCCCGTCCGAGATGGCGCCTATGGAGGACCGATCACAGGTAACCGTCCGCACCCAGGGCCCCGAGGGCGTAACCTACGAGTACATGCGTGACTATACCGAGCGCATAAACGACGTGGTGGATTCACTCATGCCCGATGCCAAATTCGTGACCGCCCGAGTATCATCGGGAGGCGGCAACATACAGATTACACTTAAGGACATAAACGAGCGCAGCTACTCGCAGATGGAGGTGTTTGAGAAGCTGAGCGCCGCCGTACGCCGCGAGAACGATGCCCGCGCCTTCGTGCAGCAACAGTCATCATTTGCAGGCGGTCGAGGCGGTATGCCGGTACGTTACGTACTGCAGGCCACCAACATAGAGAAACTTCAGGATGTGTTGCCCACCTTCCTGGCCCGCGTAAACGAAAACCCCGCCTTCCAGATGGCCGATGCCGACCTCAAGTTCTCCAAGCCCGAGGTCCGGATATCAATCAACCGCGAGAAAGCCAACCTTCTGGGCGTAAGTACCCGCGACATTGCACAGACCCTGCAGTGGGGGCTGAGCGGACAGCGTATGGGTTACCTCTATATGAACGGAAAGCAGTATGATATTATTGGTGAGATAAACCGCCAGCAACGCAACACCACACAGGCACTAAAGCCAATCTATATGCGCAGCGGAAGCGGCGACTTGATACAGATGGAGAACCTGGTGGACCTTAAGGATGACATTGCCCCGCCCCGTCTGTACCGCTACAACCGATTTGTATCAGCCACCGTATCGGCCGGCCTGGGTAAGGGATATACCCTTGGACAGGCACTCGATGAGATGGACAAGATAGCCAAGGAGACTCTGGATGATACCTTCCGTACCGCACTTACCGGCGAGTCCAAGGATTTCCGCGAGAGCTCCAACAGCCTGCTGTTTGCGTTCGGACTGGCACTGCTGCTTATCTACCTGATCCTGGCTGCCCAGTTTGAGAGTTTCAAGGATCCTCTCATAGTTATGATTACTGTGCCTCTGGCTGTGTTCGGCGCGCTTGTATTCCTGCGCGGCGGCGGTCAGACCATGAACATTTTCAGTGAGATTGGTATTATAATGCTGATAGGCCTTGTGGCCAAGAACGGTATCCTGATTGTGGAGTTTGCCAACCAGAAGCAGGAGGCCGGAATTGACAAGTTCATAGCCATCCGCGATGCATCCATACAGCGTCTGAGACCTATCCTTATGACCAGTTTCTCCACCATGCTGGGTCT
>CADCOC010000157.1:0-1164 GCA_902802945.1 uncultured bacterium | reverse complement strand
GACCAGTTTCTCCACCATGCTGGGTCTGCTGCCGCTTATGTTCGCAAACGGTGAGGGCAGCGCCGGACGTATTGCAATGGGTACAGCGGTAGTTGGCGGTATGCTCATATCGACCTTCTTCACCATGTACATTGTACCCTCCATCTACAGTTACATATCAACTGACCGTAAAACCCGCAAGAAAAAGGAATGAAACCATACAGAATAACATTGGCTATGGCTGCCATAACCCTTTGCACGGGTTCATCGGCACAGATAATGACTCTCAAGGATTGCCTTGAGGAGGGTATCCGGGAGAGCTATCAGATAAAACTGGTCAACATCTCCGAGGAGAAAGCCGCCAATAACGATACCTGGGCTTATGCCGGCGGAATGCCCACCGTAAGCATCCAGGGCAGTTACTCCGGATCAATTGCCAGCAATGACGCCACCCTTAAGTCCGATGGCTCCACCGTATCCAACCGTAACGTGCTGGACCAGACGCTGAACGCACAGGTCCGTGCCGATTGGACCGTATTTGAGGGTTTCAGCATCCAGGCCACCCGTGACCGCATGCAGGAACTCCACAACCAAGGCACCATACAGACCCGCATAAGCATTGAGGATTATATTGCAAGCCTTACCACCGAGTATTACAACCTTGTGCGTCAGACACTGCACCTTAAGAATCTGGAATATGCCACCGCTCTGAGTAAGGAGCGTCTGCGCATTACCAGCGAGCGTTACGATATGGGCGGCAACTCCCGCCTGGACATGCAGCAGGCTCAGGTCTATTTCAACTCTGACAGCGCCAAAAGCCTTAAGCAGCACGAGTCACTGGCATCGGCCAACATCCGTATAAACCGTCTTATGTCCAACCAGGACCTCAAGACCGTTCACGTGGCAGCCGATACCGCCATCACCCTGCTTACAGGGCTTGACTTCCAGTCTCTTTATGATGACATGATGAAGGTTAATGCATCGCTGCTGCGTGCCGAGAGCAACCGTTCAGTTGCCAGGATGGACCGCAAGACTGTTCAGTCACGCAACTACCCCTACCTGCGTCTTAACGCATCATACGGCATAACCCAAAACCTTTACGGCAACAGCACTTACACCGACCGCCTTAACTGGGGCCCCAGCTTTGGCGCCACAATAGGCATGAACCTTATAAACGGCAAGCAG
>CADCOC010000156.1 GCA_902802945.1 uncultured bacterium | reverse complement strand
TCGCGCCTGAAATTGGGACTATGCCGTTAGGCTGTCTCCAGTTTCAGGCGCACTTGTTTTCGGATTCCACCCAAGAGGCCAATTTGCTTGATGACGCGTTCAATGAGAATGCAAAGGTTCTGAAAGGGCCATATCCCTTCTTTTTCTGGGGCGTCGCCATGAAGGAAAAGGCGTCTCTCGCCCGCATTACCAAATGGCTGGACGACAACAAGCAGTATGCGCCGTACATGCGCGTGCTCTTGATCGACGACGAGGCCGACAACGCCACGCCCAACTCCAACGCCGGCAAGGACGCCACGGCGGAGGATCCGAAGGATATCGTTGAGGATGTGGCAACCGCCATGCGGGAATGTGATGCGGATGACTACAACGACCTTGCCGACTGGCTGGAAGGCCTTCTCAAGATCGAACCTCCGGACGATGCCGAAAACACCGAGAAGGCCAAGACGTTCCGTGCGCTCAGGGATTATCTTGGCGGACCGGGCTCCGCGACGGTCAAGAAACAGAAAATCCTGCACGGCGACAACGGCGATTTCAGCTTCCGCAATCTGCTTGGCCTTGACCTGACCGCCGCTGAGTCCGCTTCCGCCGACGGCTCCTGGCAAACCGACTTCACCTGCGAGCCGCTGTACCTCAAGGCGCACAGCTTCTTCAGCGGCAAGAACTACGAGCCGTGCCGCAGGGCGTCCGATTTCATCAAGGTGCTGACGGCCGCATTCAAGATCGCCAAGGACAGAAGCTCCATCAACAAGGCCATCATCTCGATCGTCGACAGGCCGAACAAGGACGCCCCCTACACCTATCCCTTCGCACGGTGCGCCTACATCGCCTACACGGCCACGCCCTACGCCTGCATCCTCAACGAACGGCCCGACCAGACCGATCTTTACGCCGACTTCATCGCCACCATCGACAAGTCGTCCAAGTACTTCGGCCTCGATGAAATCTACGGACGCAACCTCAGGGACGCCACGGCGCGGATGGACATCATCCGCGCCATTCCCGACGACGAAAAATCCCCCAATGACGAAAAAGACATGATAATCGACCCGCTGGTCAGCACCAGCGGGAAAACAAACCCCAAGGCAGCCAACGCGCAAGATGCGAAGGGAAAGGGTTGCAAATCCCAAAAGGCCAAGAACGCCCACACCGTGGAAGTGGGGAACAATCTGACATGCACATTTGACGGCCACAGGAAGATCGTGTGGCAGTCATTGAAGGATGCGATTGCGTGGTCGTTCTGCTGCGCCGCCGCCCGCCGCTGGCACCGTCTCACGGTCGACGTCCCGGCCATGAAGGAGAAAATCGCGGATGCGAATGAACTTGCAGATAAGCTGAATGAGATCGACCTCCGCTGGACGACGATGCTTTTCAACATCCACCAAAATACGACCGTCCACACGAAGACGGCGAGAATCCTCGAAGATTACCTCGACTACATTTTCAAGGAGAGCGCACGCAAAGACGCTTTCATCGCCGAATGCAAGGAACTGTGGGAGAAGGAGACCTCCCGTTTTGACGTGGAGAAGTTCAACGCCCTTTTCAACAAGGATGGATTTGATGCGCCGGGCAGTTACGGAAAGATCGAACCGACTCCGTCATGGGATGACATCAAGGATTACCTTCCGTATTTCTTCAATTCGGCCAACCGCCACGTCATCATCATCAACAACTCCAACAAGAAGAACCAGGCGTTCTACACGCAGGCGAAGGGAAAAGACGTAACGCCGCTCGCCGAAGACCACCTCTGGTTCATCTGCGGCGGCAACACGATCTCACGCGGACTCACGCTGGTTGGACTTGTCGCCAGCTACTTCGACCGCGTGAGGAGAACGGTCGCCGTCGATACTATGACGCAGATGGGGCGCTGGTTCGGCTATCGCATGGGCTACGAACTGCTGCCGCGCGTGTGGATGACGCCCGAATCGGTGGCGGCGATGAAGGACGTCGCCGTGATCGAGGACAAGATGCACGCGAGCATCAAGGAGAACTTCGAGCAGGGCTACTCGCCAAGCGACCAGGATCACTACCTGCTCGTCTATTACTGCGGACGCCGCCTCACCGGACGTGACAAGGCGAAGCGCAAACGCGGCACCGGCATCGGCACGTCCGGTGGCATCGGCTACCTTTCCGTGGTGCCGAAGGAGGTCTACGCCGTCAACAAGCGCATCATGAAATTCCTCGCGCTCCTCCAGAAAGACTACGCTCTCTCGCCCGACGAGCAGAAGGACCGCGAAGCAAAGTGTACCGAAGACTACGGGAAATTCACCCTCTGGCGCAACGTGCCGAAAGGCGTTATGGTGAGTTTCCTCGAGGATGCTGCAAGCCTCTCGCCCGAGGCTTCGCAGCTGGCGTTGCGCGGGCTCGTGAAGGAGATCGAGAACAGCAAGAGCGTCAACTGGAAGGTCGTGATAGCAAACGACAAGGACGAGACGGGCAAGTCGCCGTTCAAGGTCAACGGCACGGCGTACGATCTTGGCGCGCCGAATCCGGCAAGCATTGTCAACGGCGTGGCGCACTACGTCACCCCGCGTCGGTACATCGCCTTCTACTCCGACACCCCCGCCAAGGCGATCAACGAAACCGACTACCATTTCTTCAGGGAGCTGCTTTCCGAATACATCATACCCAACCTCATCAGCCAGGGGCCGACACTGCCCAAGGGCGTGGAGAAAGAACTTGCGCCGTATCCGAGCGATAAAAGCGAGATCACCGCCAACCTAACGGAGCGCTTCGGGGCGTTTATGAAGGCCAAAGACAATCCACCATACTCCGAGAAACTACCCGGAGAATTCAGAAGCCTTTTCAAAGGCAAGGAATATGGCGGCTACAACACCCGCGCCAATTCCGCCTACATGGCGAAGGTATTCGACACGGCGAAGGATTTCACGCCGATCCTCCAATTCTACTTCATCAAGCCTCCGGTCGATGGGCTGCCGCCGCTCGCGGCCATAACCTTCCATTGGCCGAAGCATGAGCCGGAGCGTTTCATCGCCTACAGCGTGGGCTTGCAGGCGAAGCCGCAACCGCCTACGCGCGCCAAGTTCTACGAGGCCGTGGAGGAGGTGCTGGATGCATACGACTTCCCGATGCCCACGGCGATGCTCCGCAGCACCATCATGACGAAGTTCGGCGCAGGATGCACGGAGAGTTTCTTCAACGCCAACATCGCGAAGATTCCCAAAGGCCGCAACTACGAGCCGGTGCCGAGGCGCGAGGCGTACATGCGGCTTGGATGGGGCGGCCGTGATCTGGCGCACTCGCCGAGTGCGGTGGAATCACGGTTGGATGCGGCATTGGTTGCCGCCGCCGTTGCGATGATCCAGAAGGACGGCAGGGAACACAAGATGGCCGACATCTTCAAGGAAACGCTTGCATCCGATGAGAAACTCGCGGCGCTCTTCAGCGCAGACAACTCAAACCACCAGTCGCGGTTCAACAAACTGATTTCGCCTCCGGTGATGGCGGAGAACCACATCGTGAAAACCTGCGGCCGCCCGGTCACTTGGCAATTTTTATGATTGCTTTCGCTACTGGGAGATTAGGAGTTTCGGAGACAGGGAGAATATTTCAAGAAATCTCCAAATCTCCTAAACTCCAAAACTCCAAGCAGCGAAAGCAAATACAAGAAATCATTAGGAAGTTATAGGCAAGGAATTGACCATGCAGCAACAGAAGCAAAAGCTTGAACTCACCTGGATCGGCAAGGAGAAGCGCCCGCGCCTTGAGCCGCGCGTGCTGGTGGAGGATGCGGCGAAATCGCACCACGCCGCCGTTCGCCGCCGCGATGGCAAGGATATTTTCGACAACATGCTCATCCACGGCGACAACCTCCTCGCCCTCAAGGCGCTGGAGCAGCAATTCACAGGCAAAATTCGGTGTGTATATATTGACCCCCCTTATAACACCGGCAACGCCTTTGAGCATTATGACGACGGCCTTGAACATTCCATTTGGCTGGGGTTGATGAGAGAGCGGATTGCGATGCTCTATAATCTTCTCGATAAGAACGGAAGCCTCTGGATCAATATTGATGATGATGAGGGGCATTATCTCAAAGTGCTTTGCGATGAGATATTTGGAAGGGAGAATTTTGTATGTTCTGTAATTTGGGAGAAGAAGTATTCACCTCAAGGTAATGCCCAGTGGTTTACTGATTGCCACGATTTCATTCTAGTGTATGCAAAATCAAAGGAAACATGGCGACCTAATCTTCTTCCACGAAGTGAATCAATGGACGCAAAATACAAGAATCCAGATAACGACCCCAAAGGATTATGGCGTTCAGATAATGCAACAATCAGCTTGTCGGGCGGACAGAGAGGAGCGCAATATGCCAGAACCGGAGTTTGCGAAAACATTTACGAGTTACATGCTCCCAACGGGAAAACTTATCTTCCGCCTAAAGGAAGATGTTGGTATTATCCAGAAGCTAAAATGATGCAGGCGATTGCTGACGGAAAAGTCTTCTTTGGTAAAGACGGGACAGGCGCACCACAATTAAAGAGATACTTATCTGAAGTAAAACAGGGTACAAGTGCAATGTCTATTTGGGGAAGAGATGAGGTTGGTGACAATCAAGATGCTAAAAGAGAAGTACGGGTTTTCAATCAAGAACATGTATTTGCCACTCCTAAACCTGAGCGCCTAATCCAACGCATCTTGACCCTTGCCTCCAACCCCGGCGACTTGGTGCTTGATTCGTTCCTTGGCTCCGGCACGACGGCGGCGGTGGCGCACAAGATGGGGCGGCGGTGGATTGGCGTGGAGCTTGGCGACCACTGCTACACGCACTGCAAGGTGCGGCTCGACAAGGTAATCGACGGCACGGATGCGGGCGGCGTCACGAAGGCGGTTGGCTGGACGGGCGGCGGAGGCTATCGTTTCTTCGAGCTTGCGCCCACGCTCATCACGAAAGATCAATGGGGGCAGGAGGTAATCAACACGAAGTACAATCCCGCGATGCTCGCCGAGGCGGTGTGCAAGCTTGAGGGCTATATCTACGCCCCGAGCGATACCGAGTACTTCATCCACGGGCACTCGACGGAGCGGTCTTTCATCTACGTGACCACCAACTTCATCCGCAAGGCCGAGCTGAGCGACATCAGCGAGCAGGTGGGCGCGAAGCGGTCGTTGCTCATCTGCTGCAAGGGGTTTGAGGTAGGAGGTTGCGGCGGGGGAGGCGGCGCGCTCGGTGATCGCGCCCTACCGGGCAATGTGAGGCTCAAGAAGATTCCCGAGGCGGTGTTGAAGAAATGCGAATGGGGGCATGATGACTACAGCCTCAACGTGGCGAACCTGCCGATGGCGCAAGGAACGCTTGTGCAGGATGATCTTTTCGGAGAGGGCTGAGCAATGACCGATAACGAGCAAATTGAAAATGATATCCGCCAGGCGCTGAGCCTCCGCAAGCCGCAGGCTGATTCACTTGAAATCCTCGCGAAGGTGTCGAGTTCTGTTCTCGCCGATAGTATCGGCGAGCAAAAGCGCGGCGGCGCGCTCGGCGCGCGCACCCTGCCAGATTTGGCGGCGCAGCTCGAGGCGGTGCGGAAAATCTGCCCGAGCGTGAAAAGCTTCGACCGCGACTTCTGCTCGCTCTGCTTCGCGCTGGCCACGGGCGTGGGCAAAACGCGCCTCATGGGCGCGTTCATCGCCTATCTCCACGAGGCGCACGGCATCAAGAACTTCGTGGTGATCGCGCCGAACCTCACGATCTACGAGAAGCTGATCACCGACTTCACGCCCGGCTCGCCGAAGTATGTGTTTTCCGGCATCGGCGCGTTTGCCGGCAACCCGCCGATAATCATCACGGGCGAGACCTACCAATCCGGCAAAGGCGTGCAGGAAACAGACCTCTTCAAGAGCGTGGTCATCAACATCTTCAACATCGCGAAGCTGACGGCGAAGGACAAGGGGCATTTCGACGCAAAGGACGAAAAGGCGAAAGTGGCGCGGATTCGGCGTCTGATCGAGAGCATCGGCGAGAGCTACTTCAACTATCTCGCGAGCCGCGACGATCTGGTGGTGTTGATGGACGAGGCGCACCGCTACCGCGCCGACGCGGGCGCGGCGGCGATCAACGAGCTGAAGCCCGTCCTCGGCATTGAACTCACGGCCACGCCGAGGGAGATAAGGGGGCAGCGGGAAATTCCCTTCAACAACATCGCCTACGAATATACTCTTGCAGAGGCGATGATGGATGGTTTCGTGAAGGAGCCGGCGATTGCCACGCGCAAGGGCTTCAACATCACAGAGCACGTGAAGGACTCGCCTGAGCTGGAACGGCTGAAGCTGAACGACGGCGCGCTCATCCACGAAAACACCAAGGCGGCGCTCGCGAACTGGGCGCAGAACCACAGCAAGCCGGTCGTCAAGCCGTTCATGCTCGTGGTGGCGGCTGACAGGGCACACGCCGACGAGCTTCAGGCATACATGGAGAGCGACGCCTTCCGCAAGGGCGCGTACAAGGGGAAGATCGTGAAGGTGTATTCCGGCATGGGCGCGGCGGAAGAGGAAAAGATGGTGGGGCAGTTGCTGGAGATCGAGAAGCCGGGAAATCCGGTCGAGATCGTGATCCACGTGAACAAGCTGAGCGAAGGATGGGATGTAACGAACCTCTACACCATCGTGCCGCTTCGGGCGGCGAATTCGGTGAATCTCGTCGAGCAGTCCATCGGACGCGGGCTGCGTCTGCCGTACGGCGAACGTACGGGCGACGAGGCGGTCGATACGCTGGCGGTCGTCTCGCACGACCACTACGCCGAGATCATCGCCAAGGCGAAAGACAAAAAGATGCTGATGTTCAAGAGCTACATCCTCGGCGAGGACGGAAACGACGAGAAGAAGCGCGTCGAGTCCATCGCGCCGGCGAGCAGGCAGCTTGCCGCAGTGGCGAAGGGCGGCGGTCGCGGGGCGACCGCCCTACCGAACGATGGTAGGGCGCGCACCCCGAGCGCGCCGTATATCCCTACATCGGCCGGGATTGGAGTGGAAGACCTCACCCCGGCGTTCGGTGCGGCGTTGGAGGCGATACAGGAGACAGTCGATGACCGGGCTGGACGCCTCTCGGCCTGCGACCTCACGGACGAGGCGACGTTCAAGGCGGTCGTCGACGAAGCGGTGAAGCAGGTCAAAGAGGCGACGGGCGAAGCCCCTGACAAATCCATGCTGGAGAAGGCATGCCAGGTCGTCGCGTCAATGACCATTTTCATCCCCAAGGTTTTCCGTGAACCGAAAGATGCCGTTGTGCAGTCGTTCGACGATTTCGATCTGGACGAAGAGGAACTGAAGGCACTCAACCCAATTGACGACAAGCTCAAGGTGACGACAATCCGCACGGGCGATGGCGTAAAGATATTCGAGACCGGCGGGGAAGGCGATGCGGCGGCGAACCATCTCACAACGCTGATTGGAAAACTGCGGAAGATGGACGCGATCGACTACGACGGCAATTCGGGGCTTGTCGCCAAACTCGCGCAGGAGGCGGTGGAATCACTTGAAAGGCGGCATACGAAAGACGATGCGGCGAACATCATGCGCAACAACATGGACAGGATCGCCGTCGCCATACGCGACCAGTTGCTGAAACACGCGCATTACGAGGGCGGCGGCTATGCGTTTAAGGTGACGCCGGGATGCCATCCGCTCGGGCTTTCCAGCGCGCTCATCGGCGAGACTGACCAGTTCCGCGATTTTGCGGCGCCGCTCAAGGGCGAACGGGGGAAAATCAAGTCGATGGTGTTCACGGGGTTCAAGAAGTGCCTCTACGAGAAGCAGAAGTTTGAAAGCGAGCCGGAACGAATGTTTGCAGTCATCGTGGATCGCGGCGAGAAAGTGGTGGCGTGGTTCAGGCCGCAGTATAGCGGCTTTTCGATTCGGCGCGGAAACGGCGAGAACTACTTTCCCGATTTCGTCGTGGAGACGACGGCCGGCAAGTACATTTGCGAGGTCAAGGCGGACAACTCGGTGGAGGACGCCGACGTGATCGACAAGGCGGATGCGGCGATTGAATGGTGCCGCGTCGTCTCGGAGGCGGAACGCGGGGCGGGGCGCAAGGAATGGCGGTATGTATTCATCAAGGAAAGCCAGATCGACGAGGCGATGGAGTTTGACGTGGCGGTGCAGAAATTCACGATGACGAAGACAAAGGAGGCTGGAAAGTGATCACGCGGGGAAACGGCGGCGCGGCGATGTTTTTGCATTGCCTTGAAGACGGAACGGCGTTTGTTTCGGATAACGGCGGTCGCGGGGCGACCGCCCTACCGAACGATGGTAGGGCGCGCGCCCCGCGCGCGTGTGGCCATACGAGGATGGCATGAATGTGATTGTGCGTGCCTAACTTGCCAACGGCACGCGGTGTTGCACGACGGTCTGCGTCGGGGGATTGTCTGATGGCGAGATCAAGGCCATTGTCGATCTCGAGGCGGCGGGTGATGGCGCGAAGGTTGTTTCGTGCGTGGTCAAGTGTGGATTGACGGGTAGCGACGATGGTAGGGCGCGCACCCCGTGCGCGCCGGATTCGAACGATGGTAGGGCGCGCTCGCCGAGCGCGCCGCAATCCGACGACGGCGGCACGCCGTCCGAACTGTGGGCGAGCGGGATAAAGAACGTGCCGTCCGCGTTGCCGAGCGGCAACATCCCGTTTCTCACGATGCAAAAGTTCTGGTATGAGGAAATCGAGTGCGGGGCGAAAGACGTGGAACATCGCAAGCAGTGTTCGAGATACAGGAAGTGGTTTGTTGACCACCATCCGGCGGCGGTGAAGCTGCAGTGCGGCTACACGGACAGGCAGATGATCTGGGAGGTTGTGGAAGTGGAGGATGGCGGCGACGACGGCATCTTCATCCACCTTGGCAAGAGGATTGTGTGACAGAGAAACGTCAAGACATCAGAGTTGATCGGTCAAGAGGCTGTTCACGACAACCGAGTGGGATGCCTGAAAGGATGAGTCATGGCTGATCACCGGCAGCGGCATGGTGGTGGACAACTACATGCAAATTGAGCTTGTGGATGGGAAGCCGAAGGTGGTGTGGGAGCCAAAGGTGAACTGCTGGACGGGTGCGGAGATACAGGCCGTGTTGAAGGGGGCGGAGAGGCTGGAGGGAACGTGGTGAAACGATATTTCGTAACCCGCCGAAACGTGATGAAACGTCATTTCATAACCCGCCGAAACGTGATGAAACGGCATTTCGTAACCCGCCGAAACGTGATGATTCGCTTGCGTCCGGGTGAAGGGTTTGGTATAATTTCCTCCGTTCTTCAAGGAGGAAAAATGCCATGAAACGCAAGATTTACGATAGGTTGGTCGAGTGGAAGCGAAACGAAGCGCCAGGTGCGGCGCTTCTGATAGACGGTGCGCGCCGTGTCGGCAAGAGCTACATCGCGGAAGAGTTTGCCAAGAACGAGTACCGATCATACGTGATGATCGACTTCGCCAAGGCGCCGAAGGAGGTGAAGGGGCTTTTCGAGCGGTATCAGGACAAGCTCGACACGCTGTTCCTGAAACTCTCCGAGTATTTCGGGGTTAGGTTGTACAAGCGGGAGTCGCTTTTCATCTTTGACGAGGTCCAGCAATGCCCAAAGGCCCGCGAGTCGATCAAGCACCTTGTTGCGGACGGACGCTACGACTACCTTGAGACAGGATCTCTTGTTTCGATAGACGAGAATGTCCAGGACATTGTCATTCCGTCCGAAGAGATCCGGGTGAAGATGCATCCGATGGACTTCGAGGAATTCCTGTGGGCGAGGGATGACGACACGACGATGGACTTTCTCCGCGACCACTACGCCAAGCGGGAGCCGTTGGGACAGCTCTTGCACCGCAAGGCCATGGATGCCTTTCGCGAGTACATGATCGTAGGCGGCATGCCGCAGGCGGTCGCGGAGTTCGTCAAGTCGGCGGATTTGGGAAAGGTCGATGCCGTCAAGAGGCGGATTCTCAAGCTCTACCGCGAAGACATCCGCAAGCATGCCGGCCGGTATGCGCTGAAGACGGAACAGGTGTTCGATTCCCTTGCGGCGCAGCTTTCGCGGCACGAAAAGAAGTTCCGCCTTTCTTCCCTCGGGGCAAACGCGCGAATGCGGGAATACGAAGACGCATTCCTGTGGCTGAAGGAGGCGATGGTGGTGAATGTCTGCTACCGCTCGACAGATCCGAACATCGGGCTTGGCATCAACGCCGACAACTCAACGCTTAAATGCTATGCGGCGGACACGGGGCTTCTGATATCGCTCGCGTTCAGCGAAAGACAGGTTCTTGCCGAGCAGATACACAAGAGGCTGCTCTTCGACTCCCTTGAGTTGAATAAGGGGATGCTGGTTGAAAACGTCGTGGCCCAGATGCTCGCGACGTCCGGGTATGAGCTGTACTTCTTCTCTACGTCATCTGAATCTGACCGGTCGGACAGGATGGAGATAGACTTCCTGATCCCCACGGCATCTATCGGGCGGAGCCACAACATACGCCCCATAGAGGTTAAGACCTCGAAGCGCTACAACCATGCATCTCTTGACAAGTTTCTGTCCAAGTACAAGCGCAATCTCTCGTCGCCTCTCGTTCTGCACGCGAAGGACGTGGCGGAGAAGGACGGCATAACCTATCTGCCGCTGTACATGGCGTCGTTGCTATGAGGATTTCGGAGGAATCGCATGAAGTTCAAGTTCAAGACCATCCGCTTCAATCGCGGCTACGTGAAGAACGCCCCGCAGATGCGTTGGGAAGTGGAGAAGGTCGTGTTTCTCGATAACGAGGGCAACGAGTGCGATCCGTTCAACGTGCCGGAAGACTTCTGGCCCACGACGATTGCGATACACCTTGGGAAGAGGATTGGGTGAACCATGAGAAAACAGGTTTGACCTGTTTTCGCTTTGTGGAATGAAAGGGAGGCGCCATGGCTGAAAAGAACTTTTACGGGAGTAACGGCCAGTTCAAGGGCCGCATGGACGATGACGGGCGCATCTACGACGAACGCCATAGGCTCATGGGCTATGTCAAGGGCAGCAGAATATACGACAACTGCAACATCCCGCATGGACGCATCACCGGCAGCGGCATGGTGGTGGACAATCGGATGCATGAGGTCGGGCAGGAGTTTGGCACGGGCTTTTGCTCTCCGGCGTCAGGCCCAAGACGGCAAATGGGGCTTACACGGGCCGACGTCCTGAGCGAGGGACGTGGCCGCGACTACGGGGCGTTCCACCTGCTCGACCGCGACCAGCGCCACAAGTACGATTCCTCTCCATACGACGACGATGACGCCGACAATAACGACGACGACAACTACAGTGACGAAGTTGGCGAAGAAGAGTACGAAGACGATTGGGCGGGCGATTCCACCCCCGAAGCAATGCCATCGCGCAAAAGAGGGCGGAATGGTCAGAGGAGTTCTCAAACCAGTATAGAAAATGACATTAGCGGATGCTTTGACGCCTTGGGAGGGTGTGTAGGCGTAATCTTTGGACTCGTCCTACTATATCAACTTATCAAGTACTTGGGTAGTTGACGGGGTTCCGCCTTGCGAGATACCAGAAGGCCAGATATGGCATGTCGTCTTGGGGCGATTTGTGCCTAAATCTTGGGCGAACAAAGAGATGTGGGTGGAACAAGAAGCGGTATTTGACACGGATTGCCAAGAGGAGTAGCAATGAGCGAGCCGAAGGTGAACCGCTGGACGGGCGCGGAGATACGGGCCGTGTTGAAGGGTGCGGAGATGCTGGAGGGGCCGTGGGCGGATGTGCCGGAGGAGGGCGGCTCGCCGGGGACGGCTCGCCCCACCATGCGGTTCTTTAAGGTGGTGGTGGAGGTGCCGTAGCGGCGCGCGCGGGGCGCGCGCCCTACCGGGCGAAGCGGCGAGAGCGCCGCTTCCCCGAATGGCCGCGACAAGCGCGGACGCTGCTGCTCGCGGGGACGTTCGCCCGCAATGGGTTCGTTGTATTGGTTTCGAGAAAATTCTGATACAAAAATTAGACAGAAAATAGACAACTTGCATACCGTTATGTCGCAACTTCCGGACCGCGTTTTGGTATAATCTTGCGCGTCAGGACGGAAAGCGAACAATGTAGTGAAGAAAAAGACAGATCGTGATGTCGGTACGGCCGAGACCTCGGCGGTGCCGGTCGTTTCCACTCGTGCGGTGCCGTCGTCCGCAGGATCGGCCATCGAGCCAATGGGCGTTGACGCCATACGGTCGCGAATCCTTACGGTTCGCGGCGTCCAGGTAATGCTTGACCGCGACCTTGCGGAGCTCTACGGAGTGACCACAGGCGCATTGAATCAGGCGGTGAAACGCAATATGAACCGATTCCCAGAGCGATTCATGTTTCAGTTGGATAAGACTGAATCAAATGTCTTGAAATCACAGTCTGTGATTTCAAGTTCAGGTATGATGCCTGAGTCGGCTACAATCTTGAAATCACATTCTGTGATTTCAAGTTGGGGTGGCTCAAGGGCGCGTCCTTACGCATTTACCGAACAGGGTGTTGCAATGCTTTCAAGCGTCTTGCGCAGCGAAACAGCCGTGCTCGTCAGTATTAGAATAATGGATGCGTTTGTTGCAATGCGCAAGGCCATTGCATCTTTCGCGCCTATGTTGATGCGCCTCGATGTCGTCGAACGGCGGCAAATTACCGATCAGGCGAAAAACGACGCCAATCAAGTTCACAACGAAGAGCGTTTCAAGTTGATACTGGACGCGATGCAGGACAAGAGCTTTCCGCCGCAGAAGGTGTTCTACGACGGGCAGATTTACGATGCATTCGAGCAGATGAAGAAGTTCGTGCGCATGGCCCGGACAGAACTGATCATCATTGACCCGTATTTTGCCGACTCGGTGTTACCGCTCGTCGCGCAGAAGCGGCAGGGCGTGCAGCTTCTCGTGGTGAAGAACTCCCTAAACAAGCTGCTCCACGCCGTCGACGTGTCGAGGTTCAACGCGCAGTACGGAAACTCGCTGACGGTTAGGACTTCTGACAAGTTCCACGACCGCTTCCTCATCATAGACGAGACGATGCTCATCCACGTGGGCGCGTCGCTGAACCACCTCGGTAAGAAGTGCTTCGCCTTCTCGTCAATGGACAAGTCCAACATTCCCGACATCGTGGCGAAGATATGAGGCAAGCAAAACGAGGCCGCGACAAGCGCGGCTACTGGTGGCTTTGTGATTGGTGGACCCGGCGGGACTTGAACCCACGACCTAGCGATTATGAGTCGCCAGCTCTGACCAACTGAGCTACGGGTCCTCTGGCGCCCCTGACAGGACTCGAACCTGCTACCCGCTGCTTAGAAGGCAGCTGCTCTGTCCAGATGAGCTACAGGGGCTCGTGGAAAACGCCGTATATTTTACCACAATTCGGCGCAGATGTGCTATAATCTTATCGTAATTTTTCAAGCACCCAAAAAGGAACAGCAAAATGAAGAACTCGATCGAATCAATGCCCTGGGGCTCGTTTGACGGCGAAGAGGTGCGTCTGTGGCGCCTCGTGAACGCGAACGGCCTTGAACTCCAGTTCACCAACTTCGGCGGACGCCTCGTCAAGGCGATCGTTCCCGACCGCAACGGGCACTTCGAGAACGTCACGCTCGGCTGGCCGACGCTCGATGAGTACGTGGCCGAGAACGGCGGCACCTACTACGGCGCGCTCGTTGGCCGCTATGGCAACCGCATCGGCGCGGGCAAGTTCACGCTCAACGGCAAGGAGTACACGCTCGAGCTCAACAACGAGCCGGCCGGCATCCCCTGCGCGCTGCACGGCGGTCTCCGCGGCTTCGCGCTCCGCAACTGGACCGTCATCGAGGAAATCCACGACGAGGACAAGGTGGGCCTCGTTCTGGAAATCACCTCTCCTGACGGCGAGGGCGGCTACCCCGGCAACGTGACAGTTCGTGCCACGCTCATCTTTGACAACAACAACGTGTGGCACATCGGCTGGAAGGCGACGTCCGACCAGGCGACGCCAATCTCCCTCACCGACCACGCCTATTGGAACCTCGATGGCGTCGACGCCGGCACCACGGTGATGGGACACCAGCTCTACGTGAACGCAGACGTGATCACCGCCTACGGCCCCGCCATGATCCCCACCGGCGAGTTCCGCGACGTCACCGGCACGCCGTTCGACTTCCGCACCACGCACGCGATCGGCGACATGCACGACTGGGACTACGACCAGCTCAAGTACGGCGCCGGCTACGACATGAACTGGGTGCTCCGCAAGACGCCCGGCGAC
>CADCOC010000155.1 GCA_902802945.1 uncultured bacterium | reverse complement strand
GGGCGTGTCGAAATACAGCGGCGACAGCGATGCCAACGCGAGCTACGACGAGGTCCGCATCTGGAACGGCGCATTGAGCGACGAGGCGATTGCGCTCAGTGCGCAGAAGGGGCCGGACGCGACGGCGACGGACCTCGCGGAGATTGTGGCCGCGTCTCCTGCTGCTCGTACGCTCACACTTGAAACCGGCGCGACGCTGAGCATCGGCACAGGCAACACGCTCACGCAGCCGGTCGTGAAGGGCAGCGGCACGGTCGCGGGCGGCACGCTCGTCGTTTCGGACAAGATGCTCGTGACGTGCGGCGAGACTCTGACGGCCTCCGGCACGATCGACCTCACGAACGCGAAGGTGGAGCTCGTCGATCCCGAGAACCTGACGACCGGATTCTTCTTCATCAAGGCCGCGCCGAGCGCAACGCTCAGCATCCTCGGCAAACCCGAGGCTACGAACCTGCCCACGGGATGGAGAATTGTCGTCTCTTCCAGCGGCGCGAAGATCCAGAAAGTCGGCTTCTCGATCTTTTTGAGATAAAGCGTCTACCACGCGGTCCGCTCGGCGAGTGCCCAATATCGGGGTGGCGGGCGTCTCGCCCGATGTCGGGGTGGCGGGCGTCTCGCCCGATGTCGGGGTGGCGGGCGTCTCGCCCGCAACTGGGACAACGGGCATCTTGCCCGTTGTCGGCGGTCGCGGGGCGACCGCCCTACCGGTCCAAAGTCCAAAGTCCTCCAACCTTTGTCTTTTGTCGTCTGTCCTTTGAGGACTTTGGACTTAGGACTTTGCCATAAAGAGGTTTCGCACAGAGGCGGGGATTTTTGGTATAATATGCGCCGTGGAAGAGACAAGGCCCATAATGTACGGCGTGGCGGATTACGCCATGATTCGCAAGAAGAACGGGTGGTTTGTTGATCGCACAGCGAAAATACGCGACCTCGAACAGACCGCCTACGCGGTGTTCCTGCGTCCGCGCAGGTTCGGGAAGTCGCTTCTGACGGCGATCCTCGAGGCGTACTACGACGTCGCCTGCGCGGAGCGATTTGATTCGCTTTTCAGTGGGACGGACATTGGAGGCGACCCGACGGAGGAGCGCAACAGCTATCTTGTCCTCTCCTTCGACTTTTCGGCCGTGGAGAAGTCGCCCGAGACGGCACAGCAAAGCTTCAGTACGCACGTGTGCGGGCGGATCGACGCATTTGCAAGGAAGTATGCCGGCCGCATCGGCGAAGCGTCCGCATCCCGGATACTCGCTGCCCGGAATTCCACGGACAAAATGAACGTGCTCTTCGACGAGATGAAGGGGACGGAGAATTCCATCTACGTCATCATCGACGAGTACGACAACTTCACGAACACGATTCTGGCCGAGAGCGGACAGGCGGCATACGAACTGCTGTGCCACGGCGGAGGCTTCTTCAAGCAGTTCTTCACGATCGTCAAGTCGCTTACGACATCCCTCGACGCGCCGCTCAAGCGGCTTTTCATCACGGGCGTCTCGCCCGTGACGATGGATGACGTGACGAGCGGCTTCAACATCGGCACGAACATCTCGCTCGACCCAGTGTTTGCGGATTTCACGGGCTTCCGCCATGACGACCTCCGCGCCATTACGGACTACTATGCCGCGCACTGCGGCTTCGACGCGGAGAGGGCATACGACACCGCGATCAGGTGGTACGACAACTACAGATTCGGTAGCGCGTCCGCGCCGTCGGTGGCAAACACGACGATCGTCCTTGCGTTCTTTAGCCACCTCTGGCGTACGAAGCAGTTCCCGAAGACCCTCATCGACTCAAACCTGCGCACGGACTACGCGAAGATACGGCATCTCGTTACGCTTGACAGGCGGCTGAACGGCAACTTCCACGTTCTTGAGAACCTCGTCGCGGGCGGACGTCTCTCCGAGCCGTTGGTGGAATCCTTCCAGGCGCATGAGATGTCTGAAAGGGAGAACTTTACGTCCCTCCTCTACTGGCTCGGCATCACGACGATCACGGGCGAGGATTTCGAGACGGTCGAGTTCGGCGTCCCGAACGAGACGCTGAAGCACCTTGCCGCGAAGATGATCCCGGATGCGTACTCCGACATCTACAGGATCGACGGGCGCATATTCGACATCAACAAGGCGCTCGTCGTCTTCGCCCGGCGCGGCGAGTGGCAGGGGTTCGTCGGCATCCTCTCGCAGATCGTGAAGGAGAATTTCGCGGTGCGCGACGCGGTGGAGGGCGAGAAGGTGGTACAGTCCACGCTCGTCGCGCTCCTCGTCGCCGCCGGCGGGCCGTACTTCGTGAAGCACGAGCGCGAGGCTGGCGGAGGGTTCTACGACATCGCGCTCGAGCCGCAGCTCCTACGCTGGCCGGAGATCGCCCACGCGGCGCTCATCGAGATGAAGTACGTGAAGGCGGGCGATCCTGCGCCCACGCCGGAGCAGCTTGAGAAGATCAAGGCCGAGGCCATCGTCCAGCTCGACCAGTATTCCGCCGACCCGGCGCTTATTGCCGAGTGGCATATCGGCGCCGCAGCGGGAAGCGACAAGAGTGTCGCTTCCCCGAAGGGGACGACGCTCGGGGAAGCGGCGCTCTCGCCGCTTCACGATGACGTGGCCGCGACAAGCGCGGCCCCTCCCGTTGCGCTCCACCGCCTCGTCCTCGTGTTCCACGGTGGCGAGTGCGTGTTGAGCGAAGAAGTGTAGCGAACAGGCGGCGACCACCCTACCGGTCCAAAGTCCAAAGTCCTTCATCCTTTGTCATCTGTCGTCTGTCCTTTGTCCAACGATGGCATATAAAAAGGGTGATTCCATTTAGGTGCCAATTTTCTCGTGTTTGGAAAATGGCACAAAAGTGATGATTTGAATGTTAGGTGCCATTTTGATATTGCGCCTAACAGAAGGTTTGTGATATAATACAACCGAAATCGGTAAAATAAGGAGTTCGAGTCATGCAGTCATTCTATGGTAGAGAAAGTATCTTGGCGGATTTAGGTTCGCTCTGGAAGAAACGAGTGCCTTCGTTCGTCACATGTCGAGGTCGCAGACGGGTTGGGAAGTCCACGCTGATTGAAAAGTTTGCAGAGAGAAGCGGTGCCCGCTTCATACGAATCGAGGGTGCGCGCCCGAAGGCGAAGATGTCAAACGCCGACGAACTTGCAAATTTCGCAGAACAGCTTTCTGCGGCGACTGGGGCCGAGGATTCTCCGCCGTCGAATTGGCTGAATGCTTTCTTGCGTCTTGACGGGACGATCCGCGATTCGGAGCGGACGGTGGTGCTGCTGGATGAAGTGTCGTGGATGGCCCACTATGACTTGCGGTTCTCGAGTACGCTAAAGATCGCCTGGGATGGTCATTTCAAGAAACACCCCAGGCTTGTGTTCGTCGTCTGCGGGAGCGTTTCATCGTGGATATTGGAAAACATCATCCAGGACGGGTCTTTCTATGGAAGGCGCTCGCTTGACATCGTAGTGCCGGAACTGCCTTTGGCGGAATGCGTCAAGTTCTGGGGACGGGCGGCATCGCGAATCGACCGACGGGAGATTGTCGATGTGCTGTCCGTCACCGGCGGGATTCCGCGGTATCTCGAGGAGATAGATCCGGGGGCGACGGCAAACGAAAACATCCGGAGGCTGGCGTTTCGTCCGAAGAGCGTCTTGCGCGAGGACTTCGAGGAGATGTTCACTGATGTCATCACGAAGCTGCCGTCCTTGACCGCCTCCGTCCTGCGGACCCTGGTGGACGACGCCCGGACGGTCTCCGAAATCGCGTCTGTTCTGGAAATGGAGAAGAACGGGCACATCTCCGACGTCCTGTCACAGCTGGAGGAATGTGGGATGGTTTCCTCAGACGAGGGGATGAATCCTGCGTCTGGCAAGGCCGTGCGGGAGAAGCACTACCGACTGCGGGACAACTACACGCGGTTCTTCCTGAAGTACATCGAGCCAGTCAGGAAGCCGATTGATGCGGGGGCTTTCGCATTCGGTTCGCTGGACGAGCTTGCGGGATGGGAATCGGTGCTGGGGCTTGCATTTGAGAACCTGGTCGTCAACAACGCCGCGCAGCTGATCGGCCCGTTGGGAATCGGCGGCGCCCATGTGATCTCCTGTGCGCCCTATCGCAGGTCGGGCAAGGCGGGCGATGGCGTCCAGGTTGATCTGCTCATCCAGACCCAGCGGGCGATCTATGTCGTCGAGGCGAAGCGCAGGCGTGAAATCGGCGGCGAGATCATACGGGAAATGGAGGACCGCGTTGCGAAGATTCCGAAAAGACGCGGCTGTTCCATTCGGACAGCAATCGTCTACGAGGGCTCTCTTGCGCCAATTGTGGAGGCACAAGGCTACTTTGATGCGATTGTTCCATTCCGAACGCTTCTCGGGCTTTAGCCTACGCCGCGGCGTGGAATTTGCGATCACTCTTGCTTTCGCTACTGGGGGTTTCGTTTTTCACAAGTGGGGTTTCTTATATTATAAGTTTTTTTGTGTAGGCGTCTGCCGAAAGATATGGTAAAATTCTAGGAGCTGATAGGAGAAGAAGAATTTTTGATAAACCACGGAGAGCATAACATCTGGTTTACGAGCGCGGACGGCGCAACCGTCTATCCGCACGAGACCGACAAGTGAGGAAAAAAGGAATGACGAAGGCAAGACATGACGGCAGGCGGAAAACGTCCGCCCTCGGCAAGGCGAGGGCGGGGCGCTCTGCGTACGTCATGAAGCCGGAGTACCTTGCGGAGATAGAACGCTTCCGGCTCATGGACGACACCTTCATGTCGAAATGCCTTGAGAACGCGCCGGAGTGCATCGAGTTTATCCTGCAGATCATCCTCGGCAAGAAGGATTTGAAGGTGGTCAAGTCGCAGACCGAGTACCCGATCAAGAGCCTTCAGGGGCGCGGTGTCCGCTTTGACATATTTGCAAGGGATTCCAAGGGCAAGGAATACGACATCGAGATACAGCGCGCGAAAGACGGAGCCGAGCCGAAGCGCGCGAGGTACAATTCCGCGCTGTTGGACGCGAACGCGCTCAAGTCGGGCGAGGATTTTGACAAGTTGCGCGATACCTACGTCATCTTCATCACCGAGAACGACGTGATGGGGAAAGGCCTTGATTTATATGCCTTTGATCGTATAGACAAGGCGGCTGGGCTGGATCTTCACGACGGTACGCACATCATCTACGTGAACGGTGCGACGCGCAGTGACTCCGACATCGGCAAGTTGATGCACGATTTCCTGTGCAGCAACGCGGCGGAAATGTATTTCGACATTCTCAAGAGGCAAGTCAGTCAATTCAAGAATTCAGAAGAAGGGAGGCACTATATGTGCGAAGCAATGGAAAGAATCAAGGCCGAGGGTAAGGTCGAGGGCGAGCGCAAGACCATGATCGCGATGGCGAAGCGGATGCTGAAGGACGGCATCCTTACATTGAAGGACGTCGCAAGATACACCGGCCTTTCGCTCGCGCAGGTCAAGAAGCTCCGGCCGTCGGTGGCTTGAATCGGAATTCTCAGATTGGGAAGTGATATCATGAGCAAAAAGAATGGGTTAGCCCGTAGGAAGGCGTCTGATAGGGACGTGCGCAAGGACGACAGCCTGCCGTCCAGGCCTCTTACGGAAAGAGAAAAGCACATAATGTCTGAAATCACTAAACTGCGGCCGCTGGGTTTTAAAGAGAGTTTGCATCACGTAAAGATGATGTTGGAGGAAGACAGTGGCAAGCCTCATTGCGAAGTCATAGAGAATCTGATGTTGAATTCGTACTGTAAAGGGTATTGTAAGGGATTCCTAAGGGATTCCTAAGGGATTACCGAAAAGTGATTGACGCGCAACTTTTCTTAATGGCCAGAAAAGTATTGAAAATAGGATTCTTGCCGCTCTGTGAGATTGCGCCGATTTTGAAACTCAAGAAAGTGCAGGTTGAGCAGTTGCAGGGAGAGCGTGACATGGGTGAAGAAAGAGAATGGGTAGAGGCGGTGGCCACGGCCGCCACTCAGCTCAAAAAAACACGGCTCCGTTCTCAACGCCAACGAAATCAACACGCGGATCACAATGTTTCTAAAAAGTAACAGCCATGCCAGCAGTGATGGAAAGCAGAGGTTGTAACAATTTCAAACCAAGGAGAAAACAAAGATGAAAAAGACAATGCTCAAACTGATGCTGCCGCTCGTTGCGGCAACTTGGGTGGATGCGTTTCGTCGCGTCCGCAACCGCATCGCGCTTGTCGCGGCGGCAATCTGCGCGGCGGCGGCGCCACTGTCGTCGTCTGCTGACGCCGTCGACTACTTCGTGGAGTGGGTCCAGCCGAGTTCGGCTAACCTGTACGTCGATACGGGCGTGCAAGGCAAGGTCGGCGTGAAGGCAGAGTTGCAGTACATCCATGTGCAAAGCGTTACCTACCCGGTCATGCTTGGCTCCTGGGGCGGCAACCAAAAGCGTTTCAACCTCGCCATGCATTGGGGCGAGCAGGCACGCTGGGAATATGGTGACCGGATGGACAGCCTTGGCGCAATTACGAGATATGGCGTAGGCTGCACCGTCGAGGTGGTGGTTCCTGCAGACGGCAAGATGTCATGTACATGGACCACCACGAGAGGAGACAAGATAACCCCGACGATGGACGCCACTGCTACATACGGTTTGCTCGACACGGCGACGACGCTGTATCTCTTCGCCTCGCACTACAAGGATGCGTCGAGCGACACGGCTAACCAGCCCCACGCCGGGCGCCTCTACTATTGCAAGTTGTGGGAAGGCGACACGGGGGCGTGGACGCTTGCCCGCAACTTCCGTCCGTGCGTGAAGGACGGCGTGGCGGGATTGTACGACTATGTGACGGGTGAAATCCACTACCCCGTCAGTAGCGTTGCCGGTTGCGTGCTCGTGGCGGGCCCGGTGGCCTACGACAGGATCGCGACGTGGAACGGCGGCGCGACGCCCACGGCGGCGGAACTTGGCACGGCCGCCAACTGGTCCTGCACCGACAAGAGCGGCGCATCCGTGGCGAGCGCGGTGCCGGATAAGGCGACGCTCGTCGTGTTCCCCTCCGGCATCGGTTCCGTGACGCTTCCAGACGGCTACGCCGCTCCGTGGGGTGCCGTGAGGGCGGAGGGTGGCGTGGCGCATCCGGCCACGCAGTATGGAACGTGTGGCAACTCCCGCAACAACGTCATCTTCCCCGCCTACAGATACACGGCAGTCGGCGAGGGTAGTCTCAGCGACCTTGTTAAAGTTAACGGGGCTACCAGTGCGCTGAACTATCAGGGCAAGCAGGTGCGGCACGACGGCTGGTTCTACGTCAACGCCGCGCAGGCCGGAACGTGGACGATTAACCAGGACGTTGATGACTATTTCGGTTTCTACATTGATGACAGGCCGATTCTCTTCAACTGGACATACAATCCTGGCATAAGCGGCCTGACGTGCGAAGTGACCGAGGGCTGGCATAAGTTCAATACTATTGTTGGCGACACCAGCGGCGGATGGGGCATGGAATACAAATTCGGAAACGACTACGTGCCGTTTACAATCACCGTCAACGGTAATACGTACGTCATTTCCGACGATACGACGTTTCCGAAGGGGAGTGGCGCGAGCGTAATCACGCTCACGGCCGATGTCAATTGGTCCGCTCTCGGCAAGGTGGCGCTCCAAGGCGGAGCCAGAATCGACTTGAACGGGCATTCCCTCGTGGTCGACGACATCCTTGCGGACGACTACATCGGTACCGTCATCACGAACTCCGCTGCGAAGAAGTCCGTCCTTTATTTCCTCGGCGATCCTCTTGAATCGAAGGCGTACGCAACCGGCATCATCAAGGAAGCTAATGAGAAGATCATTCTCGCGCATGACGGCGACCAGGTCGCCACGTGGACCGGCGCGGCGAACGACGGTAACCCCGCGACGGCTGGCAACTGGGAGGACATTGCGGGTGGATCGGTGGTGCCGACCGACGCCTACGCCGTGAAGATCGCGGGCAGCAACGTGAACCTCCAGATCCCTGCTGGTTCCTCTTTCGCCTGTAAGTCGTTCGAGATCGGCGACTGCACGCTTGCGGCGGACTGCGACTGGCGCGGACTTTCCGTCAAGCCCACAATCACCGGCACGGCGAACCTCAACGGGCACGTCCTCACGCTCAACAACCTCTCTGCCGTGTCAGGGGCGACGTTCTCCGGCGGCGACGGCTCGTTCGTTCAGTTCGTGGTCGATGAGTCCGCCACGATTGCAAACCTCTACGAGTACACCTACATCGAGAACATCGACAACCTCACGTTCTCCGGCAGTGCGAAGATTCGTCTCCTCAAGAAGGACGGCAGTGGGACGCTCACGGTGACGCGGCTTGAACTCGGAAACAAGCGCAACGGCGAAATGGTTCAGGCGAACGGAACGGTCAATCTCGGCAATGCCGTGAACGCGATAGGCGAAAATTCGGGCAAGACAGCCAGGTACACGATGTCGGGCGGTACGCTCACGACTGGGACCGGAAGCGCAAGCGAATTCCAGGTCGGAGCTAATGGCACGGGCGAGTTCATTCAGACCGGTGGCGCTGTCACGATTCGCAATTGGGGCTCTATCGGACGCTTTGCCGGAACGGGCACCTACACCATATCCGGCGGTACGCTGACGACGACTCACACGGGGCGGCCA
>CADCOC010000154.1 GCA_902802945.1 uncultured bacterium | reverse complement strand
CGCCTGCTGTCGTTCCTATAACATCGAAAATCTTCTGCCGGAAAGCTTCCGTGCTATATTAACTAAAGAAATGGAGAGACTCCTTTGAGCGCTTTTTCTGAATATATCAGTAATTATACAAATAACAAGTCAGTTTGTATCCTCGGTTTCGGACGTGAGGGCAAGTCTACTTACAGCAAATTAGTACAATATTGCTCACCTGCCTCAATAACTATTTCTGACCTCAATCCTATTGACCGTGAGCAGAATAAACTTCCGGACGATGTTAAACTCATCACCGGAAAGGAATATCAGTCATCACTCGACGATTTTGACATCGTTTTCAAGAGTCCCGGCATCGTACTTGAAAAGCATCCGAACGAACTCAAGTGCGAGATAACAAGTGAGACTCAGGTTTTCTTTTCAGTCTTCCGCGAGCAGATAATCGGTATCACCGGCACAAAGGGGAAAAGCACCGTTACCTCGATGATATACCATATCCTCAAGGAATCGGGACTTGATGCATATATCGCAGGAAACATCGGTATACCCGTGTTCGACATTGCAGAGAAGCTGCTCTCGCTCTTGAAGGGCGAGAAGCCCGTCGTGCCGATGACGTCGGAACTTGGACCCTATCAGGAGATCCGGAAGAAGAAAACCACGATTTATGCGCTTCTTGTCTCCGCCGGCTACCTGAAGCCGGCATCCGACATTTCGGCCGGGATGTGCAGGGTGGCCATTCCAAACAAAGAGGTGATGCAGGTCTATCTGACCGACATTTGCGAGAAGATCACAACGCAGAGCGGCGACGCGGAGAGCCTTATGGACGTCCGCACCGCGTTCTTCAGCCGCGACCCCAACGCCTTCCGGGAGCACGTGGAACGGTTCCTCCTGGAGTCCGCAAGCTACTTCGATTCATCCGCCGAGGGGTTCTACCACGGGCTCGTCCTCGGGATGATCTCGTTCATGCGCGACGTGTACGTGATCACGTCCAACCGCGAGTCCGGCTACGGACGCTTCGACATCATGCTGAAGCCGCGTGCGGAACACCGCGACTTCCCGGCCGTCGTGATAGAGGTGAAGGCTGCGAAAACAGAGGCGGATGACCTCGACGCGCTCGCCGCCGAGGCGCGCCGCCAGATCGACGAGAAGAACTACGCCGCGTCGCTTGTCGCGGAGGGCATCACCGACATCATGAAGTTCGGCATCGCGTTCTTCGCCAAGCGCGCCGCCATCGCGAAGTGAGACGACACCAATGACCGGCCGGGTGAAGGAATACGTTGCCGCCATCGCGCGGGAGCTGAAAAGCGGCGTCGCGACGGAACACAGCTACCGCCCGTGCCTCAAGGCGCTCCTTGAGGCGCTTCTGCCCGGCATAGACGCCATCAACGAGCCGGCAGGCGTCGCCTGCGGCGCGCCCGACATGATGCTGCGCACGCGCGGCGCCGTCAAGAGGCCGGTCGGATACGTGGAGACGAAGGACATCGGCGACGGCGACCTCGACGGCATCGGCGCGAACCGGGAGCAGTTCGGCCGGTACCGCGCCAATCTCCGCAACGTGATCTTCACCGACTACCTCGACTTCCGCTTTTGGGAGGACGGCGAGTTCGTCGCCTCCGTGCGCCTCGCGACCCTGGCGGAACGCGCCGCCAGCCCGTTCATCGCGCCCGACGCGGAACTGGAGCGCTTCGTGGAGCTCGTGCGCCACTTCGGCAACGTCGCGCCCAGGAAGATCACCTCCTCCGCCCGCCTCGCCAAGCTCATGGCCGGCAAGGCGCGGCTTCTCGCGCAGGCCATCCGGGAGGCGCTGGGAGACGCGGTGCCAGCCCCCGCCGACGGTGTGGGGCGTCCCCGCGTGGCCGCCATTGCGCAGCAGTACCTCACGTTCCGGCGGATGCTCATCCACGACCTCACGCCGGAGTCGTTTGCGGACATCTACGCCCAGACCATCGCATACGCCTTCTTCGCCGCGCGCCTGCACGACCCCACGCCCGAGGACTTCTCCCGCGAAGAGGCCGTGCGACTCATTCCCCGCACGAACCCGCTCCTGCGGAAGATGTTCATCGACTTCGACATGGACCTCGACGACTCCATCGCGTGGATCGTCGACGACCTCGTGGCCCTCTTCGCCGCCTCCGACGTCGCCGCGATCATGCACAGGTACGACGACGACCCGATCCACCATTTCTACGAGGACTTCCTCGCGGAGTACGATCCGAAGTCGCGCAAGCAGCGCGGCGTGTGGTCAACGCCGGCCCCCGTGGTGCGCTTCATCGTCCGCGCCGTCGACGACATCCTCGAAAGGACCTTCGGCCTCTCCGGCGGACTCGCGAACGCCGAGACCACGCCCGGCGGCGGACACCGCGTGCAGATACTCGACCCCGCCCTCGGCACCGGCACGTTCCTCGCGGAGGTCGTGCGCCGCATCCGGTCCAAGTTCGCCGACATGATGGGCGCATGGCCCGAATACGCGGCAAGCCACCTCGTGCCGCGCCTCAACGGCTTCGAGATACTCATGGCCTCCTACGCCATGGCGCACCTGAAGCTGGACATGATGCTGGAGAACGCGCAGCATCGCCGCTTCCGCATCTTCCTCACCAACGCGCTCGAGCCGCACGACCCCGACACCGGGACGCTGTGGGCCGCCGCCCTCTCCGAGGAGGCGCAGGAGGCGAACTACGTCAAGCGCGACTGCCCCGTGATGGTCGTCGTCGGCAATCCGCCCTACTCCGTCTCGTCGTGCAACAAGGGAGAATGGATACAGGGCCTCGTGGCCGACTACAAGAAGGGCCTCAATGAGCGCAAGATCAACCTCGACGACGACTACATCAAGTTCATCCGCCTCGGCCAGCACTACATCGAGCGAAACGGCGAAGGCGTCCTCGCGTTCATCACGAACAACTCCTTCCTCGACGGTATCACGCACCGGCGCATGCGCCAGTCGTTGATGGAGAGCTTCGACGAAATCTACGTCCTCGACCTCCACGGCAACGCCCGGAAGAAGGAGACCGCCCCCGACGGCTCCAAGGACGAAAACATATTCGACATCATGCAGGGTGTGAGCATCAACATCTTCGTCAGACGAGCTGACGAAGATGTTGAAAGTGTAAAGTGTAAAGTTGAAAGTGAAAAGCGCAGAGCCGATGCGAAGCCAGTGCGAGCACGCGTGTTCCACGCCGAGGTGTTCGGGACGAGGGAGGCGAAGTACGCCTTCCTCGACGCGCACGAACTCGCCACGACCGATTACAGGGAACTCCATCCGGCCGCCCCGCACTTCTTCTTCGTGCCGAAGGACTTCGCCCTCGAGGAAGAATACAAACAAGGCTTCTCCGTCGCGGAGCTGATGCCGGTAAACAACTCTGGAATCCAGACGAAGCGGGATAAACTGGCCTATAATTTCACTCGGCAGGACATTGAAGAGGTCGTGAGAGCTTTTAGAAATGACGATGTTGAATCAATTAGAAAGCATTATTTGCTCCCAGCTGATGGCCGTGATTGGGCTGTGTCGTGGGCAAAAGAAGACGTGTCTCATGGTGACGGTAAGATAACGCAGGTTGCATATCATCCTTTGGACAAGCGGTGGACTTACTTCACAGGTCGCTCAAGTGGGTTTATGGCCTATCCCCGTATGCCGCAGTCGGCGCACATGTTGCAGGAAAACGTCGCGATGCTTTTGGTGAGGAATACCCGGCGCGAGAACTCGTACAATTTCTTTGTCACGGACACCATAGTTGACAAAGACGGAATCTCTGGTTTTGACAACTGTCGGTTCTTCCCCCTCTACCTCTACGGTGAGAACATGGGGAAGGTCGAGAAGACGCCGAACCTGAATCCCGAGATCGTGAAGCGGATTGCGTCCGCGGTCGGCGATGGAACGCCTACCATGCCTACATGTTCTACACGTTCTACACGGCTAGACAATCCCCCAACACCCGAGGACATCTTCCACTACATCTACGCCGTGCTGCACGCGCCGCAGTATCGCGCGCGGTACAAGGAGTTCCTGAAGGTCGATTTCCCGCGCATCCCGTATCCGGCGAACGGAGAGGTGTTCCGCCGTCTTGCGGCGATCGGCGAAAGGCTCGTGGCGGTGCATCTGCTGAAGGACCCGAAGGTGCGCGACATGTTCGCGCCCTACGCGAACTTCCCCGTCTCGGGCGACAATCGGATAGAATTCCTGCGTTGGGAGAAAAGCGAAGATCTACGTGATTCCGCAATTCCACAACCTCCCAAGGGGCGCATCTACGTCAATTCCGAGCAGTACATCGACAATGTCCCCGCCGCCGCGTGGGAGTTCTTCGTCGGCGGCTACCAGCCGGCGCAGAAGTGGCTCAAAGACCGGAAGGGGCGCGTCCTCACATCCGACGATCTCCTGCACTACAAGTCGATCATCTCCGCGCTCGTCGAGACGCGCCGCCTCATGGGCGAATTGGCCGGAGTCCCACTTGCGGCGAAACTAGGAACTTTGGTATAATTAACGGCGATGGAAAACTGTAAAGTGAAAATAAAGGTGCCCACGACGGGCGTGTTCGACTTTCCGAGCCTGATACTCGGAGGGAAGGGAAAGTATGTCGACAAGACGGACCTGCTGTACCAACTTGCGAACGATGCGGATCAGCAGCTGTTCATTTCGCGTCCGCGGCGGTTCGGCAAGTCGCTCATGCTTTCGACCTTGAAGGCGATGTTCGAGTGCCGACGCGAGCTGTTCAAGGGCCTTGCTATCGACAATCTGCCGTGGGAGTGGGACAAGCCGTTTCCGGTCGTGTCCTTCACGATGTCCTCCGCCGCAGGTTCGACGTACGAGAAGTTCACCAGCAACCTGCGCTCGCTCGTGAAGGGCCTCGCGGTCGAGCACGGCGTCCCGTTTGACAGTGACGAGACGACCGAAAAGAACTTTGAGGATTTCCTGAAGGCGGTCGCTGCGAAAAGCGACCGCAAGGAGGTGGTCGTCCTCATCGACGAGTACGACGAGCCCGTCGCCAAGTTCCTTGACGACCTCGAAACGCTGAAGAAGGTGCGCTCCATCCTCCACGACTTCTACGAGAAGCTCAAAATCAACTCTGGTTCAATACGTTTCCTGATGATGACGGGCGTCACGAAGCTGACGAAGCTCTCGATCTTCTCCGGCCTGAATCATTTGACGGACCTCTCGATGAGCGCTCGCTTCGCGACGCTCCTCGGTTACACGTCAGCAGAGCTAGACGGCGCGTTGCGCGAGAACATCGAGGTGTTCGCGCAGAAGAACGGCATGTGTTTCGCTGCCGCGAAGAGGATGCTCCTCTCGTGGTATGACGGCTACCGTTTCGCGCCTCAGTCAGAAGCTAAGGTGTGCAACCCCGTATCGCTCGGCAACGCATTGAAATCTGGAGAGCTGAAGAACTACTGGGAATCGACGGGGCAGGCCTCCATGATCGTTAACCGCATCAAGGCGGCGGACGAGATCCCGGCGGACTTGAACGGACTGGTCGTTTCACAGACGCAGCTGGACGTCTGCGATGCCGAGACAATGCCAATCGAGGCACTTCTCTACCAGGGCGGCTATCTGACCATCAAGCGCGTACGCGCGTCAGGGCGCATTGAGCTTGGAATACCGAACGAGGAAATCTCCACATCCCTGTCCGAAGGCTACGTCGCCACCTTGCTGCGCAGCGGCATGTCCGACTGGAACGAGGAGCTTGCGGACGCGCAGGACGACCTGATCGAGAAGGGCGTGGAGACGCTCCTCAAGAAGAACCTCAAGGCAGCGTTCGCCGCCGTACCGCACGAGTGGCACATCGGTGACGAGCGGGAGGCGAAGCGGTACTTCCTCCTCTTCATGAAACTCATTGGCGCGGACATCTCCGGCGAGCGGCAGAGCGCGCGCGGAAGGGCGGACGCGGTCCTTCAGGACAAAACGGGTACGTACGTCTTTGAATTCAAGTACGGCAAGACGGCCCAGGAGGCGCTGGAGCAGGCGAAGACGAAGGAGTACGGCAATCCGTGGCTCGATTCTTCCCTGCCCGTGTTCTACGTGGGCGTCAACTATGACCCCGAAAAGCGCGGCATCGACGACCCGCTCGTGGAGAAAGTGTAAAGTGTAAAATGTAAAGTGTAAAATTGGAACTGGTGAAGTGAAAGGATGAAAACGATGAAGATCGCAAAAACTTGCTGTTGTACGCTTGCTGTCACACTCTGCGTGGCGGCGGCATCGTCGGCGTATGGGCGCTCGCTGCTGTACTACTACGACTTCGACAAGGTCGTGAACGGCGCGCTCGTCTATACGGGCGTGAACAAGGGTACGGGCGCGCTGGAGCCGATGTTCAAGCAGAGTGGCTCCAATCCGCTCGGATTTGTCTCGGGCGGCGCGCTCGGCTCCGGTTATGCGCTCAGCGAGTCTTCGCCTTCGTCCCTCTGGCTTGGCGACGGCTCCGCGTCCCTTGGCTGCAGTACGGATCGTGGCTTCACGATCTCGTTCTGGGTGAAGGCCAATTCCTCGCATACTGCCTGGAGCGACTTCTTCGGTTTCCGTCTGGACGGCGTGGACTACCGCATTGAGTACATTGCGAAAAACAACAGCAACGCCGCGTTCTACTACTACCCCAAGGCCAATAATTCCGGCGCGACCAATCCGCTTGTCCGGCTCGACGGCAACGGCACGACGATAACCGAATTGACCTCCGGCGCGTGGAAGCATGTCGCCATTGTCGCCACGCCGAATGGCACAACTTCTGTCGGAACGTGCTCGTTCTACGTTGATGGAAAGCACATCGCGAATATCAACTTCTTTCGCGGGGGCAGTCTTCAGCAGCTCCACATCGGCTCGACGGTGCGGCGGCAGCTCTACGACGGCAATGACCGCGCCACCAACACGGGCGGCACCTGCCTCGACGAGCTTGCGCTCTTCGACTATCCTGCGACGGACGAGCAGGTGAAGTGGCTCGCGAAGTTCAAGCCCGCCCAGCCCGTCGCCGGTCCCGGACGCGAAATGCCCTACTGCTGGCACTTCGACACGACGAACGCGACGTTCGGCGCGCTTGCCAAGGTCAACTCCGGAACCGGTCCGCTTGTCGCCTACCTCTGGGGTGACGAGAATAGTTCTGGTGCGAACACGACTGGCTACATCACCGCGCCTTCGGCGAACGCCGCGCTCGGGACAGCCTACGCCATGAACGCAGGAAACAGGGCAACGTGGCGCATTTCTGATTCCGCCGGCCTTGGCGCGACAGTCGGTTCCGGCTTCACGTTCTCCTTCTGGATGCGCGGCAACGCCAAGCCGACGGCATGGACGGACTGCTTTACCTTCGGCGTCGGCGGACGATATATGCGATATGAGTTCGGCAATGCGACTGTAGCGCCTCTCTATGTCTATGGCGGATCGAATACGGGACCGCACACGCGCAAGGCCGACACATGGCAGCACTATTGCGCCGTGTGGAACGACGCGGAGCAGATGATCGACTATTACCAGGATGGCGAATTCAAGTGGCGTTCCAGCTATGGAGTCACGCCTGATCCCACGCATGTTGTTACTACGATGATGGCGGGACGGCAAAGTCATGAAAATACAGGTGCATGGCGTCTTCAAGGCAACAAGGGAAATATCAACCCATATGTGTTTGTTGACGAGGTTGCCATGTTCAACCACTCGCTTTCGCCGGAGCAGATCCAGTGGCTCACGAACAACGTTCCCTGCCTGCCGCCGCTCGATGCGACGAACCTCGTGCGCACGGTGTCGGCGAATGGTGCGTGGGCGGGCGGACTCGCCTCGTGGACGGTGCGCGAATGGGATGACGCAAATGAGGCGTGGACGAGCACGACGCGCACCACGATCTATCCCGCACTCGAAGATACGGAAGTCGAAGTAGCGGTGGCGCTTGCGGACGGCGTGGAACTCACCAACGATACCTTTGTCACGCCGAAGAAGCTCGCCATTCGGGGAAGCGGCACTCTTGCCGCTTCAGCCACCCTCAAGGCGGCGGAGGGTTCACGTTTTGCGCCCGAGGCGCTTGAGATCGGGGAAGGGCTTCAGCTCACTGTGCCGCTCTACGCCGTGAACGTAGGCGGGACGCTCACGCTCGGCGCGGGTTCGAAGATCATTTTCGACGTATCACATTACTATGAGGGCGGAACGACCAATGCGCTCACGGTCGGCTCGTTCGCGCTGCCTGCAGGCGAGAGCGACGTGCTTGCGCACTTTGCCACGACCGATCCGCTCTACACGCTCTCGCTTTCGGGAGACGGCAAGACCGTTGTGGTCACGGCGGCCACGATTCCCGTGACGGCGACGTGGACCGGAGAAGGCGACGGCGTCAACCTCAATTCTGCCGCGAACTGGGACTGCCGGAATTCTTCGGGTGTAAGGTTGAACGATGCGCTTCCGTGTGACCGCACGCGCGTTTTCGTGTGCAGCGGCCCGATTGCGCTGAACGCCCCGCTTGGAACTGTCATTCAGTGGCAGTCTCTCACCATTGAAGCGGCGAATGCGACGCTCTCCGGCGATGTTGACTGGCGCGGACTCGCATTCTCGATCCCGAAAGGCGTGACGGTCAACCTCAACGGACACAAGCTCCGCATGGCCTCGTTCGACGGCGAGGGAACGATTACCGACACGACGACCGGCGGCGAACTGCATGTCGATGTCGCGAGCGGCGAGACGGTCGAGAACTCG
>CADCOC010000153.1 GCA_902802945.1 uncultured bacterium | reverse complement strand
GACAGAATGGAATAATAAAGATAACTGGAGTGGCGGTGCATTACCGACCATCAATAACGATGTAGTCATTGAGAACAAGAATATTATAGTGAATGTAGGTGACGCCCAAGCTGCAACAGTCATCTTAAGTGGCACATCCACCTTGACGGTTCAGGCAAACAAAGCTCTTGTTGTAGATGGCAAGATGACCAAAAATGGTACTGCGCCGACGGCAAGTGATTTGTTATTGGAGTCAACCTCTGATGGTAACGCAACGCTGATCTTTGAGAACAGCAACTCGGCTGCGGCGACGGTACAGATGTACAGCAAGGCAACGGCAGAGGGCGGATGGACGTGGCAGTATATCGCTGCACCGGCTGCGGTAAGCGCACTCGATAACTACTACGGAGGCTACCTCTACAAATGGGTGGAGAGCAGCTGGGCAGCAGTAGGACGCGACGCGACCATGGAACTCTTCGCCGGCTACTGCGTAAGCTATCCGACCGCCGGACACACCTTCGCTATTGCAGGAGAACTCGCTCCGACTGAGGAACAAAGTATCACGGTTCCGGCAGACAAGTCGATGGTAGTTGGTAACTCCTGGACTGCACCGATACAGATTACCCAGTTCGAGGACGCGGACTTCTCCGGATTGCTGAAGAACGTCTATCTGTACAACACCGGAAATGATGAAGGCCATTCTGCCAAGACAACAGACAGCCCGACTGGCGGTGCTATCTACGCAGCCGGCACGTATATCTCCGTGCCAATCCACTCGGCTTCGTACTTTGACGTGAAAGTGATCAGTTCGCTGCAAGGCTTCTTCGTGAAGGATGACGACACACAAGCAGGCGACGGCACCCTGAGTCTGAGCTACAGCAAACATGTACGTCCTTCGGGCGGCAACAGCGTGGTCAACGGCGCTATGCACGCACCGAAGCGTGTGGCAGACGAGACCGACCGTCCGGCAGTGCTGAAGATGAAAGTGAGCGGCAGCCAGTACGACGACCGTCTGATTCTGTTGGAGGGTGAGGACTTCACCACCGGTTACGACGCCGGTCACGACGGTGAAGGTGCCCAGCGGAATCTTCGCCGTAACGTTCTTGAGGTTGTGGTGCGTGCAGCCGCTGATGGTGAGGTATTGGCCGAACGCAGTTCGGCCATCATATCTCGTGGAACCACGGGAGGGCCGCGCTCCGTCGCGGCCGGATTCGATCCGCCGCTTTCCGGTGAGGTAGTCGGCCGTGAGGGTGCCGGCCTTCAGGAGCCCCTTGAAATCGCCCTGGTACATCACGCGGCCGCCCTCGCGACCGGCGCCGGGGCCGAGGTCCACGATGTAATCAGCCGTGCGCATCATCTCCGCGTCGTGCTCCACCACCACCACGGTGTTGCCGCGGTCGCGCAGCTCCTTGAGCGTGGCGATGAGGCGCGCGTTGTCTCGGGGATGGAGGCCGATGGTGGGTTCGTCGAGCACATACAAGACTCCCGTGAGCCCGCTCCCGATTTGCGAGGCAAGGCGGATGCGCTGCATCTCGCCGCCGGAGAGAGAGCCGCTGGAGCGGTCGAGCGTAAGGTAGTCGAGTCCCACGTCGTTGAGGAAGCCGAGACGTTTCACGATTTCCTTCAGCACGTCCTTTACGGTGGAATAGTTTTCTCTAGATTCGCTAGAGTTGCTAGATTTGCTAGAAATTCTAGAAGTGCTAGAATGGCTAGAACTGCTAGAACTGCTAGAAACGCTAGCTTTTTCTAGCAGTCCCTTGAAGAAGCCGAGTGCTTCCTTCACTGGGAGTGCCATCACCTCCACGATTGATTTGCCTGCCACCGTCACGGCGCGCGATTCGGGCTTGAGGCGCGAACCGTGGCAGGCGGGACACGGGCGGTCGCTCTGGTACGACTCGAACTTCTCGCGACGTTCGTCGCTTTCCGCCTGCTCCATCATGCGCTGGAGCGTGGCCATCACGCCCTCGAAGGGCTTGTCGTTCGAGCGCCAGGGGAGGATGAGGTCGTCGTCGAAACCGTGCAGGAGCTTGTGCCGGAAGTCGGCGGGCAGTTTCTCCCAGGGCGTTTCGAGCTTCACCTTGTACTGCTTCGCGATCCGCGAGAGGATCTCGTTGTAGTACATGATTGCCATGTGTCCGGCGCGGCGCCACGGATGGATGCACTCGCGGAGGGGGAGTGTCTTGTCGGGGATCACGAGGTCCTCGTCGAAGTAGAAGATCGAGCCGAGGCCGCCGCACGTCGGGCAAGCCCCGAACGGCGAGTTGAAGGAGAAGTTGCGCGGCTTCAGTTCATCGAAGGAGATGCCACAGTCGGGGCAGGCGTTCTTCTCGGAGAAGACAAATGCGGAAGGATCGCGCTTGTCGCGGCCTTCATCAACACGCTCCACCACGATGATGCCGTTGCCGGTCTTGAGGCCGAGCTCCACAGAGTCGGTGAGGCGGGTGACGAATTGGCCGAACTCAGTTCGGCCATCATCGCTCGTGGGGGCGGCGGGAATCACGAGGCGATCAACCACCACGTCGATGGAGTGGTTCTTCTTCTTGTCGAGCGCGGGCACCTCCTCAAGGGCGTACGTCGTGCCGTCCACGCGCACGCGCGCGAAACCCGCACGCTTGATCTCGGCGAGGGTTTCCTCGTGGCGGCCCTTGCGTCCCTTCACGGCGGGCGCGTAAATGATCAACTTCGCGCCGGCAGGGTACTTGAGGATGGTCTCCACGATCTCTTCCGCGCTCTGGCGGCGCACGGGCTTGCCGCACTTCGGACAATGCGCCACGCCCACGTTGCCGTAGAGGAGACGGAGGTAGTCGTGAATCTCCGTGACGGTGGCCACGATTGAGCGCGGGTTGCCGCCGGACGTCCGCTGCTCGATGGCGATGGCGGGCGAAAGCCCCTCGATACGCTCCACGTCGGGCTTCTGCATCTGGTCGAGGAACTGGCGCGCGTAGGCGCTGAGCGATTCCACGTAGCGGCGTTGTCCCTCGGCGTAGAGAGTGTCAAACGCGAGCGAGGACTTCCCGCTTCCGGAAAGCCCCGTCACGACGGTGAGCGAGTTGCGCGGGATGCGCACGTCAACGTCGCGCAGGTTGTGGACCTTCGCACCTTCGATTATGATATCGGCCATTTCAATCTCCTCAAGTAATTACAAAACTTTTTTGATGTTCATGTTTTTAATGTCCGTGTAGAACATGTAGATCATGTAGAATTAATTCATCATTTCTCTACACTTACCTAGAACTTTCTTGTGATTTCTCTTATTGCTTTCGCTGCTTGGAGATTTGGAGTCTTGGAGTTATTGAGATTTTTGAATTTTTCTTCCTGCCTCACTATCTCCTAAACTCCTAATCTCCCAATAGCGAAAGCAAGAAACGTTTTGCAAATTGTCCTCCTACCACAAATTGTCCTCCTACCAAAATAAGATGCCCTTGGGCGAATACTCAAGCACAGACAATACCTCCCTTGCCCGCTTGGCTAGGTCTTCGCGCCCAGAACTATCCCGCACCCATTCAAACAGCTTACGCGCATCTGCGCGACGCCCGCCGTTGTGCTGCGCGAAGGCCAACTTGAGTATGGCGTCGGCGGAAGAGTAGTGCCGACCCGGCGCCTGAATCGAGAGCAGGAGGTGCAGCGCCGCCGAGTGCCAGTCGCGTCCCACCAGCTCCGCCGTGCCAAGCGCCTCCAGGGCCTGCCCGCGCGCGTCGCGCGAAGGGTCTGATGCCACGGCCGCGCACACGTTCGTGATCTCGCCCCAGTCATCCGCGCGCCCGCGCCGCATGAGCGCGTAGGCTAGTTTGCCGTCCGTCGCATCGCGCGCCAGTACCGCGCGGCTCTGCCGCAGCATGTCGATGCCTTCGTCAAGTTCGCCCGCCGCGCACTTGGCTTCGCCAACGTGCGCGAGCGCGCGCCAGTTGTCCGGATCGACCGCAAGCGTGCGCGTGAACGCCGTCATATCCGTGCGGTAGCTCGCCACGACCGGATAGGCGACCGCGAAGAAAACCGCCACAACCGCAGCAAGCCCCGCAAGGGGCAAGATGCCAGTTGGCCCAGTGTTTCCAACGGGCAAGATGCCCGTTGTCCCAGTCGGTAGGGCGCGCGCGCCGTACAGCACCGCGCCCGCAATCGGCAGCGCCATTGCGGGCAGGTAGAGGAAGCGGTCGGCGCGCGCGTGTTCGCCAAAACTGCCGAAGAGGCCGAGCGTGGGGCCCAACGAGGCGAAGAACCAGAGAATCACCGCACCCATGAAGAAAAGCCCGGCTCGGTCGGATGCCTGATCCTGTTCCGCCCGCCGCAGGATACGGCGGCACCACCACCACGCGCCCGCCACGAGCACGACCAGCACGCCCAAGCCGAGCGTACCCTGCACGGGCCAACCGCCCGGCACGGCGCGGTAATCAAGATGGATGCCCACGGGGATGACCATCTGGAAAACGTACAATCCCACGGCCACGGCCGCATTGAGGATGCGCCATGGCAGCGATGCACTGAAAAGCTCGCGCACTGCGTGGCCTTCGGGGTGGGTTTGCGAATATACCGCGAGCGCGCCGGTGGCGACGGCGAGGAGAAGAAAGAGTGTAAAGTGTAAAGTGTAAAATGTAAAGTGGTGGTTGCCGGCCGTCGAATGTCGAATGTCGTCTGGTTGTCGGCTGTCGGCCGTCGAATGTCGAATTCCCTCCACCACCAGCACAAGAAACGGAAAGCACATCGCCGTGGGCTTGCTCATGCAGGCGAGGATGAAGCAAACGTATGTGCCGACAAGGGCGGGAATCCATCCCCATCCCTCACGCCGCCGCACGCGAAGCCAGCAGAGGAGGCCGCCGAGGATGAACGTGGCGCAGAGCAGTTCCTTGCGGCTCGCGATCCACGCAACCGCCTCGGCGCGTTGTGGGTGGACCGCCCAAAGGGCGGTCAGAAGGAAGGCCGCGACAAGCGCGGCCCTCCCGGGAGTGGGCGCGCTTGTCGCGACCTTAGACGGGAGGGGCGCGCTTGTCGCGACCTTAACCAACGCAACCAAAAACCACAGCAACAATACCGCGTTCAGGGCGTGGATGGCGACATTCACGAGATGGTGCGCGCCTGCGCCCGGACCGAACAGCGTGATGTCGCACATGTAGGAGATGTAGGTCGCCGGCATCCAGATGCCGCCGTGGCGCACGTTAGTGAACGCCTCGCGCACGTTCGCCCACGACAGGCCGTCTTTCACGAACGCGCAGCGGTACGTGTAGTCGTGGTCGTCGAGGCGCAGGAACTCGAAGTTGCCCGTCTGGCGGAAAAGCGCCCAGACGAGCAACACCAGCAGAATGGATACGGCCGCGACAAGCGCGGCCCTCCCGCTTTTTAAATGTTCACAAATCTTCATTGTTCACAATTGCCATCAATGAGAAATTTGCAAAACATCTTTTTGATTGTCCATGTAGAACATGCAGAACATATAAATCATCTGTATGTTTTGCATGTTCTACCTGTTCTACATGGACAAATCCCTCCTCATCAGACACGATTTTGCAATGCGAACGAGCATCTCGCAAATTGATATTTGTCATTTGTGAACAATGGTGACAATGAAGATTTGTGAACAATATCCTAGTAGATGCTCTTCGCGTCGATGGACAGCAGGAACTCGGGGTTCGACTTGTACTTCTTCATGCCGGCAAGCACGGTCTGCATGGCACGCTCGGGACCCGCATCGGACAGCGCACGGCGAAGCGCCCAAGTCTTCTCAAGTTCCAGCGGGGCGAGGAGGAGGTCTTCCTTGCGCGTGCCGGATTTGTCGATGTCGATGGCCGGGAAGATGCGCTTGTCAGCCAAACCACGATCAAGGCAGAGCTCCATGTTGCCCGTGCCCTTGAACTCCTCGAAGATAACCTCGTCCATGCGCGAGCCGGTATCGACGAGGCCCGTGGCGATGATCGTGAGCGAGCCGCCGCCCTCGATGTTGCGCGCCGCGCCGAAGAAGCGCTTCGGACGGTGCAGCGCGAGCGCATCCACGCCGCCGGTAAGAATCTTGCCGGAGTGCGGCTGGACCGTGTTGTAGGCGCGCGCGAGACGCGTGATGGAGTCGAGAAGGATCACCACGTCCTTGCCGTTCTCCACCTGGCGACGCGACATCTCGATCACCATCTCCGCCACGTTCACGTGGTGCTGAGGCTCCTCGTCGAACGTGGAAGAAAGCACCATCGCCTTCGTGTTGCGCTGCATGTCCGTCACTTCCTCGGGACGCTCGTCGATGAGCAGCACGATGAGGACGGCGTCGGGATGATTCTTCGTGATGGCGTTCGCCATCTTCTGGAGGAGGACCGTCTTACCGACACGCGGCGGCGCAACGATGAGGCCGCGCTGTCCGAAGCCAATCGGCGTGAAGAGGTCCACCACGCGCATCGACGTCTCGCCCGGCGTCGTCTCAAGGATGATGCGGCGAGTTGGGAAGGTGGGCGTGAGGTTCTCAAAGTGGACGATACGCGCCGCCTCGCTGGGCGTCTTGCCATTCACCGACACGACGCTGCCGAGCGCGAAGAAACGGTCCTTGTCGCGCGGGTCGCGGATCGGACCAACCACGGTATCGCCCGTGCGGAGCGCGTGGCGGCGAATCTGCTGCTGGGGGATGAACACGTCTTCGGGGCAGGCAAGGAAGTTCGTCTTCGCGCTTCGGAGGAAGCCGTAGCCTTCCTTCACCACTTCCAGACAGCCCGTGGTCATCACGGCGCCGCCGCGATTCAAGTAGGTGCGGATTGCGCCGAAGATGATCTCGTGGCGCTTCATCGCGCCGAGGTCTTCAGGGTTTGCGTCCGGCCACATCTTCGCGACAATGTCCGCGTTGTCCCACGTGTGGATGTCCTGGAGGTTGTACTCGGGCAGGTCGGGGTTACGCGGTACGGCGGGGACGGGAGGCGGCAGGTTCTGCGGCACCTCGTAGGCAGGGCGCCGGTTGCCCTGCGGCGGCGGAGAGAACTTGCCGCCACCCTTGGAGTTCGGGCGATTCCCATTGCGCTGCGCGGCGCGTGCCAGCCATTCCATGCGGCGGCGCTGGCGGTTGCTCATCGGCTGTTCGCCGGGCTGCGACACAGAAGGCTGCGCGGGGGAGGCAACGGGCGGGACGCCCGTTGTCCCAGTCTTCTCGGTCGCTGGCTTCGGCGCAGCATCTTGCTGTTGTACGCTTGCTGTCTCCTTAGCGGGCTTTGGTTCGGCCGCAGGTTTCGGCGTAATATCTTGCTGTTGTACGCTTGCTGTCTCCTTAGCGGGCTTCGGTTCAGCCGCCGGTTTCGGCGTAATATCTTGCTGTTGTACGCTTGCTGTCTCCTTAACGGCCTTCTTCGCAGGCGCTTCAACCGATGCCGATGCGTCCGCCGCAGCGCGAGCCGCCAACTCGGCCTTCGACGGACGTCCGCGCTTCTTTTTGGGAGCAGAGGCGGGCGTGGCAGGCGTGGAGGCATCGCCACTTGGAGAGGTCTCTTTCGCTTCGGCGGAAGCCGCAGCCGTTGATTTCTTTACTTCTTCAGCACTCATGTTTTATCCGTTCCTTCAACCAGACGACAAGGCGTTGGGCCTCATCCCTTAGATGTTCGGGAGTTGAATCGTTCATCACGGTGTAATGGCATCGAGCCGCTTTCTCAGCCACGGGCCATTGCGCCGCGAGACGTGCCTCCGCATGCGCGCGCGAATAGCCGCGTGACGTCATCATCCGAGCGACTTGTAGATCGACCGGGGAGGCGATGCAGAGAAGTATATCATAATCTGATTCCCAATGCGATTCAAAAAGTAGGGGAATTATGTGAATGGTGATTTGCAGAGGAGAAGCGGCAAGAGTGCCGCTTCCCCGAGCGGAGGGGGCATTTCGGAGAAGCGGCACTCTTGCCGCTTCCCGAAGGAAAGAACGGACGAGAGGGAAAAGGATTGACTCCAAGTCGGCGCGGGCTGCGGCATCCTTGAAGACGCGGTCGGCGAGCACTGCACGATCGATGCCGCCGTCAGCTGCAAGCACTTCTGCACCGAAGCGAGCGGCAATGGACGGAACGGCCGCGCCGCCGGGCGCTTCCAGTTCGTGAACGACATCGTCTGCATCAATAACCTGAATGCCAAGTTCCCGGAGAAACTTGGCAAACAGGCTCTTGCCGCAGGCGATTCCGCCTGTCAGGGCAATTCTCATGATCAATTACTTGGTGGGGGCCGGAGTGACGCCAGCCTCGGGCTGTTCCGTCGAACCTGCGTCGTCGCCAGTTCCAAGGGTCATCTGGCGGCCACGAGGATCCACGAGACGCGCCGTAACGAAGATGAGCAGATTGCGCTTGTTCGACCACTCGCTGCGGCTGCGGAAGAGACGGCCAATGAACGGAATGTCGCCGAGGAACGGAATCTTGTCTTCCATCGACTTGCGCTCTTCGGTGATGAGACCGCCCATCACAATCGTCGCGCCGTTGTAGATTGAGACGTGCGTATCGATCGAACGTTCCTTGAAGAAGGGCTGCTCCATCGGCACCGTGAACCATTCAATGTCGCCGGAAGAACTGCTGTCATTCATGGGACTTTCAGACCGCGCCCACCATAAACCCGCCGAACTTTCCGGTGGTGAAAAGCAGCGCGTAGCCGTGGCTCGCGCATTGGTGAACAATCCCGCAGTCATCCTGGCCGATGAACCTTCCGGCAGTCTCGACTCCAAGAACAAGAGCGAACTCCATCAGCTGTTCTTTGACCTTCGCGACAAGT
>CADCOC010000152.1:8540-17248 GCA_902802945.1 uncultured bacterium | reverse complement strand
GTTGTACCCACTTGACACCACCAATCCACTTTTGTAAAATACCCTTGCCTATGACAAAAGGAGCATACATCGTGTCTCACTTTTGGGGAAGGGTTCACTCCCGTTCCAACCAGCCCCCCCCCGCCGATGCCGGCGCCGCCGGTGTCGCCGCCTTCCGCCGTCACCTTGCCGCCGTTGACCGTCACCGTACCGCCGGAGGCGGCATCTCCCCCGCCGATGCCAGCGCCGCCTTCGTGGCCTTGCGCCGTCACATTGCCGCCGTTGACAGTCACCGTACCGCAGGTGCTGCCATTTTCCCCGCCGATGCCAGCGCCCCAGCCGCCCATCGCCATCGCCGTCAGCTTGCCCATGTTCGCGCCGTCGGACTGCGCCCAGATCGTGAGGCTGTTGGTGATGTTGTTGTTCACGTCCACGGTGATGCCCGCGATGGCCGTAAGCGACGCGCCGTCCGCGAGGATGAGGTGCGCGTCGCCTTTGACGGTGATGCGGCCTGTTGCGGGGTGGCCGCTCACGTTCACGCTGCCTTCCACCACGTACCAGCCGCTCGTCAGCGTCATCTCGCCGGCGTAGTAGGCATAGGCATCGCATTTCTTGACCGGATGGGCCGGATCCGTCGGGTCGAGGTAGCCCATGAAAGCCCCCGTCTGCGCGAAGCGCTTCCCGGCAAGGAGCGATGTGACGTCCGTCTCCGCCGCGAACGGCGAACCGGCGACCGGCGTGGCGCCTCCCTCGTCATCTCCCGCCGCCACGGAGATCGCCATTCCGGCAGACGGCTTGACCGTCACCGTGCCGCCGGAGCCGTTCCATCCCGCGCCGATGCCCGCGGCGTCGTCGCCGCCTTTCGCCGTCACTTCGCCGCCATTGATCGTCACTTTCCCGCCGGCGCCGCCAATTCCCCCGCCGATGCCCGCGCCGGAGTCGCCGCCTTGTGCCGTCACCTTGCCGCCGTTGATCGTCACCGTCCCGCCGGTGCCCATATTTCCCCCGCCGATGCCCGCGCCGTTGTTGCCGCCTTGCGCCGTCACCTTCCCGCCGGTGATCGTCACCGTCCCGCCGGTGCCCATATTTCCCCCGCCGATGCCCGCGGCGTTGACGCCGCCTTGCGCCGTCAGCCTGCCCATGTTCGCGCCGGCGGACTGCGCCCAGATCGTGAGGCTGTTGGTGACATTGTTTTTCACCTCCACGTTGATGCCCTCGGTGGCCGTGAGCGACGCGCCGTCCGCAAGAATGAGGTTCACGTTGCCAGACACGGTGATGCTCGCGTCGTTCGTGATGTCGCCGGTCACCACGTACCAGCCGCTCGTCAGCGTCGTCTCGCCGGCGTAGTAGGCATAGTCATCCAAGGTCTTGACCGGATTGTCCGGATCCGTCGGGTCGAGGTAGGTCGGCAGGGCCTCCGTCCGCACGAATTTCTTCCCGTCGAGGACATCGGTTACGTCCGTCTCCGCCGCGAACGGCGAACCGGCGACCGGCACGGCGCTCCCCGCATCCGCTCCCGCCTCCACGGCAATCATTTTTCCGCCAGCCGGCTTTATCGTCACCGTCCCGCCGATGCCCGCGCTGCCGTCCCAGCCGACGAACGCCGTCACTTCGCCGCCGTTGACCGTCACCGTCCCGCCGATGCCAGCGCCGCCGCTGCCGCCTTGCGCCGTCAGCTTGCCGCCGTTGACCGTCACCGTCCCGCCGGAGCAGTTCCTTCCCCCGCCGATGCCAGCGTCGCCGCCTTGCGCCGTCACTTCGCCGCCGTTGATCGTCACCGTCCCGCCGTCGCCGTTATCTCCCCCGCCGATGCCGACGCCGACGCCGCCGGTGTTTGTCGCCGTCACCTTGCCGCCGTTGACCGTCACCGTACCGCCGGAGCCGTTATATCCCCCGCCGATGCCAGCGCCGCCGAGGTAGCCGCCTCTCGCCGTCACCTCGCCGCCGTTGACCGTCACCGTCCCGCCGGCGCCGCCATCTCCCCCGCCGATGCCGGCGGCAAAGTCGACGCCGAACGCCGTCAGCTTACCCATGTTCGCGCCGTCGGACTGCGCCCAGATGGTGAGGCTGTTGGTGACGTTGTTTTTCACCTCCACGTTGATGCCCTCGGTGGCCGTGAGCGACGCGCCGTCCGCGAGGATGAGGTGCGCGTCGCCTTCCACTACGATGCGCGTGCCGTTCTCGATGTCGCCGGTCACAACGTACCAGCCGCTCGTCAGCGTCGTCTCGCCGGCGTAGTAGGCATAGTCATCAAAGGTCTTGACCGGATTTGCCGGATCCGTCGGGTCGAGGTAGCCCATGACGGCGCGCGTCTTCACGAAGTACTTCTCGGCAAGGAGCGAGGTGACGTCCGTCTCCTTCGCGAACGGCGAACCGGCGACCGGCACGGCGACATACTTGTTATTTCCCGCCTCCACGTCAATCATTTTTCCGCCGACAGGATTTATCTTCACCGTAATGCCGGAGCCGAGAACTCCACCGCCGATGCCGGCGCAGCCGGAGCCGTTCGCCTCCACCTCGCCGCCGGCGATCGTCACCGTCACGCCGGAGCCTTGCCATCCCCCGCCGATGCCGGCGCAGCCGGAGCCGCCCGTCGCCGCCACATCGCCGCCGGCGATCGTCACCGTCACGTCGGTGTCTCCATATCCCCCGCCGATGCCCGCGCCGTTGTTGCCGCCCGTCGCCTCCACATCGCCGCCGGCGATCGTCACCGTCACGCCGGAGCCGAGATATCCCCCGCCGATGCCCGCGCCGCCGTCGCCGCCTTTCGCCGTCACCTCGCCGCCGTTGATCGTCACCGTAATGCCGGAGCCGCCACGTCCACCGCCGATGCCCGCGCCCTCCCTGCTGCCTGTAGCCGTCACCGTGCCGCCGTTGACCGTAACCGTAATGTCCGAGCCGGAAGTCCCCCCGCCGATGCCCGCGCCCTCCCTGCTGCTGCCTGTCGCCGTCACCTTCCCGCCGTTGACCGTAACCGTAATGCCGGAGCCGTAATCCCCCCCGCCGATGCCCGCGGCGGACTCGTCACCTGTCGCCGTCACCTCGCCGCCGTTGATCGTAACCGTAATGTCGGAGTCGTTCCCCCACCCGCCGATGCCGGCGTAGCCGTAGCGGCCTGTCGCCGTCAGTTTGCCCATGTTCGCGCCGTCGGACTGCGCCCAGACCGTGAAGGATTTCCCGGATTGCACGTCGATGTTCCTGACCGTGAGCGACGCGCCGTCCGCAAGGATGAGGTGCGCGTTGCCATACACGGCGATGCTCGCGTCGTTCGTGATGTCGCCGGTCAACAGGTACCAGCCGCCGTTGAGCAACGTCTGGCCGGTGTATGCCGTGTAGGCCTTGCAGACCGCGTTGGTCCCGCCCACGGGATCGTAGTAGGGAGCGCCCACGCAGATGGCAAGCGGCGTGACCGACGTCGTGTAGATGGCGCCCGTGTTGTCCTTGAGCACCGTGCAGTTGTCGCCGAAGCCGATCGTGTACACGCCTTCGGGCGTATTGGCAGGGACCGTCACACTGAGCTTGAACGCCGCCTTGCCGTCCTGCGGCAAAACCGGTTCGTAGCCGTCGAGCGCAACGTAGTTCGCGCGAAGTTCTTCCAGGTTGTACGACACGGGCTGACCTTCAAACGCCGTCACGGAATCGGAGATGCCGGAAATCTGGATTGGGCTGGAGCACGCGAAGTTCACGTCGATGGCCGAGATGGGACGGGCGCCGGCGGAGATGTTCACGAAGACGTCGAAAGAGGTCGACTGGCCCGGCTTGACGGCGACCGTGCGATTGCCCGCCCCGTCCACGAACGAGAACCCGACTTCTGCGCCTGACGCGACCATGTTGTTCTTGTGCGAGACTCCGCCGTTCGGAATCGTTCCCAGAAGCGCCTGCTGGATGAGCAGCGCGTCTGTATCCGTCAACTCGCCGAGGGGATCGCAGACATCGGCGTTCTCTATGCCCTGCGCCGTGATGTGGCTCGGGTGTGAGCCGTTGAGGCCGTATTGGTCCGGGTTCGACCGGGCCTGCAGGACGAGGACGATATCCGCCATGTCGGTCTGGCCGTCGCAGTTCGCGTCGCCCCAAAGCGTCATGTCCGCCCGAAGCGGCAAGATTGCGCTTGCGGCGGTGACCGCCGCCAGCAGAATCAGGTTTGTGATTCGTTTCATGTTGATGTTCCTCCATCCCCCTTCGGGGCAACGGCACAAGTTTACCACAAATCCGCGCATGGCGCAATGGCGACCCGCTCGCCGAGGGCCCTACCAAATTGCCAACCTGCATGAGGATAACTTTGATTGCTTTCGCTGCTGGGAGATTGGGAGTCTCGGAGTTAAGGAGGTGATTATAAACCTAAATACCTCATTTCGATATAACACTCCATGTTATACCTCACGCAGAGGCGCGGAGAGGCAGAGTTCGCAGAGGTTATCCCATTGCTTGAGCATGTATTTGTTTTCACCAATTGGGTGAATCCGAGATTCTTCTCGTCATGCTTTCTTTTCCGTCGGATTTCTGAACTTTCTCTGCGCTCTCCGCCTCTCTGCACCTCTGCGTGAGACTTTCAACCGAGGATTTTAGGATAAAAATCCTCCAAGTCTCCTAAACTCCAAAACTCCCAGTAGCGACAGCAAATAAGAAGATGCGCTCCCGCGTGCGGGCAGGAGGCGGAGGATTATGGTATACTGTGCGCACATGACCTCAAACGACATCTTCCGCGATACGCGGGTCGCGCACGTGCGCGAGCTCAAGGCCGAAGTGGCCCGTCTCAAAGAGGATCTCGCGCGCGAGCACGGCGCACGCGAGAGCCTCGAGAGCCACTTCGCCCTCGCGCTCGCCGCCGCGCGCGACGCGGAGCGGATGGCGCCGGACGCCGAACTGCTCGTCGTCGACGGCTGGAACGCCGTGATCGGCACGCACCGTCTGGACGCCGATGCCCGCCACGCCGGACGCGACCGCCTCGTCGCGAACCTGCGCGCGCGCGTATCCGCCGACCCGCGCCTCCACGTATGGGCGCTCTTCGACGGTGCCGAGATGCGCGCCGCCGCCGAGTCGGACGGACGCCTCCGCGTGGGCTACACCGGCGGCACCGGCGCGCACCGCGCGGACCGGATGGTGTGCGACTACCTGCGCATGAGGAAGATTCTCGGACTCAACCACGCCGTGACCGTTGTCACGGACGACAAGGACTTCGCGAAGGAGGCGGCCGCACTCGGCGCCTCCGTGAAAGGAACGGATACGCTCAATGCCAAAACCCAAGCCAACTGAAACCCGCAAGCTCACCTACGCCGAGGCGGCCCTGCTCGACCTCCTGCCCACGCTCTCCCTACCCGACGGCGCGCGCGTGCTCGTCGCCGGCAACCGCAGCGGCTGGCTGCCGCTCGAGGCGGAGAAAAAATGGCCGAAGCGCGTGGCCGCGCATGCGTTCGACTTCCACCACGCGCGCGCGATCCGCGACCGCCTCGCCGAGGCGTGGATCAACCCGAACGCGATCGTGTACTGCACGCCCGCCCTTCCCGAAGGCCCCTTCGCGCTCGCCCTCTTCATGACCACCCCGCAGTCGATGAGCGCGGAGCTCGTCCTCGACCAGCTGGAGGACCTCCACGCCCAGATCGCCGAAGGCGGCACGCTCGTGGCCGCGTTCGAGGGCGATGCGGACGACGCCCTGCGCACGCTGCGTCTCGTGTGGTCGAACGTACACGTCGTAACGCGCGCGAAGCACGTCGCCGTGTTCCGCATGGTGAAGCACGGCGAACTCGCGAAGCGGCGCAACTTCGCGTCGGACTGGGAGGCCAGCGTACCCGACGGCGAAAAGATGGTCTTCACCAGCCTGCCGGGCTGTTTCTGCCACCGGCGCGCGGATGCGGGCGGGCTTGCGCTCGCGGAGGTCGCGGCGCGCGAGGCGAAGCCGACGGACCGCCTTCTCGACATGGGCTGCGGCTGCGGGCTCGTTGGTCTGCTCGTCGCGAAGAAGGCCGGCATCACGGACCTCACGCTCATCGATTCGCACGCGCGCGCGATCGCGGCGGCGAAGATCAACGCCGCGCGCGCGGGGATCGACGCGCGGTTCGTCCTCTCCGACGACGGCCTTCCGCGCGGCGAGGACGAGGTGGGGCGCTGGAGTCTCGTTGTGGGCAATCCCCCCTACTACAGCGACTACCGCATCGCGGACGTGTTCATGGAGACGGCATACCGCGCGCTGCGTCCGGGCGGACGCTGTCTGATGGTGGTCAAGACCGCCACGGGGCTTCTGGCCCTTCAGGAGAAGTACTTCCGCACGGCGGAGGTCATCAAGCGCCGGGGCTACTGCGTGCTGCGTTCCGTACGAACCTGATTCGCGCACGGGGCAAGTGCGCCCCCTGTTCTCAGTTGAAGAACGACTCCACCGGAACAAGATAGTCGAAATAGCCGTTTTCCTCCACCTCCGGCGCGATGGTTCCGTCATACACGAGAACCGTCCGCACCGAGGTGCCGTGCGGAACGCGCAACCGCCTCACCTTCTCCTGGACTTCGTCCTCAATCGCCGACGAAATGCGCGCACGCCGCTTGATCTCCACGAGATAAACCGACTTGGGCGTCTGCACGAGCAGGTCAATCTGCACGCCGGGCGTTGTCTTTCCGGGACGCCGAACATACGGCGCCGCAGACGTAACGAGCCGTCCGTCCAATCCGATGAGCGAACAGAGCTTTTTCAGATTGTTCAGCACAAGGTTCTCGAACTGGAGTCCCATGATCGACTCCCACCCCGGGAGGCGGTCAAGGGTGGTGAAGCGGAACAGCCCTTCTCCGATCGCCTCGGCCTTCGGTGCGATGAACTTCAGATAGAAGCGCGTGTAGTTGTCGCGAAGCCGATAGCGGACTTCCCGCACGTCCGAACCCGTCTCGGGGTTTTTCCCCGCCGACGACGCGACGAAACCAGCCGCCGTCAGGTCGCGCAAATCCTCGCTCAAATGCCCGTTCGGCTCCCGTTCAAACTTCTCCGCCAATTCAGAGACGCTGGCAGAGCCGTTGGCAAGCGCCAGAAGAATGCGTCGCTTCGCCGCCGCCGCGCCAAAGACATCGCCGAAAATCGTGTTGAAATCCTTGAACAGATACCCTTCCGGCGTGAAGCACATCCGCTTGACGTTCTCGTCCGCAGGAAGCGAAGGATCAATCTCCTGAAGGTATTTCGGGACGCCCCCTGTCACCGACAGCACGTCGATGACTTCTCGCAACGCCGTGCGTTCGGCCTTGCGTCCCCAGAACGCACGGCAGTCCGAGAGCGGCAACTCCGGCAACGTCACATCAAGGGAGATTCTGCCGACAAACGCCTTGGACTGCAGAATGTTCTCCTGAATCCACGCCGAAACACTGCCCGCCAACACGAATATCACACGCGGATACCGCGAGAACTGCATATCCCAGGCATTCTTCAAGTAGGCGGCAAACGACGTGTCGTATCCGCCCATCCAGGATATTTCGTCAAGGAAGACAATCTTTCTGTCTCGTCCCCCAAGAGCCGCGTTGAGCGCGTCAAACGCCTTAGGCCAGCTATCCGCCTTGACTTCTGGCGAACCCGTCGCCCGTGCAAGAGAAGCACAGAAGTTCTCGATCTGCTTCTCGTTCGTCATGTACTTGTCGGGCGCAAGTCCCTCGATTTCGATGAAACTGCATTTGGAGGACTCTGCAAACACTTCCACCAACGTTGATTTTCCGATTCGCCGCCTGCCTGAAATGACCACCAACGACGCAACCGACTTCCGCCAGAGCGCTTCAAGACGTTCAAGGTAATATTCTCTTCCGACAAACATTGTCTGGCCTTTCTTGTGAGGCAGTTGCAAAACCACTCTGCCATTGACACACGTTCGTTGCTTTCGCTATTGGGAGTTTTGGAGCTTAGGAGGCTTGGAGGATCTTTATAACCTCCTCCAAATCTCCGAATCTCCTAATCTCCCAGTAGCGAAAGCAAGAAAAGTTTTGCAACTGTTTCTTGTGGAAAACAGAAGTATAATATCATAATTTTTCACAAAGCGCAAGAGCAGGAATGGCAACTATTTTGAGAAATGTAAAATAGTTGCCATTTTCAACGTCCCAGAAAAATGGCAACTATTCTTGAAAACCCAAAATAGTTGCCATCAACCTAAATTCCTCATTTCGATTTTCCACTCCATGTTATATCTCACGCAGAGTCGCGGAGAGGCAGAGTTCGCAGAGGTTATCTCATTGTTGAGTATGCATTTTTTCACTAAACTTTCCGAGATTCTTCTTGTCATGGTTTTCTTTTCCGCCGGTTTTCTGAACTTTCTCTGCGCTCTCCGCATCTCTGCGTCTCTGCGTGAGACATTCAACTGTCGAATCTAGCACCAACTTCCGAATTTAGGATAAAAATCCTCCAAGCCTCCTAAACTCCAAAACTCCCAGTAGCGAAAGCAAGACATTCAAAGGCTACAGCGTGATTTCGTACCACACAGTCTTGTACGCGGGGCCGATCTTCACGACGGCTTGGCCGTTGGCATCCGCCGTCACGGGAACAGAGGCCTTACGCTCACCACGCTCGTCGAGCGCCCAGCACTTCGTCGCGGCGGCCTTCGACGGCAGCGTGATCGTGGCGGGGATGCCCTCGTTCACGGTCTTGCCATTCCCCCAGTCCGCGCCGCGGCAGTGGACGTAGCCGTCGTCGTGCGTGAACTTCGCACCGCCGTTGTGGCAGAGTCCTGTCGCTGCAAGGAGGATGCGCGCCGGGCGGTCGTTCTCGCCGAAGCCCG
>CADCOC010000152.1:0-8522 GCA_902802945.1 uncultured bacterium | reverse complement strand
GTCGCCCAGCCGAGCTTCGTCTCGCCGATCGCGAGCTTCACGCCGCCGAGGTCAAACGTCCGTCCTTTCGGGAAGCCCGAGAACACCTTCGTGTTCGGCGTGTTCACCGTCCAGACGCCCGCATCGGGCACCGAGGCGTCCAGCACGATCTCGCCCGTGTCGCTCGTGAACACCTTCTGGTCTTTGTCCGGAATAGGACAGGCGATCTGCTTGGACTTGCCGGAAAGATCCACCGCCGTCTTGCGTTCAAGGGAGAGTTCCTGCGGAATCTTGCCGTCCGTCGCGGAGAGGATGCCCTGCGCGATTGGTCCCTTGTTCACGAAGCGGTCGAAGTATTCGTTGTAGGAAAGGTTCGCGATGTAGGGTGCCGCGCTTTCCTTCACGTCGCCGCGCAGGTACATCGCGGCGCAGGCGGGGAAGTGCGCAAGAACGTCCGTGCGCGCCGCCATCGAGAAAAAGTACTCGTTGCGGTCGGGCTCAGCGTTCTGGCGATTGTTGTACGAATACTCGAACACGCCGTCCCATCCCTGCAACGCGCCGTACGCGCGCACCATGGGCTGCCCTTCCGCGCCGTAGAAGTTCGGATACGGATGGTTATACTCGCTGATCGTGTAGGGCTTGCCGTGGACGCGCTGCGCCGCGAGGTCGCGGATGCGGCTTGCCGTGTTGTTCACCATCGCCTTGTTGCAGATCCGCCATTCCGCCTTGACGCTCGGATGGCACCAGTAGGCGTGGTTATCGACGTAGTCCATCTCCGCCTGCAGGAATGGCGTGGAGTAGCCCAGCTGCGTGGCGGCGACGGGCGCTTCGAGGCCGAGGTCGTTCTTGAGGTAGGCGCGCATCCCCGTCCAGTAGTCGTGCTCCACGTCGGTGACGAACTGGTAGAAGTCGCGTTTCATCGCCATAGGCGCGCGCGAACGCTTGCTGTGTACGAGCGGATAGTCGCCGTTCTCGATCCGGAACTTGTCGAGGTACGGGAGCGGCTTCTCGGCGAGCTTCCACGCCGCGCGAGCCTTCTCCGTCGTGCCATACTTCTTCACGAGCCAGTCGCTCCAGAGCTTCTTGAAGAACTTGCCGTACACATCGTCCCGGCTGTCCAGTCCGCCCTTTTTGTACAGGCGCAACAATGCCTCCTCGTTGTTCAGCTCCACGACGGCAACGACGGGATCCTTCAGGTAGCTCATGCCCGTGTACGGGTTCACGTGGGACAGGAGCTCCTTCGCGTACTCCTTCTGGAGCGCGATGAGCGGCGGATAGAACTGGTTGAAGCCCTTGTTCCTGTCGGTGGCACCGTGCGGGATGCCGTCCGCCGGGCCGAGGTGGCGGGCGACGTGCAGGTTCACGTTCACGTAGATGCCGCGCTTCTTGAACTGCGCAATCAGGTAGTCCTGGCGGTCGCGGCGTTCGGGGTCGAGCTTGCGGCGCGTCTCGCCGCTCTCGTCGAGGATGCCCGGCTCCTTCGGCAGCATGAACGTGCCGTAGGAGTTGTCGAAGTAGTGGAGGCGCACGCAGTTGATGCCGAAGCGGGCGAGACGTGCGGCAAGACGCTCCGCCTCCTCGTGCGTGGGGAAGTTCGCGGGGCCTGTGAGGTTCGTCGCGTGGAGCTTGAAGCGGCCCTTGTCGTTCACGAAGTGTCCGCCCTCCACGCGGATGCGCCCGTCCTTCCCGGCGGGTGCGGCGAGCAGATGGCTCATGTTCACCACGTTGTCGGGGGAATCATACGACGGCACGAACGGGAACATCCCGTCATCCGCCACGGCAATTCCGGCAGCCAATGCCGCCGCCACCATAAAACATTGCTTATTCATTGTAATTACCATCCTACTTTCTCTCTGCCGCACATTATACCACAATGGCAGCATGGTTCACCACACATTTCAGTTCTGGTCGATGCTCTGTCGCGTGGTGGGTCTCACTTCTTCTTTGACTTCACGTAGCTCGCCGGGTCGTCTGGGTTGAGCGCCACGTTCTTGTTGACCTCTGCCGAGAAGAGCGGCGCGTCGATGACGGCGCGGAGCTGGTCGGGCGTCAGGGACTGCTTCGGGGTGAACGCGTCCGACGCCGCGTACGCCTCAAGATGCGCCTTGAGCCATACGGCTGCGGGGTCGTTCGCGTTGAACGCGAACGAGCAGACAAGCAGCCGTCCCTCGCCCACCTTGTACTCGAAGAGCATCGCCTGGCGGATCAGATACTTGTCGGACGACGCGACTTCGATGATCGGGTCGAACGGAACGCCCGCCTCGAGCTGTACCGCCGCGCCATTCTGCATCAACCGCCTGAACTGCCAGCCACAGAATCCTTCGTGTGGCATTCCCTCCAGCGCGGGATGATTAGGCTTGATGATCGTCGCGTAGTGTCCGGAGGTGCGTCCGGCGAGACCGATCCTAAACGATGTCCGAAGCGACTTGAACGGCCCCTTTCCGAGAAGCAGCACGCGTTCGCCGCGTCCCATCGCCGCGAGAAGGTCGTCACGGGAGATGCTGGAGACAACGCGGACAATATTGGTGTGAAAATTTATCCGTGTAGAACATGTAGAACGTGTAGAGGTTTGTGAGTTGTAAGTTTTTGGATCATGGCAAGAAGGAAACGCATAGATCTCCCACTCGTTCTCCGCCTTCACCGCACCACCGGCGAACGACGCCCGAAGCAGATACTTCACCGGCTTCTCCACCGCTGGAATCGCTACCTCAAACTCCCCAACCGCCGCAACCTCGCCGTTCCTGACATCATTCACCTTTCTCTCATCGCTCCACACGCAACCTGCGCACTCTCTGCGCTCTCTGCCTCTCTGCGCCTCTGCGTGAGAATCATTCCCCTCGTCCCACTTCACAAGCGACACCCTGATCACCGCATCCTTCGCCTCGCCCGCGAAGTTGGAGATCGTGAACGCCACGCGCTTCTTCTCGCCCGCCCTGAAGTTGAAGTCGCTGCCGAGGCTGCACAGCAAGACCGCGGCGGAGTTGTAACGCCGCACGTTCTCGACTGTCTCGCCGTGCTTCAGGCGGTAAAACTCGTCCATCATTCCGTCCGAGTAGCCGAATGTGTGCCAGCGCGAGTCGATGTCGCCGAGGTAGTCGTATCCCACGATCCGGCGCGACGCGCGCACCTTCTCGAACGTGAACTTGCGGATCCGCCTCATCCATTCGCTCGAGTTGCGCACGTACGCGGGCGCGCGGTCGAGGAGGCCGCGCTCCGCCAGATGGCGACGCACCTCGGAGAACACGCCTTCCTTCGTGATCGGCGAGTTCTTCGGGTAGTCCTTCTCGAGCGTGATGTCGCAGAAGCTTCCGTCGATGCACGTCTCGTGCATCGTGCGAGGCTTGCCGCAGTACGCGTCGCCCCAGGCGTCTATCGTCGCGGCGGATGCCCCGTTCAGCGAATCGTACGACACCGCGCCGAGCTGGTACGACGTGAAGTAGTCGCAGTACGCGGCGAGCCGCGCCATGCGCGACGGGACGTGCAGGAACGGCTTGTCGGCAGTGTCCTTGCCGCGCCGGACCATGTACTCCACGTTGCGCATCGCGCTCATCGGCGTGAAGAGCGAGTCGCTCTCGGCATGGACAAGCTTCGCCACCGCCTCAAGGTACTTCTCGGCATTTCCGTCGATCCACGTCTCGTTGCCGGTGCAGTACGCGACGACGCACGGATGCTTCCGCGCGAAGCGGATGATTGCGTCGTACTCGTCGAGCGTGACGAAGTTCGGCGACTCGATGTGAACCATGATCCCCAGCTCGTCCATCGCCTCGAGGTACTCGTCCGTCGGAACGAACGTGTGGAACCGCAGGAAGTTGAATCCCAGTTCCTTGCGCTTCGCGGTGATCGCGCGGTAGTACGCGAGATCGCGCGGAAGCTGCACCGTCTCCGGGAAGTAGCAGTGCTCCGTGACACCGCGTAGGTACGTCAGCTCGCCGTTGAGGCGCATCCGCTCGCCGTCCGGCACGAGGCGACGAATGCCGAACTTCTGCGAACACGTCCCCTCCGGCGTCGTCAGCGTGAGCGTGTAGCGGACGGGATTCTCCGGCGACCAGAACGAGAATCCCTTCGTCGGCAGCGTGAAATCCCCCTTCGCCTCCCCCTTCGCCACAACTGCTCCACCAGCATCCTTAATCTCATACAAAATCTTCCTCCCATCTACACGTTCTACATGTTCTACACGGCTATCATTCTCCCCCATACCTACACGTTCTACATGTTCTACATGGACATTATTCTTCCCCACATCCACCTGTTCTACACGGCCATCATCCCCCACATGCACCGTGAACGTCTTGAGATCCTTTGCCGTCGTGACATACACGTCGCGGATGCCGTTTCTCGCGAAGCGCAGCTCGAGGCGTCCGTCGATTCCGCCGGTGGCCTCGAAAAGCCCGCGCGTCGTGAGCCCGCTGACGTCCGCCCCGTTGTACCCCCTGTTCGGGTTGTTCGAGACGGCGAGGACGATCTCGTTCTCGCCTTCGCGGAGAACGCCATTCGGAATCGGCAGTTCGAACGGCGTGGAGAATCCCTGTCGGAACGCGACGAACTTCCCGTTCACCCAGGCGTGAACCTGATTGCGCACGCAGTCGAACGCGAGATAGGCGGCCGGTAGGGCGGGCGCCCCGCGCCCGCCGAAACGAAATGATTTTGCATCCAGCGTGAATGTGCGGCGGTAGAGAAAGCACCCGTAGATGTTGGGTAGCGTCGTGCACTTGGCCCATTGCGTCATCGGTATCGTCTGGCGCTCGTAAACGGGGTTGATCCTGAATGCATCCTTCATCCCCGCCGCGCGCAGCGCCGGAACCATGTTCTCCCAGGACCCGGGCACGGCCTTGGCGACGGCGACGCCCTTGAACTTCGGACACGCCACCGAATCCCATGCATTGGAGCAATAGGACATCTCCCACGCGCCTTCCAGTGGGATCGCGTCGTAGATGCAGTGCTGTCCCGCAGGTGGAGCCTTCGCGAAGTCGACCGACTCCGCATACGTCGCGCATGTATGAACGCTCGCCGTCATTGTCAAGGCAGCAACAATTGCCATTCTCTTCATATTGACCTCCTTTATGTCGTTCTTCATGGTTTGAGTGCCGAAATCGGGCAGACGATTATGCCATCCTTGCGTTGGTATGCGAAATCTCCGCTCGCCGTGACAATCATCTTGAACGCAACCTCGCTCTGCCGCGACGTGTCAATAATGCCCGATAGTTCATTGAGCGTCTTGGCGCCCTCATCTATGAGCGACTCGCCCCCAAGTTTGACCTCCACGAGTCCGCTCGTTCCGTTCCGTAAATGCACGACTGCATCGCACGCAAGCCCATTGCGGTCGAGATAGTGACTGACGCTTCCGTTCAGGGTGTCCGCATACACTCTCAGATCCCGCATCACCATGGTCTCGAAGAAGAGTCCGTATGTGCGAATGTCGTTCATCAGATCTTCGGGGCAGAGGCCAAGCGCCGCAGTCGCAATGGACGGATCGGAAAAGTATCGCGTCGGTGACATGCGGATCGCGGCCCTGGATCTCAACGCCGGACACCACGCTTCAGAATCTTCGATCACGAATATCTTGCGCAGCGCATTAAGATATGACGACACCGTATCGTCGTCCGGGCCATGCCCGTCCCCGATTGTCATGTCTTTGCGAATGTTCACTATGGTGGACTGCGTCCCTTGCTGCCTGGCATACGATCTCAGCAGCAGCCTCACTCGCCTCGGATCACGCGAAACGCCATCTACACGCGATATGTCCGAATTGACGACAGCATCCACATATTCAAACGCGCGGTCAAGCGCCAACTCGCCACCTTGCAGGACGGACTGCGGCCATCCACCGCGACACACAAGATATGCAGTGTCTTTCAGCGACCGGTCAATGGCCTTGCCAGGCTTGAACGGTACCCCCTTGAACAAAGCACCCAGCGAAACCGCTCCCGACGATTCTTCAGACTCCCATAACGACATCGGGCGCATCTTCACTCGCACAATCCGCCCCGTTCCAGAATGGACGATACCTTTCTTTCCGCTCCGTTCATGCCTGTCATCAGGAGGAACCGCCGAACCCGTGAGGATGTAGTGTCCCCATCCAGCTGAATGATCCACATCGTAGCGTATCGCATCCCAGAACTTCGGCGCATCTTGCCATTCGTCTATAAGGCGCGGCTGCTCGCCTTTCATCAGTTCCGTTATATCCACTTCTGCCTGAACGAGATAACGGTCGCGCCGCATTGGGTCAGCCATATAAAGAGCACTTTTGGCGTGCTGCTCGCACGTTGTCGTCTTACCGCACCATTTTGGACCTTCCACGAGGACAGCTCCCGTCCCAGACAGTTTCCGCTCCAAAATTGCGTCTAAGACCCGTTTTCTATAGATTTCTCCTTGTTTCATGGCGCGCATTATAGCACATATTGCCCCTGCAAGTCAATATCGTTCGGTGAATTAGCATACTTCTGTTCGGTGAATTGGCATACTTCTGTTCGGTGAATTGACGCATTTCCATTCGGTGAATTAACGAAGCTTCATCTTCGCCTTGCTAGGCCATGTCCACTCCTTCAGGTCGTCGGACCACGCGATGCCGATGGAGCAGTTCTTGTAGCAGTCACCCTCGATCTCCTTTCGCGGACCCGACCCGTGGAAGAACATGACGTACTTCCCGACGCCCTTCACCGCGCGGCAGTCGATCACGGTGGCGGCGGTGATCCGCCCCTTCGCCCAACGCCAGTCCTTCTGCCCGAGAACCGTCATTCCGCAGTCCGTCCAGTGGACGAGGTCGGTCGAACGCTTGAAACCGATTCCGTTGCCCGGCGAATGGAGCATCAACCAGCCGCCGGAATCGCCATCGGGCAACACGCAGACGTTCTCTCCGCCGTCCGTGAAACCCTTCTGCGTCCACGTCTTCAGGTCGGGAGAAACGGAAAACGGCACGCCCATCCTCGCCTTCTTGGAAAACTTCCCGGACTTGTCCTGCTGCTGCTTGTAGAAGCACCACCACAGTCCGTCCGTGCCCTTGGCGATGTAGGCGTCGATCATCCGCCCCATCTCCGCCTCCGAGACGTTCGGCCCTTTCACCAGAATGAGCTCCGGCTTGGTCCACGTCTTGAAGTCCCTCGTTCGGATCGTGTAGAGCCGCGCCGTGTCGTCCGCGAACGCGACCTTCGTCGGCGTGGCGTCGGGCGTGGGGTACTTCTGGAAACAGAGGACGCGCTCGTCGCCGTCCTTGACGATGTTGCCGGGACTCGACCAGTTGAAGCGCTTGTCCATTGGAAGGACGTACTCGACAGGCGACCAGTCGACGAGGTTCCGGCTCGTGGTGTGTCCGATCGTCATGCGCGGCACGGACGGATCGCACACCGTGATGAACAGGTGGAACACGCCGTCCTCGTACCACGCCGCCGGATCGCGGTAGCCGATTGTCTCGTCGCCCTTGAAGATCCGCACGTCGGGAATCTTCGTGAAGTCGATTTCCTCCGCATACGCCGGCATAAAGGAAAGTGCCACCGCAACAAGCGCGACCCTCCAAATTATATTGATTATCTTGCTCATTTTTGTTTCTTCCTGTTTTTTATTCATGTTCAGTCTTTTGCCCTAAAGGCTTTCGTCAAGCGCACGAACAGTTGAGTAACGTTGAAAATGGAACAATCGCATCAAAGTAGCCGTCGGCACTTGCGACAGGCGACAGGTGACCGTCATAGACGAGTGCAGTCTTGGCGGAAACCCCATTCGGACGCCTGATGGCGCGAACCTTCTTGTCAACCTCGTCTATGATTTCACGTCCGATCTCCCTCTTGCGCTTGACCTCGACCACGCAAATCGCCCGGCCTTGGACCACAACCCGTTCAACTGCGCGAGCTCGGCATCGCGACCGAAGAACTTTTCCTTACTTTTTTTCACGCCGCGTATTATACAGAAACCGGTCGCAGGGGTCAATCCGAAAACTCCCCTATTTTGCATTTTGCAATTTAGGTGCGGATTTTCCCTTTTGGAAATTTCCGCACCTATTTTGCATTTTTCAATTTAGGTGCGGACCGCGATAGTACGCCGCGGAACGGGCGGTTGTGGCGGCGGAACGGTGGGGCGAGCCGTCCCGGCGAGCCGCCCGCCATTACCAACGGTAGGGGCCGACCACCGGACGGCCCGGAGAAGTGGCAAAACCGGTCAGACCTGTTTTGCCACAACTGTTCCGAAGCGTAATATTACGGCGCGGGCTGCGATATTACGCTGCGGAACGAGGTGGGGTTGGCTTTAGATTTAGCTTTTGTTTTTGTCCGTGTAGAACATGTAGAACGTGTAGATGAATCGCGTGCGCTCCTCCTCGTTCAGGTAGAAGGCGCGGTGGCCCCCCCGGCTTACCAGGTGGTAGCATCTGTTCGTTTGAAAGTTCCTTGGGCGTCGCATGGCGAACAGTATACCATAGATTCCGTTACTCCACCACTCTTACTCCACCAATGGGGTCTGAAACGAGAGCCGCACTACCGTTTCATTTCGTCCACGGGAAGAGCGTGATGCGCAGTTGCGTGAGGGCGATTGGCATCAGCTCGATCGTCTCGGCCCTG
>CADCOC010000151.1 GCA_902802945.1 uncultured bacterium | reverse complement strand
AAGAGAGGGTGCTGCCACCTCTAACGACACCACGTTTGTGGATGTCGGAGTAGAAAACATTAAAATACTGGAGGTATATTCTAGATGAAAAGTGCTTCGCTCACTGTGGTCATAGTTTTGGCCACATCGATGGTTTCGGTTTTTGCGCATACTCCAGCCCAAACTAATGCGGTTGTCAGAGGTGCGCTATTAAACTTTATCAATTATTCCAGCAAGAGACTTGTCAATCTTCCGCGAAAAGTCTCCCCTACAGAGGTGCCTGACAATTGGTATAATTTTCTTGGAGGGTATATGAACGACGGTTGGACACTTGAGGGGAAAAAAGCTGCGTTTGACTGGTATTTAGGGACGCTTGGAACAAATGACTGCGTTGCGATGTCTGGTGAGGACCGTAGTCTTGCCCGTGCGGCGATTATCCAATGCAAATCGCTTCATCACACAAACTGTGTTCCGGCGATGAGGGCACTCGCTTTAAATCCTAGAGGAATATGTAGAACTAGAGCTATAGCGTTGGTAATCGAATTTGGAACAATTGATGATACGATGATGACATTTATTGAGTCAATAATGACTAATGTAACTACGTATACTCAAAGTGAAAGAGGACTTGCCGTCGGTTTGTTTTCTGATAAACTAGTCACTTATAACAGTAAAACGGAAGAAGAACAGGCTCTAATATTTCACATGGTTGAACGTCTATATCGAAATAGATGTTGCGATATAGCAGGGGTGAATTCATTGGATTATCTTTTTAATGCGCGAATTGAAGGGTATGCCATAAGTTCAAATCGACTAGAATTTGCCAATTTTGTTCTTCAACATTCTGGGGCACAAAGTTTTAACATTCAGAAATTCACATCCGTCACAAACCAGCTCCTTTCATCCGGGCAGCCGCCGGAGTACGACGACTGCGAAGTCGTGACCAACTGCGTGTTTGACGCTTCGCGAGTTGACGCGAAGGAGTTTGCCGTACGAATCGAACTTGAAGCCACGCCGTCAAACGGCGTGGAGGTCGTATTCGGTCGTGACGCGAATGGCGACGGTCTCCTTTCGCGGACGGAAGAGACGATGTCCGTCGGCTACGATTGCGGCGAGTGGAAGGTCGTGAATCTCGTGTCCGGCGACAAGTTTTCCAGTGCAGGCACTTCTGGGCGCACTGTGCTCGACTGGAAACTGCGGCTCAATGGGAATCGAACGCCGCGCTCCCTTGCCGTAACGGTGAACGGCCAGTCAGCGTTCACGCAACTGGTCACGCCGCCGCCGTTCCTTTTTGATCCGACATGGAACGCTGCAAAAATAATTCGACGAGGACAATCCGATCCGAATCTGCAGGTGGTCTGTTCGGTGGATAACATCCCGCTTGTCATCCGACTTAGATGACGGTACGAACGCAGAGAGGTACAACACGGTGTGCTCAAACGTACTTGAGGCAGTGGCGAGCGGCAGCACTGGGACAACGGGCATCTTGCCCGTTGGGAATGGCAGCACTGGGACAACGGGCATCTTGCCCGTTGATGATGACTGTGTTTTGTCCTGGCGTGCCGACGTGAACTCCAACGCCTATTACTTTGTTGATGTCATTGCGGAACGCGGACCTGCGCCAATCTACTTCACCGGCGACCGCGACTCGCGCCTTGGCAATCCAGTCGTCGTCGCGCTTGCGGGCGTTACGAACCGTGTGCCGCTTCTCATCGGCGTCGATTACGCCGTCACGTCCGACACGCCATTTACAGTCTCATTCCCCATAGACTACATCCACCCAACCGTCACCACGAATGGCGTCGCAGACTACAATGTGCGCTGGCCGCTCAACTTCGTCTTCACTGAGAGCCTAACCGAATCCAACCGCGTCTATACTGCAACTGTCGAGCCATACGACCCCGGCGGGGCGTTTACAAGTGATCCGCCACTCAGGGGCGCACCTTGCGGGTGTGTGTCTTTTAGCGGGAATACGATTGCGTTTGGCTGTTCGCCGACGTGTGATTGCGGCGGTATCTGCAAGAAGGGCATACTATACTATTTACTGGGTGGTACGGCGTTCGCCGCCACGGGTGGCGTGTGCCGTTGCGGGTTCGACGACCCCATACCGCACCGCAGTGATTTTCGAGGAGGCATACCTTGACAGCGAGTACGGGGCAAGGCCAAAGCGCTCGACGCGCGTGCAGTTGACAGTTTCCGCTTATGGCGGAACGCATGGAGGTTCGCTCTCGTTGTCCTCGCAGAATCTCGGAAAGCTCGCCGCCGTGGCTGGAGGGGCGATAAACCTGCCGGCGATTACGAACATCGCTCCGCACCAGTCGTTTTTCTCCACATGTGTTTACGAGGCGGCGGTGAAAAGCGATAATGATGGCGATATTTCGGTTACTGGCTACTTTATAGAGAATGACACTGGGACGCGCATCGACGGAAGTAATACACTTACGGCGGTGATGTTGTTGGTGGCTCCTGTAAAACCTTTCCCACAGGGTTGTCCGACTAGGCACACATTCGGAGTTTGTGAAACTATGACCGTCACCCCTTACCCAGATGTTTTGAACGGTGCCATGTGGGAGACAACTGGCGAGGTGTTGGAAGCATCCATAAATCGGAATGTTAAGGCATTTACCTTTCTGTTGGACGAAGGGTCATGTACGATGACGGTGACGTTCAACGGCGTGCATTACACGGTTCATACCATGTGCTTGAGACCGCATGACATCCTCGGTCTGTCAATGCCGACGATTCTCTCAGGGAATGCCGGATTAGGAGAGGCTGGTGGCGTCGGCATGGAAATGGGGTTGACGCTGATGCCGGATTCAGTTAATTTTGAAAAGTTACGGATCAAGGAGCGCGTCACCAATGACGTAGGCGTGCCAAGCGGATATTTCAGTTTGGAGTACTTTCGCCCGTGGTGGAGCCATGAAAAAGTCCAAGGAGCCGGGACGCCAATGTCCATATTGTCAGGGAATCTGCTTATTGATATCGCGGCGATGGATGATCCGTGTCCGCAACTTGCGTCCGGCGGTTGGTCGGCGGGATCGATTATTTGGACGATTCCAACCTCGTGGCGAGAACCTTGGGACTTCTCTTATTCCAAAGGCTGGCTTTATTTCACGACAAAGACACAGATATTCGCCATTGACGCAGCTGGGACGGTTCGCGTCGAGAAGTTCAATTGCAGCGTTGAGAGAGACGTCCAGGGGCATACGAACGCCGTGGTAAACCTGCCAGAAGGGAGATGACAAATGAGGATAGCAAGACTTATGGTATTGGTTTGTGTGGCTTGCGCAATAACGGGTTGCGCACGAAAAAAGCCGGTACAGACGCTTGACGAGGCTATTGACGCGCTGCCAGACGAGTGGGGGCCGTATAGTGAGCGCCTTGAACAAATTGCAAAGAGGGCCGGCTATACTGTGGTGAATCGAGCTAGTTCAACGAACAACTACGCAATGCTGAATCGAGTGATCGCTCTGACGAATGTCAAGGAACGCATCCGGTTGACATGGAAACTGTACAACCATTTCCGTAGGTCACCCGAATGGTATGTCGAACACCGGGAGGGCGGATTAAACAAGCGGTATCGGCAAGACTTCTTCGGCAACTGCGCGAGCATGCTTATGTGTAGCACTAACGCGACGCCGGAAACGATAATCGAGGGGTGGAAGATGGAGGCGGAAACGATTCGGGATCAGGTGAAGCTGATCAGACAGACCGGACCGGAATGGCAGGCGCGCATGCAAAAGCGTTACGAAGAGAAGGAGGCCGCGAGATATGCGGAATTTAAAAGACGGCTGAAAGCAAATGGCTGTGGCGTGTATTCGTATCTTTCCCAAAAGGAAGCACCAGAGATCGGGTATGCCCGTGACGTAAGGTGGCGTCTTAAACGTTACTTTATGTATGAATTTTCCGGAGATACGTATTATCGTAAACTTCCAGACGAGATGAAGCCTGATTTCATCAAGCAGATGAAACGCGACTTTTTCATCTATAGCGATGTTACTAACGCCTTTACGTGGAAGGATTTTCCTCATGAATTGAAAGAGGCATACTTGGAGGTGCGCAGGCAGATAGAGGAAAAATAAAGATACGGCTTGGGTGTGGCGTTCCCGAACGTGTTTGAGAAGGTGTGTTAGGTTGGTTTCGGGGGCAATCCGATCCTAATCTACACGTAGAGTGCTATGTAGACAACAGCTCGCCCTACCCTTGCTGTAAAGCCGGTGCTGCTTTGCCACAACCATTTTACGGCGACTAGCGCGGCACTGGACATGTTCCGCACCGTAATCTCAACAACGGCGGCGTAAAAATATGGTACACTAATGGCGCACGGCGATGAGTGTAATTGAAACCATAGAGGCGTACGACGAAATCTCAAGACACCCCACACTTGAGACACTAGGCCCAAATCTTTGAACGCCCGTTGAAAAGGAAAAGGACAACTGCCTTTCTTGCCGCCGCGCTTGTCGTGCCGTCCATGCCGCCGCCGGAAATATGGTATACTATTGCGCGTGTTTTCGCTGAAGGATAATCCATGGCTGTGGTTTTTCCGCGTGCCAAATCTTACGACCGTTCCAGGTGACGCGCTGGCTGGAGCGGCGTTCATGATGCCGGCGGGGGATGAGACGCTGCCGCAGGCATTTGCGGCGGCCGTCGGCGTGCTGTTCATATACATGTTCGGCCTAGCGGACAACGACTTAGTCGGTGCTCGCGCCGATGCAGAGAACGCGCCAGACCGTCCGATCCCGCGCGGTGAGATTTCCCAGCCTGTCGCCTTGGTCGCGATGTTCGCGTGTCTGGGTGCGGCATTCTTTCTGCCGAACTGGATTCTGGGGCTCGTATCTCCTGGCACGCGTATGCCGGTCGTGTGGACTGCATCGATGACGATGCTCCTAGTCTGCGTCTGTGCGTACAACCGACTGAAGTGGCTAAGCCTCATGGGGGCGTGTCGTGGCTTCAGCGTGCTATGCGGCGGAATGGCGACGTGGATAACGGACGTCCATCCCTATACACGCGAAATGCTGCCTGAAAGCGACTGGCTGCTGTTGTCGCTTAGCGTGATGGTGGGGGGATGGACGGCGTACGTCCAGGCCGTGGCGAAACTATCTGATGGCAAGGAGCGTCCGAGCGAGGGATTAGGCAACCGACGCTTTCTTCTGGGGCTGTCGGCGTTCATGCCGTTGCTGGCGTTCGCCGTCATCGCCGTTGCGCCGGGCATGACGTATGCGTCCGGCATGTTGCTTGTGCTGCCGGTGGCGGGATGCTGCTGCACGTTCATGGCATGGTGCTTCGCCGTTGATCCCCTATGGATGGCACATGGTCCGCCGGAACGACGCCGTGCCGTGGAAAAGACGATTGATGCGCTGATTTACCTGCAGATCGGTTTCATGCTCATCGTGCCGCGTCCGTCGTTCCTCGCCGCCGCTGTCGGACTGTGGCTGGCGAACCATCTCATCCGTCGTCTCTTGCCGCACGCCAGTGGCATGTAAGGAGCATCTCCATGGACACCGTTACTCCCGAACAGCGTAGCAAGATCATGAGCAGGATTCGTTCGCGCGACACGAAGCCGGAGATTCTCGTGCGCAAGATGCTCTACGCCCACGGCTATCGTTTCCGCGTGTGCGACAAGCGCATTGTTGGACATCCCGACATCGTCATTCCCCGTTGCCATGCGCTGATCGAAGTGCGCGGGTGTTTCTGGCACAGGCACGGGTGGATGTGGGACGGACGGAAACTCGTACAGGAGACGTTCTGCCGCGATGCTTCCTCGTCGCCTGCGTCGAATCGAAAGTTCTGGAACGAAAAGTTTCGCCGCAACGTGCAGCGCGATGCCGTGCATGAGCGGCAGTGGGCGGAAGAAGGGTGGAACCTCATCGTCATCTGGGCCTGCGCGCTGAAGCCTTCCGAACGCGAAAAGACCTTCCGTTTCATCCTCCGCACACTAGAAAAATGGTGCCATTTGCGTGTATCTTCGTAAAATGGACGAGAAACGGCGTTTTGGGCGAATTGTCTATATATAGTATCTCGCCAGAAAAAATAACACAAGATGTTGATATTTCCCCCTTGCGCACAGGGGGGACTTTGTGGTAAAATTATCCGCGTTGCCTTTAAAAGAACCTTCAACCAAAAACAACTTAAAAAAGAAAAGGGAGAATGATGAACATCATCAAGCGCAGCGGCGAAGAAGCGCCGTTTGACCGGTCCAAAATCGTTGTCGCCATCGGGAAGGCGAATGCCACGGTGGACGATGCGGACAAGTTGACGGAGGCGCGCATCCAGCGCATCGCGCAGCAAATCGAGGAGTTCGCGGCGGCGCATGACCGCGCGTTGAGCGTGGAGGAGATCCAGGACCTGGTGGAGACGAAGATCCAGGAGGCGGGCGCGCACGCGGTGGCAAAGAAGTACATTACGTATCGTTTCATACAGTCCCTCAAGCGCCAGCACAACACGACGGACGGCGAAATCCTCACGCTCATCAACTGCACGAACGAGGAGGCGAAGCAGGAGAACGCCAACAAGAACCCGACGATCAACTCGGTGCAGCGCGACTACATGGCCGGTGCGGTTTCCAAGGACGTGACGAAGCGTCTGTTGCTGCCGGAGGAGGTCGTGAAGGCGCACGACGCCGGCATCCTGCATTTCCACGACATGGACTACTACGCGCAGCGGATGCACAACTGCGACCTCGTGAACCTCGAGGACATGCTCCAGAACGGCACGGTCATCAGCGGCACGACGATTGACCGTCCACATTCGTTCTCCACGGCGTGCAACATCGCCACGCAGATCATCGCGCAGGTGGCGTCCAACCAGTACGGCGGGCAGTCCATCTCGCTCACGCACCTCGCGCCGTTCGTGCAGGTGAGCCGCGAGAAAATTACGCAAGAGTTGGACGAGGAGCTTGCGCTCGTGGGTGCGCAGGTTGACGCGGTAAAGAAGGCCGAGATCGTGGAGAAGCGCGTGCGCGACGAGATCGTGCGCGGCGTGCAGACGATCCAGTACCAGGTGGTCACGCTCATGACGACGAACGGCCAGGCACCGTTCATCACCGTGTACATGTACCTCAACGAGGCGCGCAGCGAGCAGGAGAAGAAGGACCTTGCGGTGATCATCGAGGAGATGCTCAAGCAGCGCATCCAGGGCGTGAAGAACGAGGTGGGCGTGTACGTGACGCCGGCGTTCCCGAAGCTCATCTACGTCCTTGAGGAGGACAACGTCAAGGAAGGGACGCCCTATTGGTACCTCACCGAGCTCGCGGCGAAGTGCACCGCGAAACGCATGGTGCCGGACTACATCAGCGAGAAGATGATGCTTGAGCTGAAGGGCGACGTGTACACCTGCATGGGCTGCCGCTCGTTCCTCACGCCGGACCGCTTTACGGATGCAGGCATCGGCAACATCTCGAAGGCGAAGAACTACACGCCCGGCAAGCACCGCTACTATGGCCGCTTCAACCAGGGCGTGGTGACGATCAACCTCGTGGACGTGGCGCTCTCCGCCGTGCGCGCGGCGGGCGCGGACGCGTCCGAGGACGCGCGCCTCGCGAAGTTCTGGGAGATCTTCGACGAGCGCATGGAGCTCTGCCACCGCGCGCTCAACTGCCGCCACGACCGCCTGATGGGCACGCTCTCTGACGCGGCGCCGATTCTCTGGCAGTACGGCGCGCTCGCGCGTCTCGAGAAGGGCGAGAAGATCGACGAGCTGCTTTTCCACGGCTACTCCACGATCTCGCTCGGCTACGCCGGCCTCTGGGAGTGCGTGTACGCGCTCATCGGCAAGAAGCTCACCGAGTTCCAGGGCGAGGCGCTCGGCCTCGACATCATGAAGAAGCTCAACGAGTACACGGCCAAGTGGAAGAAGGCATCCGACATCGACTTCTCCATCTACGGCACGCCGCTCGAGTCCACCACCTACCGCTTCGCGAAGTGCCTGCAGGAGCGCTTCGGCATCGTGAAGGGCGTGACGGACAAGAACTACATCACGAACTCCTACCACGTCCACGTGACCGAGCCGATCGACGCGTTCGACAAGCTCGCACTCGAGGCGAAGTTCCAGAAGCTCTCGCCCGGAGGCGCGATCTCCTACGTGGAGGTGCCGGACATGCAGCACAACATCCCGGCCGTCCTCGCGATCATGCAGTTCATCTACGACCACATCATGTACGCCGAGCTCAACACCAAGAGCGACTACTGCCAGGTGTGCGGTTTCGACGGCGAGATCCAGGTCGTGAAGGACGAGCACGGCAAGCTGATCTGGAAATGCCCGAAGTGCGGCAACACGGACCAGAACAAGATGAACGTCGCGCGCCGTACCTGCGGCTACATCGGCTCCCAGTACTGGAACCAGGGCCGCACGCAGGAAATCAAGGAACGCGTCCTCCACGTCTCGTGAGCCGATGAACTATTCGGCCATCAGGACGTGCGACGTGGCGAACGGGCCAGGCGTGCGAGTGTCCCTCTTCGTGAGCGGATGCACGCACGGCTGTCCCGGATGCTTCAACCCCGATACGTGGGACTTCGCGGCCGGCGAGCCATGGACGGACGCCGTGCAGGAAAAGGTGCTCGCCGCGTGCGAACCTGTCTGGATTCAGGGGCTTTCGCTCCTCGGCGGCGAGCCGTTCGAGCCCGTCAACCAGCGCGGGCTCGTGCCGCTTCTGCGCGCATTCCGCGCACGCTTCCCGCAGAAGGACGTCTGGGCCTGGACAGGGTGCGTTTACGAAGACGATCTCCTGAAGGAAAGCCCTTGGCGCTGTGAGGTGACGGACGAGATGCTGTCGCTCATCGACACGCTCGTGGACGGTCCCTTCATCGAGGATCAGAAGGACGTGACGCTCGTATTCCGCGGATCGTCCAACCAGCGCATCATTGATCTGAGACGTTGATGCTGGATTCTGGCGCGAGGAACATCTCAAGGTCCGCGCGGTTCTCCGGCGAGAACGTAACGCCGAGCGAGCGCAGCAAGGCTCGTACTGATTTTCCGGGTTCTCTTGTGACGGGATAGACGCCCGCGGCGGCGTGCGCACCGCCTGTAAAGGAGTAGCGGTGGAAGAATGTCCCCTTGAGCGAGAGGTCGGCGAAGCCTAGCCGCTTGTGGATCACAAGCACGGCGCGGGGGTACTGGAGCACGCGCACTACGTTGCCCGGACGGATTCGCGACCAGTTGACATTGGGGTTTAAGCGTTCAAGCGCGGCGCCCGTGGTGCGGTTGTCGCGCGCGATACGGTCGCGTGAATCGCCGCGCTTCACGGTGACGCGGGCCGTCCAGGGCGAGGACCGCTCCGAGAAGAGCAGCTGCAAGTTGAGCTGCCCGAGGCGCTCCCAGAGCTTGGGATGGAGGTCGGCCACTGCGGGACGGTCGCAGAGGCGCTTGATCGTGTCGATCGCGACAACGATTTCGCCTTGACGCTCTGCCGCGGCGAGCTTCTCGAGGAGGACGCGCTCTGCGGCCGGGCGCTGGCTGGCTGTGTCCAGCAGCTTGACCGCGTCGCGCGAGGCCTGCGGGTCTGGTGGTGCGGGAGGCGGATGCACCGGTTTGACAGGCTTGGGCTGCGAGGGCGCCACGGTGTCGCGCGGCGCGGGCGCGGGTGGCGTGGCGGTGGGCGTCGTAGCCGGCCGGTCGGTCCCGTCCGTCGGTTCGGTGGCGGGGGCGGGGGGGCGTGGTTCCGGCTCGATCCGCGTGGGTGGCTGTCGCGTGAACAGCCGGGCCACAACGAACGAGACGACAAGGAGAATGCCGAGAAGCAAAAGCAGCCACCGCAGGCCGTGCGACTTATCGTCGCGCGACCGCGGGGTGTACTCAATGCCGAACTTTCCCCTCGCGTATGACATACGAGCCTTTTACTTCGCGGGTTCGGCTAACGTCTCGTCCGCCGCGAGACCCTGTACGGCGTTGCGCGCCACTTCGATGACCACGTCGCCCGCGATCTCGATCATGAACGTGCGCTCCTTGGCCTCTACGATCTTGCCGATGAGGCCGCCGGCGAAGACGACCTTCGCACCGGCACGGAGTTCCTGGATCATTTTCCGGCGTTCCTTCTCCTTGCGCTGCTGCGGCTTGATCATCAGGAAGTAGAAAATGGCGAAGATGATCAGCATGGGGAGGAACATGCCGAGTCCGCCGCCCTGTTGCGGAGGCTGGGGCTTCTGGTCGCCGGCGGGCTGCACTGTGCCCGCTTCCGTCGTGGCGGCGGGCGCAGCGGAAACCGTGGTTGCGGCTGGTGCTGCAGGTGTCGCTGCGGGGGCCGGCGCGGGTGCGGGGGCAGGTGCCGCAGGTGCAGGCGCGGGGGCTGCAGGTGTCGCTGCCGGTGCAGGCGCGGCGGCCTGCGCGAAGAGGAACTGTTTCATGTTGTTTCTTCTTTCTCTTGTTGTTCTGAGTGGAACTGTTTACGGAAATCGTCGAACGCACCCGCGACGATGGCGGCGCGCATCTCGCGCATGAACTCGGTGAGGCGGTGCACGTTGTGGATCGTGAGGAGCCGCACGCCGAGGATCTCTCCTGCGTGCAGGAGGTGGCGCACGTAGCTGCGCGTGAAGTTCTTGCAGCAATAGCAGTCGCATCCTTCCTCGACGGGACCGAGGTCGCGTTCCCACTTCGCCGCCTTGATGGCCACGTTGCCGTGGCGCGTGAGGGCGGTGCCGTGTCGGGCGACGCGCGTGGGAATCACGCAGTCGAACATGTCGACGCCGCGCGCGACGCACTCCACCATCTGGCGCATCACGCCGAGGCCCATCACGTAGCGCGGCTTCGACTCGGGCAGGTACGGGACGCTCGCGTCGACGGCCTGGTACATCGTCTCCTCCGGCTCGCCCACCGACACGCCGCCGATCGCGTAGCCGGGGAAGTCCATCGCCGTCAGCTCCTCCGCGCAGTGGCGGCG
>CADCOC010000150.1 GCA_902802945.1 uncultured bacterium | reverse complement strand
AGAGCGTGAGGAACTGGGACAAGGCATCCACCGCGACCCTCTGGGCGAAGTGGACGAACAAGGTGACGCTCGGGAAGAACGGCGGCACGGGCGGCGACAACTACGTCACCTGCACGAAGGGCCAGCCGATGCCCAGGCGCACAATGCCCACGAAGACGGGCTACACCTTCGACGGCTACTGGAGCACCACCGGCGCGGGCGGGGTCAAGTACTACAACTCGGACGGCACGAGCGCACACACGTGGGACAAGTCGGGGAGCGTAACGCTCTGGGCGAAGTGGGAGAAGGCCGTTGCGTGCAAGGTGACATTCGGCAAGAACGGCGGCACCGGCGGCGACGACTACGTGACGGCTACGACGGGTAAGGCGATGCCGACGCCGCGTACCGCCCCCAAGCGGGCGGGCTGGACGTTCGGCGGCTACTGGGACACGCTCTCCTGCGACGCGAGCGGCAATCCGCTCGGCAAGCAGTACTACGACGCGAGCATGAAGAGCGTCCGCGCCTGGGACAAGACATCCGCCGCGACGCTGTGGGCGAAGTGGACGGTCCGCGTGAAGCTCGGCAAGAACGGCGGCACCGGCGGCGACGACTTCGTGACGGTCATCTACAACCAGCCGTTCCCGAAGCGCAAGATGCCCACGAAGTCGGGCTATACGTTTGGCGGCTACTTCGTTTCTGCGAGCAGCAAGACGGGCCAGTGCTACAACGCCGATGGCACGGGCACTGCGTCGATGAAGTGGACGACCGGCGGTAGCCCGACGGTCTGGGCTCTCTGGACGAAGACATCGGCCTGCGTTGAGTTTCCGCCCGCTGTCGCGCTCCGCGTCGCATCTGCCGCGCCGAGTGCATCTGCCGCGCCCGCAGTCCAAGAGTCGGCCCCGGTTCCCGCCGGACTCTACTCGGGCGTCCTTGCCGATGGATCGGGCTCGTTCTTGCTGATGCTCGACGAGCTGGAGAAAGACGCGCCGCGCACGGCATACCTCTATGTTGCCTCGGAAGACGGCATCATGACGGCAGAATGCACGGCCGAAGAGGCGGGCGGCGTACTTCTCCTGACAACCGAGGGCGGGGAGGTTTACGCCTTCGATCCACTCGCGCGTGCTCTAGGCCCCGCGCTCTGTCAATAACTTTCAAACCCTCAAACTATCAAACCTAGGAAGAAAAACATGAAGGCAAGGGCAATACTGGCTGCAGTCGCGGCGTTCGCGCTCGCGCTCTCGTCCGAGGCCGCGACCGAAAAGGTTGGCGACTACACGTGGACGTATCGCGTCGTCGACGGCGGGGCGGAGATATGGAAGGACGGCGGGGGCGGATACGGCACCGCCGCTGTCTCGCCCGCGCCGAGCGGTACGCTCACGATCCCCTCCACGCTCGGCGGGAAGACCGTCACGGCAATCGGGGAAAGCGCGTTCTACGGCTGCACGGGCATCACGGGCGTGGCGATTCCCGACAGCGTCAAGACGATAGGCGAGTCCGCGTTTTCGGGTTGCACCGGTCTTAGGGGCCTGACGATTCCTGCAGGCGTGGCGACAGTCGATTATTACGCATTCCAGGATTGCGCGGAACTGAAGGTCGTGAAGTATCTCGGCAGCCGTCCGACGGTACGCAACGGAATCTACAACGGCACGCCGTCCGACCTCATGTCGTTCGTCCGTGCGAACGATTCAAGCTGGGATGAGCTGCTTACGGCCGGGATGTTGCAGAGCCGCGCGATCTATGCCGTGGGCACTGCGGTGTCAGGCGATTACGTCTTTTCGTACCGCTACCGCCGCGGCGAGGTGGAGATCGTCAAGTACGAAGACGACGGCAGCCACGCCTCGGCCGTCTCCCCTAAGCCGACGGGTGCGGTCACGGTTCCAGGAACGATCAACAACATGTTTGTCACGCGCATCGGCGAATATGCGTTCTGGGGGTGTGATTCCATGACGAGCGTGATTGTCCAAGGCCCTGTGGAGAGCATTGGGGACTGCGCGTTCGCCGGATGCTCGTCGCTGTTGAAGGCAACGTATTTCTGCAACTGCCCGACGACTGGCGACAACATCTACATCGGCGTGCCGCTGGGGTTCGTCTCGCTGGTGCGGACGGGGACGACTGGATGGGACGCGGCGCTTGCAGCGGGGGTGTGGCAGGACCGCAGGCTCGTTGGCGCAGGCCCTTGGACAAGCGGCGCATGCACGCTCGCTTTCGACGGATGCGTCCTCACCGTGTCCGGCAACGGCAACATGGAGGACTACGACTTCGGGGGCGACGCCAGGCCGTGGTGCGGCGGCCTGAATCGCATAGAGAGAGTCGTCGTGGAAGCCGGGGTGAAGTCCATCGGCGACTGGGCGTTCTATCGCTGCCCGGCACTTGCCACCGTGGAGATCCCGGATGGCGTCACGCGCATCGGCGGCTATGCGTTCAAGGACTGCACGTCGCTGGCTGCGGTGACGATACCCTCCTCGGTGACGAGCATCGGCAATGACGCGTTCCACGGCTGCACCGCGGTGACGGACGTGAATTGCTACGCCGACCCGGCCGCATTGGCATGGGACGAGGCCGGGTGTGACGACTTCAAGGCGGGCAAGGGTACGAAGATACACGTAGGGGCGTCGCAACTTGCGGCCTACCAGGCGAAGTTCGGCTCCACCGTCAACGCCACGTTCGTGGGCGACCTCTTCGACTCGTGGACGAGCGGCGACTGCACAGTCACGCTCGACGCCTCCTATACGCTCCACGTGTCCGGCAGCGGCGCGATGGCGGACTATCCCGCCACGCATCCGCCGTGGTATCCGGTCAAGGACCTCGTCAAGAGGGTCGTCATCGAAAAAGGCGTGACAACTGTCGGAGACTACTCGTTTGTTGGCTGTTCCGCGCTTGCCGACGTGGCGATTCCGTCAAGCGTGACATCGATCGGCAAGGCGGCGTTCAGTTTCTGCAGGGCGCTCGTCGTCGTGACGATCTCGGACGGCGTGACGCTGATTGACGAAGACGCTTTCGCCACGTGTGCGCTCGTCACCCTGACAATTCCAGCAAGCGTGACGAAAATCGAGAGGAATGCGTTCCGCGGCTGTACGAGGGTGACCGACGTGTACTGTCGTGCCGACCCCAACGCGCTGATGTGGAACGACTACGGCTGCGATGACTTCAAGGCGGACAGGGCGACGAAGATACACGTGAAGTCTTCGCAGTTGGAGGCCTATCAGTCAATCCACGGTGGCTTCGTCAACGCCACCTTCGTCGGCGACCTTACAGACGAAACTTTCAAGGTCACCTTCGGGAAGAACGGCGGCACTGGCGGCGACAGCTACGTGACCGCGACGTACGGCGCGGCGATGCCCACTCCGCGCACCGCGCCGAAGAAGGACGGCTACGTGTTCGACGGATACTGGGACACGACGAAGGATGGCGGCAAGCAGTACTACGACGGCAGCATGAAGAGCGTGAGAAGCTGGGACAAGAAGGCGGCGACGACTCTCTGGGCGAAGTGGGTCCCCGCTCGCTACAAGGTCACGTTCGGCAAGAACGGCGGGACGGGAGGCGACGACTACGTGACCGTGACGTACACCGCAGCCATGCCCACGCCACGTACCGCACCGAAGAAGTCCGGCTACATCTTCGAGGGCTACTGGAACACGACTGGCGAGAACGGCATATGCTACTACGACGCCAACATGAAGAGCGCGCACGTCTGGGACAAGACGTCCGCCACGACGCTCTGGGCGAAGTGGCGGAAGGCCGCCGTGGTGAAGGTGACGTTCGGCAAGAACGGCGGCAGCGGCGGTGACAACTACGTGACCTGCACGGAGGGCCAGCCGATGCCGACGCCGCGTACGGCGCCCACGCGCGCCGGCTGGACCTTCGCGGGCTACTGGGACACGCTCGCACAAGACGCGAACGGCAACCCGCTCGGCAAGCAGTACTACGACGCGAGCATGAAGAGCGTGAGGAACTGGGACAAGACCTCGGCTGTGACGCTGTGGGCGAAGTGGACAGTGCGCGTGAAGCTCGGCAAGAACGGCGGCACTGGCGGCGACGACTACGTGACGGTCACATACAACCAGCCGTTCCCGAAGCGCACGATGCCGAAGAAGTCGGGTTATGCCTTCGGCGGCTACTGGGTGTCGGCGAGCAGCAAGACGGGCCAGTGCTACAATCCCGACGGTACGGGCACCTCTTCCATGAAGTGGTCCACCGGCGGGACGCCGACAATCTGGGCGCTCTGGACGAAGACGTCCAGTTTGGTGGAGGTCGCTCCGCCAACCGCCGCGCCAATCGCTTCCGCCGCACCCGCAGCCGCAGAGCCTGCAGCGATTCCCGCAGGCCTCTACTCCGGCGTCCTCGCGGACGGCACCGGCACGTTCTGGCTGATGCTCGACGAGCCGGAGGAAGGGCGTGACCGCACGGCCTACCTCTACGTTGCCTCCGAAGGCGGCGTCTTCACGGCGGAATGCACGGCCGAAGAGGCGGGCGGCGCACTTCTCCTGACGACCGAGGACGGAGAGGTTTACGCCTTCGATCCAGCAGCGGGCACGCTCACCGGCAACTAGTACCCCTCCGGGAGGCGGGTAGGACAGCAAACGTACAACAACAAGCGGGAGCGGCCGCGCTTGTCGCGGCCGTATTGAGAGCCGCCATCTTGGCGGCGGACGTATGGTAGGGCGGGGCGTCCTCGACCCGCCGCTACGGCGCGTCCGGAGGCCGCGCCCTACCATTTTGCGAATGTTTCGTTGTCGCGGCGCTCCTGCCGCTCCACCCGCAATTCCCAAAAACACATTTCAAAAACTGCCTTGCGCCGCAGGGCGGTTTTTGGTATTCTACAACTCGTTCCGAGAGGTGGGCCTTGCAACCCCGCTCCAAGGAACATGCAGATTACCGGAGAGGCGTGGGATTCTTGCAAGCGAATCTACGATATCTTCGGTAAGTAATAGTCGTTCAGCGTCTTAAGAAAGGAAGAACTCCATGGCAACAGGAAAAGGTTTCAAAGGAAAGCCGTATGCGGGAAAATCGCATGTGCGTTTTGACGAGGGGAAAGTTGCCTTGGAGTCAATGTCAATGCGTTGGCCTCTTCTCTGCAAAAAACTATTAGTATGCTGTAGGGCGATTTTTTTTGCTTTCATTGGCTCGTATACGTGTAATGCCTATGAGTATTCTAAAATTGCGTCCGACACCACGTATCAAGCGACGTTGCGTGTCAGCCAGAACGAGAAAACCCAAACGCATATACATCCGGTTTCTGTCCCGGCCGGAAAACGTGCAGTTGTCTGGGTGCGTTGGGATACGGCAATTGTTCCTGTAAGTTGCAGTTATGAGTTTAAATTTCGCATAAGCCCCAATGACGGTGGCGCATGGCATTATGACAAAGGTAGGTATACGTGGACAATCTACAACGACCAAAAAGTGTATGTGGAGCTTTCCGGTAATCCAGACACGTGGAACGAACCCATTTACGCAACAAATCCATTAACGGGCGCGCCTTATATTGCGGGAAATAAAACTGTTACTGCATCGTCGTGGGCGGCTTCTTCTACATATACTATTAGTGTCACGTATGAAGACTTGGCACCTGATATAACAGTTTCCGAGTTGACGACAACTCCAGAGATAGAAGCGGCAATTGATGAAAGCATAACCCTTTCCTACACGATACGAAACGCGGGCGGCGCGGCAGCGGGAGCGTCGACGGCTCATCTCTATGATGGGAACACGCTGGTACGGTCTTTTTCCGTGCCTTCGTTGTCGTCTGGGGCATCCGCTTCGGGAAGGATAGTGTTGCCTCAACTGTCGACAGGCAAACACGTGCTCAAGGTCTGTGCGGATGCGACGGATGTCATCGCCGAATCGCGCGAAGGAAACAATGAGTCCACAGTGTCGATTCTGGTCTATGAGCGAACTCCGTACAAGGTACGATTTGATGCCAACGGTGGTAGTGGCACGATGCCTGACCAGTCTTTTGTTCGCGGCACGGCGCAGAATCTGAGCAGGAACGCCTTTCAGAACGGTGCCGAGACATTTGTAGGTTGGTCTACGACGCGAGATGGCATCACCATCTATGAGGACGGTGCGTTGCTGAAGAATATTTCCGCAGATGATGGCGACACCGTCGTTTTGTATGCTGTGTGGGAGAAGGTGGATTTTGTCGTTTTTAATGGCATGTTGATGGGGATTCGGTTGAATGGCTTGACGGAATGTGTCATTCCTGACACGGTACATACGATAGCAGCGAATGTGTTTAGCGATTTCAATGGCTCGGTAAACGTAACGATTCCCGACAGCGTGACGAGCATCCGTAAATCGGCATTTTCCGGTTGCAACGGCACAATGAACGTTACGCTTGGCAAGGGAGTGACAAATTCCATTACTTCTGCGTTTTCTGGCTGTAATGCATCGGTGAACTTGACAATCGGCGACGGTGTGACAGAAATCGGAAGTTGTGCCTTTAAGGAGATTGGCAATCTGAGGACCGTGAAGATTCCGAATAGCGTGACGAACATTGGGTGGCGTGCGTTTAATGGTTGTAGCGGCTTGACTGGCGTGACGATTGGCAACGGCGTGATGCAGATCGGTGCAAATGCGTTTGAAGATTGCGACTCCCTGACGAGCGTAACGATCCCGGACGGCGTGACGAGCATCGGGGTGAGGGCGTTCTACGATTGTTATCGGTTGACGGACGTGGCGATACCGGATACCGTCGCGTACATTGGAGCCGAAGCATTTGACGATACGCCTTTCTACCGTTCTCAACCGGATGGCCTTATGGTGTTTGGAAGGGTCGTGTACAAAATGAAAGGGAGTTGTCCTGCCGCAGTGGTGATACCTGACGGCGTGATTGGCATAGGGTATAGGGCGTTCGGGATGGGCGGTATGTCAAGTGTGGCTATACCGGCGAGCGTGACTCACATTGATTCTTATGCGTTTTCAGATTGTGACTGGTTGACAAGCGTGACGTTTCCGAACAGTGTAATAAGTATCGGTGATAGGGCGTTTGTTTCGTGTAATAGGTTGACGCGCGTGACTCTTGGCGATGGTGTTACGCAGATCGGTTATGAGGCGTTTAAGGAGTGCGGCTGTCTGACGAGCGTAACGATCGGTAACAGCACAATGGACATTTATTATAATGCTTTCTATCGTTGCAGTAACCTGACAAACATTTATGTTGCGGATATTGCGGTAATGTGCCGGAATTCGTTAGGGCAGTGTCTGCCGTCCCCTTACAATCTGTACCTCAACGGTTCGCTTGTCTCGGACTTGACGATTCCCGACGGCGTGACGAGCATTGCGGACTACGCATTTTCTGGCTGCAGAGGCCTGACGAGCGTGACGATTCCTGATAGTGTGACATGGGTCGGCGAGCATGCGTTTAAAGGTTGCAGGGAGTCATTGTTCGATGCAACGACGATTCCCAGCGTCAAACTGGTAGATGGCTGGGCGGTCGAAAGGATGGAGACCCTTTCTGGCCACTTGGATTTGAGTGGAATTCGCGGCGTAGGGAATCATACGTTTGATAACTGCGAGGGGCTGACGAGCGTGACGATCTCCGGCGGCATGACGAATGTTGCCATGGTGACGTTTTCCGGTTGCAACGGTCTGAAGGAGATGTCGGTCGCTTCTGAAAACCCGTTTCTTACGAGTGTAAATGGCCTTCTTTTGTCGAAAGACGGCAAAGAGCTTGTTCTTGGCGTCAATGGAGATGTGACGATCCCTGTTGGCGTGACGAGCATTGCGGACTACGCATTTTCCGGTTGCAGAGGCCTGGCGAGCGTGACGATCCCCGCCAGCGTGACGAACATAGGGGATTCAGCATTTTACGGTTGCAATGGGTTGACGAGCATGACGATTCCCAGCGGTGTGAAGAGCATCGGGGATTCAGCATTTTACGGTTGCAATGGGTTGACGAGCGTGACGATTCCAAACGGCGTGAAGAGCATCGGGGATTCAGCATTTTACGGTTGCAGTGGATTGACGAGCGTGACGATTCCAAACGGCGTGAAGAGCATCGGGCATGCTGCATTTTACGGTTGCAATGGGTTGACGAACGTGACGATCCCCGCCAGCGTGACGAGCATCGGGAGTGAGGCGTTTTCCTATTGCAGTAGGCTGACAGGTGTCCACATTACAGACCTTGCTGCATGGTGTCGAATCGCGTTTACAAGTGAGAGTTCAAATCCGCTTTATTGCGCACATAATCTGTACCTCAATAAGGCATTGGTCACTGATCTAACGATTCCCGATGGCGTGACGGGTGTCGGAAATTACGCCTTTTCGGGTTGTGGTAGCCTGACAAGCGTAACAATCTCTGACGGCGTGACGGACATCGGAAATTTTGCATTTTATGGTTGTAGTAGTTTGATGCGTGCAGCGATTCCTGCTAGTGTAACGAGTATCGGCGTGCGGGCGTTTTCCGATTGTAACAGCCTGATGAACGTAACGATGCCCAGGCGTTTTGAGGGAAAATTAGAGCCAAATGTTTTTGATCTTTGTCCTGCTAACATGGTAACGACCTATTACGATATACCCTGTGTTGTTTCTTTTGAAGCAAATGGCGGAACGCTTTCAGAAACAAGACGAACTGTCAATGAATGCGATGTTGTCGGAACTTTGCCGATGCCAGCGCGCATGAATTATGTATTCGTCGGTTGGTTCACTGCAGTAGAGGGTGGGGAGAAGGTGTCGGCGAAGACAATTATTAGCATGCCGAATGTTTCCTTCTATGCGCATTGGGTATCGAATTGCGGTGAGCATTGCGGTACGGGTAGCGCCACGACCTGCAAGGTGACGCTCGGCAAGAACGGCGGCGTCGGCGGCGACAACTACGTGACGGCCACCTACGGGAAGCCCATGCCCACTCCCCGCACTGCGCCCAAGCTCTCCGACTGGACGTTCGGTGGCTACTGGGATACGCTCGCCATGGACGAGAAGGGCAACCCGAAGGGCAAGCAGTACTACGACGCGAACATGAAGAGCGTGAGGAACTGGGACAAGGCATCCACCGCGACCCTCTGGGCGAAG
>CADCOC010000149.1 GCA_902802945.1 uncultured bacterium | reverse complement strand
CGCAGGATATCTATTCCTTCGCGGTGATGGCCTACGAGTGCCTAAAGGGTGAACCTCCGTTCTCGCACGGCCAGATCGAGTTCCAGATCATGAACAAGCGGCCCGAGCCGCTGACTGGGAACGCCGCCATCTTGGCGGCTGGGGTGATGGCCGGCCTCGCGAAAAAGCCGGAAGACCGCCCAGCTACCTGCGCGGCGGTGCTGGAGGGGGATGGTTTTAGCCACAAAGAACGCAAAGAGCGCAAAGAGGCGGGAGGGTCGCGTCCCGTCGCGACCGAAGTGGGAGGGTCGCGCCCCGTCGCGACCGACGATGCGCAATCCGGTAGGGCGCGATCACCGAGCGCGCCGCAAGGGGATGATAATGTCCGTGTAGAACATGTAGAACGTGTAGATGGTAAAGCGCGTGATGATGGTAACGGCAAAGTTCCTCGTAAGAAAGTGGTAGTAGGACTGATAGCGCTACTGGGCCTTTCCGTGATTGGCGGTTTGTGGTGGGGATTGTCCAGGGATAAGGATAAACCGGATGCTCCGTCAAAGGAACCTGAAATTGTTAAGCCCGTGCAGAGCGAGAGGGGAGTGCGGCGCAAGGTCCAGCTCTGGGAAGGTGGCCCGTATTGGGCCTGCAAGAACATTGGTGCTGAAGAACCATGGGAGTCCGGTTACTACTTCTGGTGGGGTGACACCGTTGGTTACAAACGTGTGAACGACGCATGGGTGGCGAGCGACGGTTCTTCATTGAACTTCTCGTTTGACACAGCGAACACTCTGACTTATGGGAAAAACTCGTCGCAACTGCTGGATGGAAAATGGATTACGGCGGAGGGTGTTCTTGCTCCGGAACATGATGCTGCGCATGTGCAATGGGGCGATAAGTGGCGCATGCCGACGAAACAGGAATTAAAGGACCTCGACAGTAAATGTGACTGGAAATGGGCGATCCTTAACGGCGTAAAAGGGTATGTAGTCCGTGGCAGAGGCAATTACGAAACCAATAGTATCTTCCTCCCCTGCACCGGCTACGGCAATGGGACTTCGCTCCGCAATGCCGGTTCGTACGGCCACTACTGGTCGTCGTACTTGGACTACATCGCGTGGTCCCTCGACTTCTTTTCGGACCGCCGCTACACGTTCAGTTTCGACTGCCGCTACAACGGGCATTCTGTTCGCCCCGTGCAAGGGCCCGCCAAATAAAATAGCGAACGAAGTGAGCGCATTCGATTCTTTAATTCTTCAATTCTTTAACCTACCCTCAAACGAACCAAAGTTCAGCCAAGAAAAAGGAGTCAGCCACATGAAAACAAACTTATCGGCAAATGTGCTGAAGGTCGCGCTATGTTCCCTCTTGCTTCTCATCCTCGGCGGATTGGTTGGAGGTTGCGCAAGCAATCCCGGAGTTGGCGGTGAGGTTCTTTCCGGCGTGTTGATGGGAATCGGCACGGGGCTGTCAGGATTGTGATGTGCGATTTCTATTCCGTCTCTGCTGCTCAGCCGGACTGCGCGAAATGTGTTATACTACTCACCACGTGAAGAACAATGGTCTTATGAGAAAGGACTGAACATGCCTACTTTGTCAATGTTTTACGGTATCATCATCAAGATGAACAAGGAGGACCGAGAGCCTCACCACAAACCCCATGTGCATGGATGGCATGCGGGGCAACAAGCTTCCTTCGACATAGAAACGGGCGAGGTACTGGCTGGTACAATGCCCCCGGACGACGTGGCCATGGTACGGGCATGGATCAAGATACATCGGGAAGAGCTTTTTGCCAACTGGAAACTGCTCTCCGAAGAAGGAACTTACTTCAAGATTGACCCGTTACGCTAAAAGGAGTCCTGCCATGAACGAACTTCATTCAGTAATCGAAGCTGAGCCGTTGGACGGAATGCAGGTGAGGGTTGTTTTCGACAATGGCGTAAGCGGCATTTTCGATTGCTCCTACCTTGTTAAGGATCCCTATTGGGCGAAGTTGAGTTCGCCGGCGTTCTTCCGTCAGGTGAAGGCTGAATGCGGGACGCTCTGCTGGCCAGAAGACATTGACGTGCCGCCAGAATCCATTTGGGAAGATGTGTCACATAGTACGGTTCATGCGAGTTCATAATCTATGATCACCGACACCATCAACGACGCAGTGACGATGGCGGGAGGAGCGGGCGCGCTCCTCGCGAACCGCTACCGCGTGGTGCGGCAGCTCGGTCAGGGCGGTATGGGCAGCGTGTGGCTCGCCGAGGACACGCAGCTCGACAACAAGTTGTTCGCGATCAAGATGCTGCCGTCGATCCTCGTGAGCACCAAGCGCGCGTACCGCCAGCTGAAGGACGAGGCGCTCGTGGCGATGCAGCTCGTCCATCCCAACATCGTGCAGATCCGCGCTTTCGAGGAGAACAACGGCAATCCGTTCCTCGTGATGGACTACATCGACGGCCAGACCCTTGATGACTATCTCGCGGAGCACACTGGGACAACGGGCGTCCCGCCAGTTGACGTCCTGCGCATCCTGCGTCCCATCGCCGCCGCGCTCGACTACGCGCACGCGAAAGGCGTCGTCCACCGCGACGTGAAGCCCGGCAACGTGATGATCGCGAAAGACGGCACGCCCTACATCCTCGACTTCGGCATCGCGCGCGAGATACAGGAGACGATGACGCGCGTCACAGGTAAGCTCTCCAGCGGCACGCTCCTCTACATGAGCCCCGAACAGCTGATGGCGCAGGATATCTATTCCTTCGCGGTGATGGCCTACGAGTGCCTAAAGGGTGAACCTCCGTTCTCGCACGGCCAGATCGAGTTCCAGATCATGAACAAGCAGCCCGACCCTCCTCCGGGAGGGACGCAACTTGTTGCGTCCGTCATGGCCGGTCTCGCGAAGAAGCCAGAGGACCGTCCCGCGACCTGCGCGGCGGTGCTGGAGGGAAATAATCTCACGCAGAGGCGCAGAGAGGCAGAGTCGCAGGGCGGTAGGGCCCGATCACCGAGCGGACCGCACGGGAATGGTTTTAGCCGTGTAGAACATGTAGAACGTGTAGATGGTGTTGGTGGGGCGAGGCGTCCCGCCGAGCCGGTAGTGCGACGTGTCCCCACGCCGCCGCAATCGGGAGGGGCGCGCTCCCGCGCGACCGCACAGACCACGGAAGGGCCTCGCTCCCGCGCGACCGTGACGGGTATCCTCGCCGCCGCGCTCATCGCCGTGCTCGCGGGCGGCGCGTGGTGGTTCGTGAACGCGCGAACCGCGCGTTCCACTGGGACAACGGGCGTCCCGCCCGTTGCGGCCAATAACACCTCTGCTCCCGCACCAAGGCCAATCCAGCCAAAGGCTGGCCCAACTGATGCCGATGTAAAAGTGAATGCCGTTGAAGCTGGCACTCAGGAAGAACTCATCAAAGGCGTAGATGATGAGCAAGGTTACTTCAAAGAACGCAAGGGCGAACTGACCAAGACAATAGCGCGTGCGAGAGCCCACCGAAGTGAACATCTCTTGGCCGAAGCCGCGCTCGCGGAGGCTATCCGCGCGCAGTCGAACGCCGTCATGCGAGCGGAGCAGGTGAACGGACGCGACTGGCAGCAGGAAGCGCTAGACTTCACGCAGATATTCGGCACGTGCTTCGCCGAATGGGTCCAGCAATGGTGCCAGAAGGACACGCCGACTGGTAGCAACGAACCACCCTACTCCGTGCATGTGGCGCAGACGATTGCCAATGCGGCGCAGGAGGTCGTGAAGAAACAGCAGGAAATTCTGAAGGAGCCAAAGGACGCTGATGCGAATATTGCGCTTGCCGGACTTGTCCGCATGCGCGACCTGTGCTGGTTGCTCGCCGCCGATCCGCGCCAGCTGGCCGCCGCCGACCTCCTCATGCAGACGAACGCCTACGCAGACGTGTCGCGAACGGACGGCTTCGACTGGCAGAAGGACGCCTACGACCACACGCGCGTCTTCCGATCGCGCTTCCCTGCGTGGGCGCAGGAATACGAGCAGAAAGCCCAGTCCGATACGAACATGCCGCCATTCACGAAGGAACAGCAGGCCGAAGTCGCCGCGCTTGCCGCCGACGTGGAGAAGAAGCAGGCCGGCTGCATCAAGGACCTCGTACCGCCCGATCAGCTCGAGGCCATCCGCGAACTCCAGCGCATCATCGAACTGCTTCCGCCCGACCAGAACCAGCGTCAGCAACAACAGCAGCAACAACAGCAGCAGAACCAGAACAAGGATCAGGACAAAGACCTAGACCAACAGCAGGACGAGCTGGAACAGCAGCAGGAACAAAAAGAACAGAAGGCCCAGGTCAAGGAGCGCAGGGATTCACAAACTACGTCAACGGATGCAAGGCGCTTCTTAAAAAGAATCAAGAGCTCCGCGCACCGCGCCGGGTTCGATCCCGGCCTCCGCGGCAACAGCAGCGGCTTCCGCCTCTGCCGCTCCGCAGAAGCGCGCGAAACAGGTACAGAGACTTCTGCTCAGACAAAGGTAAATGCTGATGCAAAGGCGAAGTATGAACAACAGGCCAACGAAGAGGTAAAACAGAAGGTTGTTGATTCGCTGGAGGGCAAGAAGGACCAAGGGGGCGAATACTGGGCGCGGCGCCTTTCAATGGCGGATGCGTACTACGCGCGTGGCATGACGTCCGAGTGCCGGAAGATATACGACGAGTTCTTCAAGACTGTCACGAAGCCGGGTGCGGATATGTTGGATTTCTACACGGAGAGTGGTTTCCGTTGGGCGCAGATATGCGCACGTGAGAAGCACTACGACGAAGCAGTGCGGATGTACGGTAAACTACTTGATCAGCCGTTACCCGAAGACCGTTGGAGCGCCGTGGCGATGGAGAACGTGGAGCTTCTTCTCCGCCTCGCGGAAACAATTACAGCCGATTCTACGAACCAGCAGGCGAAAAAGCGCGCCGAGTATCTTGCTCAGGCGACGAAGCTCGTCGACAAGCTCCTCCGGAAGACCGACCTGGCCCTCGTATTCGGCAGGGCGATCGCGATGAAGTCGCACATTGAGATACTCCGCGGCAACTACGAGAAGGCGCAAGGCCTCGTGAACGACTACATGCCGCAACTGGCCGAGATTCACGCGGCGATCCAGAAGCAGGATACAGACGGACGCGACGGCGTCCTCCGCGTGAGTCCAATGCCAGAATGCCGATATCTGCTGGCGGAGGCGATGTGGAAGGTAGCGCAGGAGGAGGCGAAGAAGCCGGAGCCGAACGAGGACCTGATCAAGGACTTGCTATTCGGCGTGCGCACGGGCGGCAAGCGCAACGGCCTCGGCGCGTACAACCACGCGATTAACGTGTTCGCGAAGTACCCCGAGTCCAAATGGGCGGCGAGTGCTGACAAAATGGCTAAGGCGATAGTGGACTTCGTGAAGACTCGCTACCATGTAGAGCTCAAAACAAACTTCCGGCAGACCAGATAAATAAGGCGTTTCACCGGGCGATAACCTTGTGTTGCGCGGCGGCAGCTGGGGATACGGCGCGCGGGGCAGCCGCTCCGCAGACTGCGGCTGGCGCGATTCTGGCATCCGCTTCAACGACTTCGGTTTCCGCCTCTGCTGCTCCGCAGGACCACGCGAGGGGGGAACGGAGCCATGAGCGAGCGGCGGAGCTGCCACAATGCCGTAGCTTCATGCCGAACATGTGGAGGTATTTTCCGAAGTGTTTGAAAAGGTGTAGCTTCAATGACGTTGAAGTGTTTGAAAAGGTGTAGCTTCAATGACGTTGAAGTGTTTGAAAATGTGCAATCTAGGCTGTTGTGAAGTGTTTGAAAACGTGCATTAATGGGTTGATTCACAGAAAAGAAGATGCTATAATCTTGATGTTTTCAAGGAAAATCAGACGATGAAACGCAAGATTTACGACAAATTGCTTGAGTGGAAGCGCGTGAGCAACGGCAAGACGGCCGTGATGCTCGACGGCGCACGTCGTGTCGGCAAGAGCTGGATCGCCGAGGAATTCGCTCGCAATGAATATGAAGCGTATCTTTTGATTGATTTCGCCAAGGTTTCCTCCAAGGTCAAACGCTATTTCAACGAGTATCTTGAAGATCTCGATACGTTCTTCATGTATCTGCTGAGCGCCTACAACGTGGAGCTGCCCAAGGGAAAGAGCGTCATCATTTTTGACGAAGTGCAGAGGTTCCCGCGGGCGCGTGAGGCGATCAAGTATCTGGTTGCCGACGGACGCTTTCACTATATCGAGACGGGTTCTCTCATCTCCATCCAGAAGAACGTTAAGAACATAGTGATTCCTTCCGAGGAATGGCACTTGGAGATGTTCCCCATGGATCTTGAGGAATTCATGTGGGCGACGGGGCATCCGATGACAATGCCGGTTGTAATAAAGCACTTCGCGGAACGCAAGCCGCTTGGACGCGATTTGCACGAGTCCATAATGGACGTCTTCCGGCAGTATCTTGTCGTGGGCGGGATGCCGCAGGCAGTGTCGGAGTTCGCCGAATCGCACGACCTGCGTCAGGTGGATGCGGTGAAGAGATCGATCCTTGCGCTATACCGCGCGGACATCCGGAAGTTCGCAGGGGCGCTGAAGGGCAAGGCGTTGTCCGTGTTCAATTCAATTCCCGCCCAACTGTCGAAGCACGAGAAGAAGTTCATGCTTTCCGAGATTGATGCGAAAGGCCGGATGCGCGGCTACGATACGACGTTCGAGTGGCTTGAGAGCGCCATGACCGTCAATCTCTGCCGGGGCGCAAACGAGCCGAATGTCGGTCTTGAGATGAACTGCGAGAGGACGTCCCTCAAATGCTATCTAGGCGATACGGGGCTGCTTGTCAGCATGGCGTTTGGAGAGAGCGACCTTGTGGCGGAGGATATCCACAATCGAATTCTTTCCGACAGGATTGAACTGAACAAGGGGATGCTCGTCGAGAACGTTGTCGCGCAGATGTTCCGAGTTGCGGGACACAAGTTGTACTTCTATTCGAATTCAAGCCGTACCAGCAGTGAAGACCGGATGGAAGTCGATTTTCTTGTCGCCAAGTCGAATTTGACCAGACGTCACAACATCTCGCCGGTCGAGGTGAAGAGCGGGCGGAGCTACGCATACGAATCTCTGTCAAAGTTCAGGAGGAAGTTCGCATCCTCGCTTGACAAGGCGTATGTACTTCACGTAAAGGATGTGGGCGAGAAGGATGGCGTGATCCATCTCCCGCTCTACATGGCTCCGTTGATCGTATCACGGTCAGAGGAAGGGAGAACGGCGGAATGACCTACGACACCATCAACGACGCGCGGACAAGCGCGGGGAACGCGGAGGAAAATCCCTCTGCGGAGAAAGGAACGTCAATGGACAAGTCCATCGGCGACGGGCCGACCATGCGGCCGAAGGACGAGCGCGGACGCGGGGCATTCGCGCCCGGCGATGTAATCGCGGGGCGGTACGTGGTGGAGCGGATGCTTGGCGAGGGCGGCATGGGCATCGTCTACCAGTGCCTCGATAAGGTGGGCGGCGTGAGCGTGGCCGTGAAGTGCCTGCCGCCGGAGGTGAGCCGCAACGCGGACGAGATGGATGACATACGCGCCAACTACCGACTCGTCGCGGACCTTCATCATCCGAATATCGCCGGTGTACGCACGCTGGAGCTGGATGAATCGACGGACGACTACTATCTCGTGATGGACCTCGCGCGTGGCACGAGCCTCAAGCGGTGGATGAGGCGCAACCCGCAGGCGACCATGGAGGCGAAACTCGCCATTCTTCGCCAGGTGGCTGCCGCTCTCGACTACGCGCACGCGCAGAAAGTGATCCACCGTGATGTGAAGCCCGAGAACGTGATGGTGGATGATGAAGGCATTGTGAAAGTGCTGGACTTCGGCCTCGCCGCGCAGATACGCTCGAGCCAGAGCCGCACGAGCGCCGCCGTTACGTCGCGCGGCGGCACGCCGGGCTACAAATCGCCGGAGCAGTGGCGCGGCAAGCCGCAGCGCGAGCCGGCCGACGTCTATTCCTTCGGGGTGATGGCGTATTGGATGTTCGCGGGGGAGTTGCCGTTTGACGGAGACGATCCGGTGGTGCTGGGTCACGCCGTGCTCACGGAGCCGGTTGAGCCAATCGCGGGACTTCCTGCGCGCATGAACGCCGCGCTCGCCAAGGCGCTTGCGAAGCAGCCCGAGGAGCGCTTCACAAGCTGCGGCGCGGTTGTGGATGCGCTGGAGGGAAAAATAGAATTTAGCCGTGTAGAACATGTAGAACGTGTAGATGGAGATGATTTCACGCAGAGGCGCGGAGAGGCAGAGGCGCAGAGCGGTAGGGCCCGCTCGCCGAGCGGGCCGCAACCGGGAGGACCGCGCCCCGTCGCTGCCGTGAAGGGTTGGCTTTCCGTTGCCGCGCTCGTTCTGGTGGTCGCTGGTGGTATCATGTGGCATGGCCATCGGCAACGCCAGCACGATGAAGCCCGACGGCAGGCTCGAATTGTCGCCGAGCAAAAAGCAGAGGCGGAGCGTCTGGCCGCCGAGCGGAAGGCGCAGGAGGTGGCGGCGAGGCGGCTGGCCGATGAGGAACGCAAGGCCAAGGAGGAGGCAGAGCGCAGGAGAAAGGCAGAAGAAGATGCGCGCCTTGCCGCCGAGCGGAAGGCCAAGGACGCGGCAACGGAGATTCGCATCGAAGCCAAGGTTCAGCAGGGCAAAGTGGCGCGTATTTCCGACGGTGACGGATTCAAGGCGCGAAAGGATGCGCTGGAGGACGTGTTCCTCCGTGCGGAGGCGTTCTACGACGAGAAGGCGAGGCGCTGGTCGGAGGCGGGGGCCTTGTACAGGGATTACATCGAGCAAAGCAAGAGCGTGATCACGCTGGACGGCGAGCGGCAACAGGCCTTGTCAAAGAGAAGTGCTGCCCAGACCGCGTTTCGCAATGCGGAGGCGGAAGGCGCAAAGACGTACGCAAAGGACAGCTGGAATGGTGCCGTCAAGACGTGGAACGAGGCTGCCGCCGAATTCAAACGAATGGAGTTTGCATCCGCTGCTGTGACATTTGCAAAGGCAGTGCGCGAATTTGAAGAGAGTGTGGATGAGGTGCGGGAGAAAAAGCGGGCGGAAGAGGAAAAACTGGCGGAGGAAAAGCGCATGGCGGAGGCGCGAGAAGCCGAACGACGGCGCCAGGAAGAGATTGCGCGGCAGGCCGAGGCACGGCGCAGGCAGGAGGAACGCCGCAAGGCTATGCAGTCGTTGCCAGGGAAGTGGAGGTGTTCAACGGTTCATGGGGACAGTTATAGGTTTACCTGCCATTACGAATATGAGTTCTTGCCAAATGGTGACTTTAGGGGGAGAATGACGGTGCCCAGTACATCCGGTGATACTGTTACCACAGCAGAAGGAAGATGGACATTATATGGGAATAGGCTTACAATACAGCGTACAAGCAGTGTCACTATTATTCCGAAGTCTAAGCGTCCTACATTCAGTTCTGGGCGGGTCACAAGTGAGGGATATACGACAGAGCACACTGTCTTGTGGAGAAAAGATGGGAGCTTTGAATTGCAATTAGCAGGATTAGTATCTCCAAGTGATGCAAAGAATAGTGTTCAAAGAAGTATTCGACATGATTCAGAGGGAAGAGAAATTATCCATATCAAAGCTGAAGGGGGATTTCTTAGACCATCTTCCGAGTATGATGTGATTGAGACCGCAAAAATCTTCAGAAGAGTTTCCAACTAATGCATAAAACGCATCGCAGATTCCGCGGATACGACTACGCGCGCGGGGGATCGATGTTCGTGAGAACATGAGGGGACAGACCCTTTGGGGTAGCGGCTCGGCGGGACGCCTCGACCTACCGCACAACTACACGTTCTACATGTTCTACATGGACAATTCTTCCACCAGCGCCGCCAAGATGGCGGCGTTCCCAGTCAGTGCGCCAATTGATATTTGTGAACAATTGTGGCAATTGTGATTTGTGAACAATGGCCGCGACAGAGCGCGGCCCTCCCGTGTATTTGCGGGAGCGATATTTGGAACGAAAAACGTGCCAATAGGTTGCGGCATTGGCCGGAATGTGGTACAATACTTGCCATGAAAGACGCCATAAAAGAAGTGCTGCGAGAATTCTATCAGGATGGACTGCCTCCGGGCATTGTCCATCGTGACGTCGCGTATTTTGAGCATCTCACATCTGCCACGGTCGTCAAGGGCATGCGCCGGACGGGAAAGACGTATGTGACGTACGAGCGGATGGCCGCGCTCATGGATTCCGGTGTCCCGCAGGGACGGATCGTGCATCTGAATTTCGAGGACGACCGGATCAAGGCGATGCGCCTGGAGGATCTTCAGCTAATCAACGAAATCCACGCGGAACTGTTCCCGGAGTATGCCCATGAGAAATGCTGGTACTTTCTGGACGAGCTTCAGAACATCAAGGGATGGGAGGCGTACGCGCGCCGGCTCGTGGATTCGCCGAAGGTGGTGCTTTGCCTGACAGGCTCCTCGTCCAAGCTTCTTTCCGAAGAGATCGCGACGGCGATGCGCGGGCGTTCGATTCCGATCGAAGTGTTCCCGCTTTCGTTTCCGGAGTTCCTGCGCTTCAACGGAATCATGGAGAAAGTGCCTGCGCCCAAGAAAGGCTTTACCGCCGCAGAACGTGGAATCCTCCGTAACGCGGCGCAGAAGTATCTCGATGTGGGCGGCTTCCCTGCGGTTCAGGGAATGCCGGACGCAATGCGCATCTCGACGCTTCAGGAATACGTTCATACGGTCCTTTACCGCGACGTCCTCCAGCGTCATAAGGTCGTGAGCGTTCAGTCGTTGCTGTGTACGCTTGACTATCTGCTGCACAATTTCGCGCGCAGGACGTCGGCGCACGCGATCTCAGGCGTGCTCAAGAACCTGGCCTACCCAAGCCGGCGCGAGGACATTGCGGACTACATCTCCTATTTCAAGGACGCCTATATGGTCTATCCCGTCTCCGTGATGTCCGACTCCCTTGCCGTCAAGCGCGTGAACCCCGACAAATACTACATCGTCGATACCGGCCTCATTCGCGCGATGAGCGTGAAGAACGACGCGGAAAGGGGATGGCTGCTGGAGAACCTCGTGTTCATGGCTCTCCGCCGTGGGGTGAACAAGATCGAATACATCACCAACCCCGACGGGACAGAGGTTGATTTCCATGTCGTGGACATGGTGACCAAGAAGCGACGTCTCGTGCAGGTGGCGTGGACGATGCAGGAGCAGACGACGGTTTCAAGGGAGATGTCGGCCCTAGAGCTTGCTCGGCGGAACCTGCACGTGGACGACTGCATGATCGTGACGTGGGACGACGAGGCGGAGCTTGATTCTGGCATAAAGGTCGTCCCTGCCTGGAAATGGCTTCTTGCCGAGAATAATCCGCAGGGAACACTTGTAAACGAAAGGGCGAACAGATGACCTACGAAACCATCAACGACGCAGTGACGAGGGCGGGAGGAGCGGGCGCGCTCCTCGCGAACCGCTACCGCATCGTGCGCCAGCTCGGTCAGGGCGGCATGGGGAACGTGTGGCTCGCGGAGGACACGCAGCTTGACAACAAGCCGTTCGCGATCAAGATGCTGCCGCCGATCCTCGTGAGCAACAAGCGCGCGTACCGCCAGTTGAAGGACGAAGCGCTCGTGGCAATGCAGCTCGTTCATCCCAACATCGTGCAGATCCGCGCATTTGAGGAGAACAACGGTAATCCCTTCCTCGTGATGGACTACATCGACGGCCTGGATGATTACCTCTGTGAAGAGTGTAAAATTGAAAGTGTAAAGTGTAAAGTTGGCGGAGGCATCTGTGAAGACGAAGTCATTCGCATCCTGAAGCCGATCGCCGGTGCGCTCGACTACGCGCACGGCGAAGGCGTAGTCCACCGCGACGTCAAGCCCGCGAACGTGATGATCCGCAAGGACGGGCATCCCTTCATCCTCGACTTCGGCATCGCGCGTGAGATCCAGGAAACGATGACGCGCGTCACGGGCAAGCTCTCCAGCGGCACACTCCTCTACATGTCGCCGGAACAGTTGAACGGCGACCCGCCCAAACCGGCACAGGATGTTTATTCCTTCGCTGCGATGGTTTACGAATGCCTGAAGGGCGAACCGCCGTTCGTGCGCGGGCAAATCGAGCACCAGATCCTCAACAATCCCCCACCGCCGTTGGATCTCCCAACTGCCGGCCCATCCGCTCGGGGAAGCGGCACTCTTGCCGCTTCAGTCATGGCTGGCCTCGCGAAGAAGCCGGAAGACCGCCCCGCGACCTGCGCGGCGGTGCTGGAAGAAAATAATCTCGCGCAGAGGCGCAGAGAGGCAGAGACGCAGAGCGGTAGGGCGCGATCACCGAGCGCGCCGCAATCGGGAAGTCCGTGTCCCGTCGCGGCCTTAAAAGGTGTCCTCGTCGCAGCACTCCTTGCCGCGCTCGCTGGCGGTGGCTACTACGGCTGGACAAAGTACGATGAAAGAGGGAAGACGCGCGAGGTGCAGCAGGAGGAAGAGCGCGCACGGATCGAGAAAGCGGCCGAGGAGCGCATTGCGAGGTTAAAGGCGGAGAAGGAAAAGGTTGAGGCTGAAAAGCGCATTGCGGAAGCCGAACGCAAGAGACGCGATAAGGAACTGGCGGAAGAGCGCGCACGGATCGAGAAAGCCAACGAGGAGCGCATTGCGAGGTTAAAGGCGGATAAGGAAAAGGAAAGGGTTGAGGCTGAAAAGCGTATGGCGGAAGCCGAACGCAAGAAACGCGAGAAGGAACTGGCAGAAGATAGTGCCCGACTTGAGAAGGCGAGGAACGCATCCGTAAAGCAGGAAACGGTCACGGAGCTTACGCTTGCCGAACAGGAGGCGAGGCAGAAAGAGGTGGCAAGGCTTGCGGAACTCCGCGTTGACATCGGTATCAAGTGCGATGACGCCAAGGAGAAGATGGGACGGCTCGCGGCGTATCGCGGCGAGCCGGACGGGTTCAAGGCCCATATCGACAATGCAGAAGTAAATTGGAAAATCGTCGAGGCGGTGGAGAAAAGTCCCGCAACCGTTGCAGATGCGGAGAAGGCGCTTGAGTCGGCAACGAAGGCCGAGAACGCGATCGCGAAGGAGCTTTACTGGCTGAGCACAAACAAGACGGCGCGCGACGGGGCGAAGGCGACAGAGGAGGAAATCGCGCACGAGATCGATCCGGAACTGAAGCACTTCAAGGCGGACGACTACGCGCGCGTCGCGTTCACCGCTGGAGACCGCCTGCGCAAGGAAGGCAATGCCGCGCTTGCCAAAGGGGATTTCCCGGAGGCGAAAAAGAAGCTGGACGAGGCAAGGGCCAAGCTGTCGGAAGCCACCGCTAATGCGAAGAAGTTCTGCATCGACACGCATCTCAATACGGCGAAGAAGTGGATCGCCGCCTCACGTTGGCAGCAGTGCGTGGAAGAGTGCGATACCGTCCTCGGCTGGGACTCCGACAACGCCGAGGCGAAAAAGCTCAAGGTTGAGGCCGAAGAGCATCTCGTGCCGATGGCGAAGGTTGTTGCCACGATAGACGGGCGCGAGGTGTCTGGCGCAAAACTGAATGATGGAGGGAAAATCTACACCATCCCCATTAATAGGCCACTTGAGAACGGCGAGAAATATGGCCCATACAGTGTCTCATACGAAAGTGGTGGCAAGCGGTACCATGGCACTTTCGACTCCGTCATTGTCGATTGGCGCGGACAAAGGAAGTTTTCTGTCGTCTTAAAAGAATATGTTGGTCCCCGTAACGACGAACATTGCACGCTGACGCTTCCCGGCGGCGTGGAGATGGAGATGGTCTACGTCGCGCCTGGCTCGTTCATGATGGGGAGTCCAGGATCTGAAGAGGGCAGGGGGGACGACGAGACGCAGCACCGCGTGACGCTCACGAAGGGTTACTGGCTCGGCAAGTACGAAGTGACGCAACCGTCTCGTGGGAGGACTGTCAGAGGTTCATCGCAAGGGTCAATACTGTAGCCCGGCGACAGTTGGGCGGTGTCGCACGGTTGCCGACCGAGGCGGAGTGGGAATATGCTTGCCGCGCGGGGACGACCGGTCCATACGCCGGAAACGGCAATTTGGATGACATGGGCTGGTACGATGGCAATAGCGGAGGAGGGACGCAGCCGGTTGGACTGAAACGTGCCAACGCATTGGAGCTTTACGATATGCACGGCAATGTGTGGGAGTGGTGCAATGACTGGTCTGAGAGCTATGGTGGTGATGTCACGGATCCAACTGGTGCTGCTTCGGGCGTTAACCGTGTGTTGCGCGGCGGCGGCTGGCTCGACTATGCGTGGCGCTGCCGCTCCGCGATCCGCGCCGGGCGCAATCGCGGCTACCGCGACGAATACATCGGCTTCCGCCTCTGCTGCTCCGCAGGACCGCGCGAATGAGGCGCCGCGCTTGTCGCGGCGCTCAGATTCCACGGGCCAGCTGGAACTGGATGGACGAGACGGCCTCTGACGCATGAAGGGTCGGAAGACCGCCTTCCTCCACCATGAGGGCGTCATTGAACACCTCGTCCCAGGTCTGATAGCGATAATCGCGGTTTTTCACGCACATGTTCGAGACGAGGCGCGCGAAGCCTTCTGTTAGCGTGGGTACCACGAAGCGCGGATCCGGCGCCTGGATTTTCTCGTTCACGTGCGCGCGGAGAATGGAGTCGTTGTCAAGGAGGGGAAAGAGAATGCGGCCGGTGGCCATGTGGTAGAGTGTTGCGCCGAGGCAGTATATGTCAGCCCGGCAGTCAAGCTCAACGTCGCCGTATATCTGCTCTGGGCTAATGTAGGCGGGCGAGCCAACCACCTCGCTGGGCTGTTCTTTGTTCTGGATTGCGGCGGTGGACTGGCACAGGCCGAGGTCTGTCACCTTGATCGTTCCGTCGCGGTCGACCATGATGTTCTCGGGTTTCAGGTCGCAGTGTACTACGCCGAAGGTGTCCCAGGCGTACTTCATCGCGTCGGCCACGGATTCGCCTACTATGAGCACGTCGCTCTCTGGGATGTGCGAGTTGCGCAAGAGGAGCGCCCCGAACGTGTAGCC
>CADCOC010000148.1 GCA_902802945.1 uncultured bacterium | reverse complement strand
CTTGCGGGCGCGAACCACCGCGCGCTCCTGCCGCTCAGCGCGCTGGGGGGCGGAATCTTCCTCGTCGCCTGCGACCAGGCGGGACGTCTCTTCGGCGAAGTCGAGGTGCCCGCCGGCGTCATCACCGCCCTTGCGGGCGGACCGTTCTTCCTCTACCTGCTCATACGCCATGCCCGAAATCAGAAATAGAACCGTCCGATACGGAAAGGTTGTCGCGCTTGACAACGTGACGTTCGCCGTGCAGTCCGGCGAGCGCGTGGCGGTCGTCGGCCCGAACGGGTCGGGCAAGACCACGCTCCTGCGCGCGCTGGCGGGTCCGGGCACTGCCGTGGTGCCGCAGAACGTGCCGACCGACCTTGCGCTCGGGTGTCGCGAATTCGTGATGCTCGGACGCACGGCGCACCTCTCCGCCTGGCACGCGCCGTCGCGCGCGGACGAGGAGGCGGTCGACCGCGCCCTCGTGTCCGTGGACGCCGCCGACCTCGCCGGACGGCGCATGGACGCGATTTCGGGCGGAGAGCGCCAGCGCCTCGCGATTGCGCTTGCGCTCGCCACGGAGGCTCCCGTGCTGCTCCTCGACGAACCGGCCGCGCATCTCGACTTCCGGCGCCGCGACGAGCTGATGGCGCTTCTCGCGCGGTTCGACCGTACCGTGGTGATGACCACGCACGAGCTACCCTTTGACACGGATTTCTTCACGCGCGTCGTCCTCCTCGCACGCGGGCGAATCGTCGCGGAAGGGCGTCCGGAGGACGTCCTCTCTTCCGAGCACATCGCCGCCGCCTGGGGCGTCCCCGTGAAACTCCGCTCCATCCGTGCCGCTGCGATAGATCGATAGAATCGGCAGAATTTCCATAGCGATGCGGGATGGATTCTACGCTGTCGCGAGGAGGCACAAAGCCGGCGAGCCGCAGTTCCGCGCGGGGGCGATTTTTATGGTATACTGTTCCGCATGAAGAAATTAGAATTCATTCCCGTTCTGTCCTTTCCGATTGCAAGGAAGCTCGGCCATACCGTGGGCGAGTTCGTGAAATCAGCAGACCTCCAGGCCGAGACGATGGCCTGGATCGCGCGCAATACGCCCGTTGACGCGGTGCTCGGTCCGATGGATCTCTCCGTCGAGGCCGAGGCGTTCGGCGCGAACGTGCGTTTCAGCGGCAACGAGGTGCCGGTCGTGACCGGACAGCTCGTCGCGGACGAGGACGCCGTCGCGGAGCTCGCCGTGCCGCCGCCGGACGCCGGACGCTGCTCCATGACCGTTTCTGCGGTTGCGAAGGTGAAGGCGATGGATGTGGGCAAGCCCGTCTTCGGCGGGATGATAGGTCCGTTCTCGCTCGCGGGCCGTCTCGCGGACGTGAACGAAATTATGTTCCTAATCATGGACGAGCCGGAAACCGTCCACGCCCTTCTGGAGAAGACCACGGAGTTCCTCATTTCCTACACCAAGGCGTTCAAGGCGGCGGGGGCGGACGGCGTGTTCATGGCCGAGCCGCTCGCGGGCGTCATATCCCCCGCCGCGCTGGAGGAGTTCTCCGCGCCTTACGTGCGCCGCATCATCGAGGCGATCCAGGATGAAAAATTCCCCCTCGTGTACCACAACTGCGGCGGCAGCGTTGTGAAGGCGGCGGACGCGATCTTCGCGCAGGGTTCGGCGGGGTGCCACTTCGGCAACGCCATCGACCTTGCGGAGATGCTGGCTAAGGCACCGGAAAAGACGCTCGTGATGGGCAACGTCAATCCCGTTTCCGTGTTGGCGCAGGGCAACCCCGATACCATCCGCGATGCGGTGAGCGCGCTCGTGGCGAAGTGCGGATCGTATCCGAACTTCGTCCTCTCCTCCGGCTGCGACATCCCGGCGTCGACGCCGTGGGAGAACCTTGAGGCGTTGTTCGAGGCCGCGCGATGAGATGCGCGGTCTGCACAAGATGCGGGAAATGCGGACTTTATCCATCTGCGCCGATTAACGAGTCGGGCATCGCAGATCTACCGCGCCTTGTGCAGCGCGAGGGATTGGGCGCGGCTGTCGACATAGGCAGCACGACGATCGTCGCTCGCGTTTACGACCTTGCCACGGGCGAACTGCTGCACAGGGCGTCCACCTTCAACCCGCAGCGCAGGATCGCCGCCGACGTGATGGGACGCATATCCGCCGCGATGGAGGGACGTCTTGACGAACTGCGCGATCTCGTGCACGGGGCGGTGCGCGACTGCCTCGGCGGATTCCGCGTGCGCGAGATGGTGGCGGTGGGAAACACCACCATGCTCCACCTGTTTGCCGGGGCGAGTCCCGCGTCTTACGCCACGGCGCCGTTCAAGGCGGATAGGCTGTTCGGCGAGAGGATTGAAATGGAAGGGGCGGAAGTGCGTCTTCCGCGCTGCGCACACGGGTTCTTCGGCGCGGATGCCGTCGCGGCGGTGCGCATGTCGGGCATGTGCGAACGCGGCGGATGCGAGCTTCTTGCGGACATCGGGACGAACGGCGAAATAGCGCTGTGGCGCGGCGACAGGCGTGAACTGACGATTGCGTCCGTCGCGGCAGGTCCGGCATTCGAGCGTCCAGGCATCACCGGTTCGCAGATAATCTCCGCTCTTGCGGATGCGCTGGATGGCGGGGACGTGGACATGACGGGCCGCGTGGAAGGGGAACTTCCGGGCGGCCTCACCCAGGACGACGTGCGCGCGGTGCAGCTCGCCAAGGCCGCAGTCAAGGCGGGGCTTGATACGCTTCTTACGAAAGCCGGCGTCAAGTACGGCGACGTGACGCGCTTCTCGCTTGCTGGAGGGTTCGGTTCGGGACTAGACGTAGCGAAGGCGTCGCGAATAGGTCTTTTCGCGCGCGAGCTTCAGTCTGTCGCAGTCGTGTGCGGAAACCTTGCAATTGAGGGCGCGGCCGCGGCGCTTTTCGATCCGTCGTTCGGGGACGAGACAGACAGACTCGCGCATGAGGCGCGTCATGTGGAGCTAGGTGGCGATCCGGAATTCTCAGATGCCTTCATCGAGGCAATAGGATTTAACGAATGATGAATAGTGCGGGCTTAATGCTTCTCGCGTTGCTGATGTGCGCTGGTTGCATGACAACCAATCATGCGAATTCCAACGTTGACCCATCCGATGGACGAGAAGTGACGCCAGTAAAAGATGAGGAATTGGCGGAAAAGGAATATGAAGCAGCGAGGCGTGCTCGATTCTCGAGAAAAGGCAAGTTCTTCGGAATTAAGACTTATTCACTTGAGGACGAGGCAGCAAGAAACCCCAATGAGGAAATTGATCCCCGTTATTACAACATTCTCGTAGGCGGTGCCAATGCAGGGGGAAAAGGCTTTACCGCGCTAAGTGCGCTTCCTTTCGGCGTTTTTGCAAAAGGCGACAACAAGGAGCTTTTCAGGAATGGCGAAGTGCAAAAGATAAGAAAAGCCATAGAAAGGGCCGTGCGACATGGGAAGAAGGTGCGCGTGTTCGGACATAGCTGGGGCGGGGCCACCGTGGCAAGGCTTGCGCCGGAATACCCAGATATTCCATTTTATGCGCTTGATCCCGTGTCCTGGACGGGCATTCCCAAAGAAATCCCCAAAAACTTGACCATCTACCATCCACAGGGCAATAAAGACATCGACCTTCCCCGTCTGGCCCAAATCTTTGGGCATCAGTGGCCTGTCATAACCAAAGGGGAGGGGAAGACCGTGATTTACGACGGCGACCATTTCTTAGGACTGAGACGCGAAATGAACGAATTGAACAGGCGGGTGATGAACGAAGCAAAAGCCCAGAAATGATTTTCGGCTTGCGAACGGTGGTGAAATTATGGTATTATTTCATTGGTTCAATTGGACAAGAAGTCATCTTCAACAGTTACAAAGAGGAAAGGCTATGGAAAAACTTATCTGCAACTCCCGTAGGGGGAGGGCGAAAACATCTAGTTTCGCTCGTGTTGTTGCTTTCGTTCTTGCGGGCGCGGCGGGTGCGGCGTTCGCGGGCGCGAACCTCATAAAGAACGGCACGTTCGAGGGAACGGGCTCCCAGTCCACTTGGGGCGCGTACGCCAACCATTCGACGTTCAGCTGCGCAGACTGGACGTTCGATCGGACCAACAGGGCCGGCCTCGGCAAACCCGACGGCACATGGATCACAAAAGGACTTGCCGTGGGCACGTTTGGCCTCTTCTTGCAGACAGGCAGTGGGGAAGTGATTGTCCGGCAGCCGCTCGGCACTCTTTCCGCAGGCACGTACCGCGTCTCGTTCTCATATACAGCGCGTCCCAGCCACGTCGGCGTGACCACCCATATCGAACTAGTGGAGGATGGCGGTACGGTGACGAGCGTGGGAGTGCTTTCGCCCACGGATCCCACGAAGTTGCTGTCGTTCTCTGCTGACGTGACGATTCCCGCCGGTTCCTATACCTTCCGCTTCCGCCAGCCTGATGTCAGCGGGGACAAGGCCAACTGCTTCGAGGGCGTGGTGGTACGGCGCATTGAGGCGACGATCGGCGAGAACGTCTATTACGACTTCTATGACGCCATGACGGCTGCGTCCGCCGGCAGCAACATCGTCTGGACCACGGATGCGCCGAACGCCGTCCTTTCCGGCACGAACATCGTCTGGAACGGCAACATGCCGGCGGTGCAGGTGCCGGGAACGCTCACCGTCAGCGGCGCGAACACGGTTGCCGCGTATGCGTCCGCGCCTGGAACCTACACGCTCTTTACCGCAAACGCCATCTCGCTCGAGGAGGGCGCGACGCTCGCGCTCGATTCGCCCGCCGCGACGGACGGCCTCGTGCGCACGCTGACGGTCGGGGAAAACGCCGTCACGCTCACCGTCGCGATCGACCCCGCCCGCACGGAGATGGTGATCAATGGCGACTTCGACATCCCCGGTACGTCCGCCGGCACGGCGAACGTCAACGCGCTGAACTGGAGCTACTCCTATCCGACAGGCGGCTTCTGCATCCCGTGGTGGAACTACTTCTGCACTGAAACTGGCGGTGGCGGCTGCGGCATCTCCAAGGCGAACGGCACATGGCTTGCGACGGGCCAGACGAACGGCGGGACGTATTCGTTCTACGGCCAGGGACAAATTGCGGACACGCCGATGGCCGTGCAGGAATTCGGCACGACGCCCGCCGGCGTCTATCGCTTCTCCTTCAACTGCGCCGCGCGCCCGGGCTACTTGAATTCGAAGTGGCACGCCGGCATCCGCAGGAACGGCGCGGTCGTCCACACGATCAGCACGGGCCCCCGCACCAACACCACGTTCTCGAAATGGGACGCCGTCGTCGCGATCCCTGCATCGGACGCCTACGGCCTCCAGTTCCTGCACTTCGACGGCGACGGCGGCAGCACGAAGTCCGTGGTGCTCGACGACGTGTCCTTCCTCCGCACGGCGGTCGCGGGATGGAGCGTCGCGGACGGCCTGACGACGCTTTCCGGCACGGCGGAGATCACCCCCGGAAGCTTTGTGGACGGCGACGCCGAGTTCGCCGCGGGCGCGACGCTTGCCGTGCAGGGCGACCTCTACGTTCCCGCGCTCACTGTCGCTGGCACGCTCACGGTGAAGGGTGCGGTTACGGTCTCGCTTCCCGCCGCGTATGACGCACTTGAAGCGACCTACACGCTCATCGAGGCGGGGACGCTCGTGTTCGACGAGGGAGCGTCGCTTGCAATCGACCCCGCCCAGGTCGCGGTTTCCGATGGCTCGGCGGTGCGCCACGCGGTGCTTGAGTTTTCGGGGAACACCGTCGTGTTGCGCATGAGAAAGGACAACTCCACCTCCAACAACTACCGCAAGAGCGCGGCGGAGTGCGTCGATACGCTCTTCACCACCGACGCCAACTGGAGCCGCGAGCACTACCCGACGAACGGCGACGCAAACGTGATCTTCAACCATCCCGGAACGGTCTTGTTCGACAATGCATACACGAATACTGCTGGCCTCGTCTATCTTTTCCGCAACGGACTTCAGGCGCCGGTCGTCCTCGACGCGACCGACGACGCCTACGGCTTCGACTTCAGGGGCAACTACTATTTCATGGGTGCGGGTGCAGGTACGGGCTTCACGGGCTGGACGGAGTTCCGGCGCGGGACTTACGCCGGCACCTATTTCTGCCTGAACGGCACGAGTGATAGCGGACCGAACGGCAAGTTCCGCATCGACTTCACGGGCGCGACGGTGAATCTGTCCAACTGCCTTCAGAGTGGATACGCCGCCAACACCGAGAACGAGGTGAACGTCTCTGGCGGCATCGTCAGCATGGGGGCAGCCTACAACACGAACATCAAGCCTCGCACGAAGAACCGCACGCGCGTGACGGGTGGAAAGTTCGACCTCAGGGAGAACCTCCACGCCTGCGCCGGGACGAACAGCGAGTTCGACTTCGAGATCACGGGCGGCGAGATGGAAGTGGCTGTGAAATTGTACGCCGACGCGACAGTCGGTTCCTTCGCCGACGTGCGCCTTTCGGGCGGCGTGATACGGACGGACGCGATTTCCCTGCCCGCCGGCTATGGCAGGTTCCTCTTCAACGGCGGCACGCTCGCGCCGCGCGCGACCTCTGCCTCTTGGCACGGCGCCAGCACGGCGTTCACCGTCGCCGCGGGCAAGAGCGTGATCATCGACACGGAAGGGAAGGACGTCACCTGGAGTGCGACTGTTGCCGATGTCTCGGGCGGCGTCGCTTACGGCTTCACGAAGCGCGGCGCGGGCACGCTCACGTTCCCGGCGGCGCAGACGTTCACGGGCGCAATTTCCGTGGAGGGCGGTACGCTCTTCGCGCCCGTTGTGCTCGCGGCGTCCTCGCTCTCCATCACGAACGGCGCAACGTACAGCGTCGCAGACGGCACGGCGGGGCAGACATTCGCCCTCACCGCGCTCACGCTCGACGGCGGCGGACGCCTCGCGATTGATGTGACGGACGCGGCTTGCGATACCTTCGCAAGCGAAGCGCTCGACATCTCCGGCGCGTCGTCTGCGAATCCTGTATTGATTGTCGTGAACCCGGTTGGCATCGCGGAGCTTCCGATGGGCGTTGACTACACCGTCATCGCGTCCGGCCTTTCCTCCGGCGACGAGACGAAGTTCGCCGCGAGCGGCATCGACGCGCGTCTCGTGGTGGTGAACGGCGCGCTCGTGATGCGCAGCTCGAACCGCCCGAAGGTGACGACTGAATGGAGCGGCGCGGCGAACGACGGCGGCAAGTGGACGACCGGCGGCAACTGGACCGGCGGCGAGGCGCCGCAGAACGGCGACACCGCCGCGTTCAACCTCGCGGCAGGCGGCGCGACGGACTTCGACATCGCGGGCCTCGCGCTCGGCGGGCTCGTCTTCGGTCAGGACGCCGGCGCATTCACGCACGGCGGCGCGGAGCAGCTGCGCGTCGCGAACGCGCTCACGAACGCCTCCGCGAACGCGCAGACGTTCATCGCGCCGACGGTTCTCGGCGTTGCAGGACAGCCGTTCGAACTCGAGACGGCGGGCGACACGGTGTTCACGGGCGTGACGTCCATCGCCGCCTCGACGCTGACGAAGAAGGGCGCGGGCACGCTCGCCGTGCCGGGGCCAACCATCCTGACGGCGCAGCGCATCGAAGTTGACGCCGGCACGCTTCGTATTGACGAAAGGGCGGCATCGCTCGATGCGCCCGTGGCGGGCGACATTGTTGTGCATGACGGCGCACGCCTTGATCTCAATGCCGCTACCACGGTTCGTGACATTCAGAAGAACGAAATGACGCGTTCCAAGACGGTCAGCATTGAGGGCAGCGGACCCGACGGCGCGGGCGCGCTCTTCAATTCCGTTCCTTCTGGCAACAATGGTTCGTCGCACTTCAGCCGACTTGTGCTGACAGGCGACGCCAAGACAGGTGGTGCGAACGTCACCGTCCGTGGAGCGATGGCCGCCTCCGACTCCGCTTACACAGACGCTTCGATAACGGGGCCTTACACCCTCACGGTGGCCAACGCCGGAGAGTCGCATTGCGATTCGTTCTTCGTCGCCAATTCAGCGCTTGACCTCACGGGCATCCATGTGACCGGAAGATTCCTCCTTGAGGGCACCATCAGCGGCAACGTTGCCAACGGGGTCAGGCTCTCGGACGGAAGCTCGTTCTACATGAACGCGGCATCCGTGCCCGCGACGATTCCGCTTTCCGTGGACGCCGGCGCAACGGTCGACGTAACGAGCCAAACCGCCGCCAACACGGTGAACGGTTCGCTCACGATCGGCGCGGGCGCGACGGTAAACGTCACGGTCACGCCGGACTCTCCAATCACGTTCAACGGCGCTGTCACGAACGCCGGGACGTTTGTGCAGGCGAAGAGCGGCAACATCTACTTCAACGGGCCGTCCCTGGAGGGCGGCGAATATGTTGCGAACGGGAATCACATCTGGTTCGGCGGCGCGATTGACTCGCCCGAGAGCGAAATTACCATCCGGGGCAAGAGCGCCACAGAGGGCATCTTCATCTTTGGCGCGCAGGACACGCTTCCGGGAACGGGACTTCCGAAGTTCAAGTCGATCAACGTGACTGGGCCAATGCAAAATGTACACATTATGCCCCGCGCGGCGTGTGAGATCACGAACAATCTCTTCGACGCCGTCGTGGCGCAGGCAAGCTACAGGGTGTATGTCGATAGCGTGGAACAGACAGCGGCGACCGTGACTGTCAAGAACGCGACATGGAATCTGGCGACCGACCTCATGCTCAGCTCAAGCAATGGGAGAGGTACGTATCTCAAGATCGCCGAGGGCGCGACACTCACAATCCCGTCGGGCAAGGGGCTTTACACGGCCTACAACATCAACAGCCCGATGGAATGCATCCTTGAAGTCGCCGAGGGCGGGACGCTCGACTATCTTGGTGCAAACAACTACTTCCAGATTGGACGCGGATACTCCGCAACCGACGAGAACGCGCTGCCGCAGCGGCTTGTCGTGTCGGGCGGTACGGTCAACATGTCGACCTCGCAGCTTCTCATCGGCGCGTACACGCGCACGGCATACGCCGACCTGACAGCCGGACTTCTCGCGGTAAATCAGCTCCAGCCCCGGCAGACGGCCAGCTACATTGCAAACTGGAAGAACGCATACGACGTGCGCTTCACGCAGACGGGCGGCGTGCTCGAACTCGGCTCCGGCGGAAGCATGAGCGCGATTCCCGGCGTTGACAAGCCGTACCTCGATTTGGAGGGAGCAAATCTCTCCAACAAGTACGGCTACATGAACATCCAGTTCGGCGCGTCGCCGGCGTCGGACGGCGAGTACACGGTTGACCTGAACGGCAACACGGTGAACTGGAACGCGCCGCTCGCGGGCGCGGGCGACGTGACGGTCACGGGCGCGGGTACGTTCAACAGCGTACCGGCGCTCCAGTCGATTCCGCTTGGCAAGTGGACCATCACGAACACGACGGCGGTCGCGAACCTCTCCGGCGCGGCGGGATTCGCGGGCGGCATCACGGTCGCGCCCGGCAAGTCGGCGAAGATCGCCGTCCCGGGCGAGGGCCTCGTGGAATGGGCGTTTTTCAACAACAACCAGATCTCCGACATGAACGCCCTCAAGGCGTACACGGGCGTATGTCCGTATGTGAACTCGACGCTTGGGCATGTGCATCTCTCCTTCGGTTCCAATGCCGCTCCGATGGGGATCAACTCGCGCTTCGTCTATCGCGGGCAGTTCTACGTCGAAGCCGACAAGGCGGGCACGTGGTACTTCGGCGTCAACTACGACGACAACATCACGCTCGTCATCGACGGCGTCGAGGTTGCTTCCTCGCCTGCGCACGACACCGTCGGAACGGGCAGCGCCGAGCTTGCCGAAGGCTGGCACGACTTCCGCATCTGCGTCCTCGACGGCAGCGGATCGTGCGGACCGTATGTGTCGGGCTGGAGCAACACGATGGGCGTGGGCTGGAGCACGGACGCCGCGGCGGAAGGTTCGACTGCCGCTTCCGCCTACACGAAGTTCGACACGACAACGCTTGCGATGCGTCTCCCGCAGGGCGCGGCGGCGCAGACTGCGGTGCGCATGAAGGCCGCACCGGTGAGCAACGGTTCGACGTACATGAACGAAACGCAGTCGTTCACGCTGCTCGACAGCGTGACGAACAACATTGCGCTCCTCCACACCTTCAACGCCGACACCGTGGCGTCGGTGGCGAACAGCCAGACCGTCCACTACGAAGGTTCCTTCCTCGTGCCGGAGGAGAACGCCGGCAGTTGGACGTTCACAGGACAGTACGATGATTATTTGACGCTTGAGGTCGATGGTGTCCGTCGATTCAGCACGGAAGCTGCAAGCAAGTCCGCCACGGCCACGTTCGAGCTTTCCGCCGGATGGCATTCGTTCCGTATCGCCGTGGTTGACGGCACTGGCAGCTACGGCGGCAAGCTGACGGACGACAACGGCAAGGTGTGCGCGCTCAAGGCCAAGCCCGCGAACGGCGCGAAGACGCTGGCGTTCGACGGCGGGAACTTCCGCCTCGCGTACAGCGCGGCGGACGCGCAGAAGATGTGCGCGGCGGGCCTCGGCGGCGAGATCGACGTCGGCGCGGGCGCGACGCTCCAGAACGACGTGGCGGCGGGCTTCTGCCCGATCTACGGCACGCTGAAGGGCTCCGGCACGCTTTCGGGCGCGTTCCGCTTCACCGGCACGACCAACTGCTGGGCGGTGGTTGATGCAGGCGCGAATAATGCGACGCTTCCGTGCGTACAGTTCGCGAACCCGACGAAGGAAACCTTTGCGGGCCTGAAGTCGCTCAGCGTTCTGTTCGACGCGAAACCTTCGCGTCGCGCCTACTACCTCACCACTGCCACGGTTGCTGACCTGGCCGAGGCCGACCTCGCCGGCACGGTGCTTACGGTGACCGATGGCGAGCGCGACTACTCCGCCAACTTCACGCTTACGGTCGTTGGCGGCCGCCTCGCGCTTGCCAACGCCAAGCCGTCCGGCACGTACATCATCGTGCGGTAGCAAGTTCCCGGAAAATCCGGAAAATCCGGGAATTCCGGAAATTCCGGCAGTGGCAAGGGCGCCATGCCAGTTGGTTTTCCCTTTTCGGCCGTGTTGCAATCCGGCGTGGTTTATTGTACACTATCCGTGTCTGAGGAGAAATACGGCAATGACGGAACTTGACAAGAAGCTTGCGAAAGCCGCGCGTGAATGCAGCGCTGAGGCTGTTCGCCGCACTTTTGAAGCGGGGCGTCCGATTACGATTCTCGTTGGCAATCGCATTGTCCGCCGTTGGGCCGATGGGCACGAGGATCTTGTAAAGGAGCTGCCGCCGCGATGACGAGGCGCTTTCGCATGGTGGCCGGACCCAATGGATCCGGCAATCAATGCCGACCGAGTGGCCGAACGCTATGAGCAAGGCGGGCATAACGTTCCGCCTGACAAGATCGTGGCGCGGTACGCACGCTCGCTTGCAAATCTCCCGGACGCGATGCCGTATCTTTCAAGGGCGTTCTTTTTCGACAACTCAGGCGCGGAAATGAAGTACCTTGCCTGTTTCTCGGATGATGCCGGGCTTGAGACCCACTTGCCGGAAAACGAACTTCCAGCATGGTTCAAGACGTTTTGGACAGCGTTGGCACGGCACGGTGGGGCGAGGCCCGGTGGTCGGCCCCTACCAATTTCGGCTTGCAAACGGCGGGGGACTTTGGTAATATTTGCAACGTTCATTTGGACGAAAAATAACCTTTCAAGTTTCAATGGAGATAAACGCCATGAAAAAACTTACTTGCAACTCCACTCAGTGGGCGAAAAGTTGTGGCTTCACCCGAGTCGCCGTTATGTCCCTTGCGGTCGCCGCAGGCGCAGCGCTCACGGCGTCCGCCAGCACGGAACTGATACAGAACGGCGACTTCGAGCAGAGCTCTGCGACCAATCAGTCGTGGGGATCTTACTCCGGCAAGAACGGGTACAGCAACCCGGGCTGGACGGTGAGCGAGCACGGCGGCCTCGCCAAGCCCAACGGCACGTGGATGGCCAATGGTCTCGGCGTGGGGAATTGGGCGGTCTTCCTTCAAGCGAACACGGGCTTCAGCTCTTCCGCCTACCAGGACGTGACGATCCCCGCAGCAGGCACCTACCGTCTCAAGTTCAATTGGACGTCCCGCCCCAGTTATGCGGGGCTGACGATGTCGGTGAAGCTGGGCGATGAGACTTTGGACACCTTCACCACATCTGCGACGGCGTTGATGCACTGGCAGAAGGACGTCTATGTTCCCGCGGCCGGCACGTACCGCCTGATGTTCGCGACGACGACCGCCAGCGCAGATAGGGCCATCTGTGTTGACGCCGTGAGCCTGCGCGCGCTCGACGACGCGCGCGTATGGACGGGCGGCGGAAGTACCACCTCGATCAGCGACGCCGGAAACTGGGGCGGCACGCCCGGCGAGGCGATCACGTTCACGTCCGACGACTACCTCGTGTTCGACAAGGCGGCCACGGTGACAGTTCCGGCGGACATCACCGTGAAGGGCCTCAAGATCACCGGCGACGGCAATGTGGAGTTCTCCGGCGCCGGCAAGATCAACGTCGCCAGCGACATCTACAGCGACGCCTCCACCGACATGGTGTTCAACTGCCCGGTCGCGTTCAACAACACCTATTTCGTGGTCAAGCAGGGCAACGGCCGCGTCAAGTTCCCAGGCGGCGTCACGGCCACGTACCCCGAAACCACGTTGCGCACGGACATTGCCACTGCGAACGAGATGACGCTTGACGGCGACTTCACGTTCACGGCGGACTGGATTGTCAACAACGTGGGAGACTATCCGTGGATTGTCGCGTCCAACTCCACCGTGCGCGGACAGAACTTCTCCGGTACGCAGACCAGCCACCATCGCATCCTTCGCGTGGAGGAGACCGGCTACGCCTGCTTCACCACCGTCACGAACGGATGGGATCGCGGCGACATCGACATCGACGGCATGCTTGAGGCCACGAAGGAAGTCGTCGTGCGCACGAATCCGTCCGG
>CADCOC010000147.1:2486-11814 GCA_902802945.1 uncultured bacterium | reverse complement strand
AAGGGGGAAATTGAAGAAAATCAGGGGTTTCTGTCGTCGGACGATGCCGACAACCAGCCGGAGGCAGAACCTATGGCCTATTCACGATGAGATACGGATTATTAGGAGTTTTCAATGCATACATTCTCATCCGTGTTGGCCAAGCTTGAAGCGGTTCCGCTATCTGCTGCTTGGCTTTTGGAGGAGATTGCCGAAAAACGCGGTCATCAAGACCTCTTTACGCGGCAGTCTCCGGAACAATTGAAGCGCCTGAGAGAACATGCCATGATCGAAAGCGCGGTTGCCTCAAACCGAATCGAGGGCGTTGAGGTCGACCGTGATCGCGTCGGCACGATTCTCTTCGGCAACGGCATTATGCGTGACCGCGACGAAGAAGAAGTACGCGGATACAGGAAGGCTCTTGACTTGATTCATACGGAAGCGTCCAAACTGCCCCTGTCGGCGGAAACTATCTGTCGGCTACACGCGCTTTCGCGTCCGTCGATATGGGATTCCGGTGCCTTTCGCCAGAAAAAATGCGAAATCATCCAGACGTATGCGGATGGCACCTCTCGCGTGAGATTCACCGCTGTCGCACCGGAACGGGTGAACGACATGCTGGCAAGGTCTATCGACGCATACGAGAACACGCTCTTGACCGGACGCATTCCGCCGCTGATCGCGGTTGCCGCCTTCAACCTGGATTTCCTGTGCATTCATCCGTTTCGCGACGGCAACGGTCGCGTTTCACGTCTCCTTCTGCTGTTGATGCTGTATAAGTTGGGCTATGAGGCCGGACGCTATGTCAGTCTGGAACGGCTCATCGAGCTTTCCAAGGACCGCTACTACGAAACGCTGGAATCGTCTTCAACTGGGTGGCATGACGGCCGACACAATCCCTGGCCCTATATCAACTACTTGCTGTACACGGTCGACAAATGCTATTCCGGATTTGAGGAGAGGTTTGCGGCACTTGTCAGCAAAAAGGGCGACAAGTCCGCAAATGTGATTTCGGTTTTGAACGAGATTGAAGGAGAGTTCACCGTCCGAGAGATTGAATGGAAGTGTCCGGGGGTCAGTCGAGAGACGATCAAACTCGTTCTCAAGAAGAATCCGTCGTGTTTTATTTGCAACGGACGCGGCATGGGTGCTCGTTGGACCCGAATCAAGCCCATATCGTAAACGGTAATCGAGAAGGGTACAGCGTCGCTAGATGGCGAGTGGAAGGCGGTTGAAGGGGCGACGGCGGAGGAGAAGGCGGCGATGCGGTTCTTCAAGGTGGTGGTGGAGGTGCAGTAGGGGGCGCGGCCGCTCCCGCAACGGGCGGGACGCCCGTTGGCCTAGCTGCGGGCGAGGCGCCCGCCACCCCGACAAGCGCGGCCGTTCCCGCAACGGGCGGGACGCCCGTTGCCCCAGTCGGTATTAGACCCCGAGCGCAGCGAGTCTGCGAAGCGGATGCCCTAGCAGGGGTAAGTTCTCGATTAGAGTGGCAAAACAGGTCTGACCGATTAAATGGGGGGCTTTTGTAGGTTATCCTTTTTTGCTAAACTATTCCGCATGAAGAAAATATCTTATTGCCTTGCGATGTCCGTTTGCGGGGCGGTAACGTCCGCCGGCACCGTGACGTTCCATGTCAATCCCTCAGCCGCGCCGGGCGGTGATGGTTCGTCGACGAAGCCGTTCGCCACGCTCGAGGCGGCGCGCGACGGCGTGCGCGCGGCGCGTAATGCGGGAAAAGTCGCCTCTGGCGAAGCGGTGGAGATCGTGCTCGCGCCGGGCGACTACGTGCAGATGGAAGGTTTCGCGCTCAAACCGTGCGACGGGGGCGCGTCCGAATCGGCGCCGGTCGTCTGGAGGGCGGCCAAGACCGATACGGCGCGGATCGTGGGCGGCGTGCGCGTGCCGATGCGCGCGTTCAGACCCGTTACGAACGCGTCCGTTCTTGCGCGTCTCCCCGAAGAGGCGCGCGGGAAGGTGTTGCAGGCCGACGTCTCGGCGATCCTCCCCGGTAAGGTGCCGTCCATGGCCGCCGCGTTCGGCGATACGCCTACCGCGCCGCTGCTTTTTCTGAACCATCGCTTCGGCACGCTCGCGCGCTGGCCGAATGCGGACTTCACTTCGTTCTCGAAGTGCGTGGACCACGGTGCCAGGATCAAGATGACGTCTGGCGGTGGCAGCGTGAACAAGCCCGGCGCGTTCATCTACTCCAACCCGCGCGCGAAGCGCTGGAACTTCGCGGAGGGCGTGTGGTTGAACGGGTACTGGACGCACGACTGGAGTAATCACTCCGTGAAGGCGGCGTCCTACGGCGCGGAGAACGGCACGAACGACGTGATCCGCCTTGCCGACACGATCCCCTACGGCGTGATGGGCGGAACCTGGGGACGCAAGGATCGCAGATTCTACGTGTTCAACCTGCTTGATGAGCTGGATGCGCCGGGCGAATGGTATCTCGACCGCGCGCGCAAGATACTCTACATCTGCCCGCCAGAGGGCGGGTTGAAGGATTCGGACGAAGTGTTCGTGGCGGTGTCCGGTGCGCCGCTCGTTTCGGCGAAAGACATCGCGCACGTCCGCTTCAAGGGAATAACCTTTGAATATGCCTACGGGGATGGTCTCTCGATTGCCGGTACGGACGTGCAGGTCGTCAGCTGCCGCGTGTCGTGCTGTGGCGGGACGGGTGTTGTTCTGCGCGGTGACCGCAACGTGATGCGCAGCTGCGAGGTGGTGCAGGTTGGACGCGCGGGCGTGTCGGCGGACGGCGGCGACCGCAAGACGCTCCGCCGCGCGGACTCCGTGTTCGAGGGCAACCACGTTCACGGATTCGGCGTGTTCCAGCGGACGTACGCGCCTGGCTTCGGCGTCAATGGTTGCGGCATTACGCTGCGCGCGAACGTGATGCACGACGCACCGCACTCCGCCGTCCTCTACGGCGGCAACGAACACCTCTTCGAGTACAACAACGTCTATCGCGTGCTGCTGGAGACGGGCGACGCGGGCGCGTACTACACGGGACGCGACTGGACCACGCAGGGCAACGTGCTGCGCTTCAACTACACGCACGACCTCGGCGCGGGAGGGGAGGTCGCCAACACGATGGGCTTCTACTTCGACGACTGCGACTGCGGCGACGAGGTGTACGGCAACGTGTTTCACAACGTGTCGCGCGGCATCATGGTCGGCGGCGGACGCGAGCACCCGATCCGCAACAACGTCTTCTCGCGCTGCCAGATCGGGATGTCCATCGACTGCCGCGGCATGACGTGGAAGCACTGGAACAGCGCCGAGCATGGTGGCCCGTCGTGGCTGCTGGAGGACAAGGCGAAGGCGTTCGACTACACGAACGGCGTGTGGGCGGCGCGCTATCCGCGCCTTGCGAACATCATGAACGACCATCCGCGCGAGCCTCTCTACAACCCCGTGGAGAACAACGTCTTCATCGACTGCCAGAAGGAGGTTCTCGCTCTTGACCGCGTCGCGCCGCTTGCGCGGATGGCGCCGATTTCGGGCAACGTGGTCATCAACACCAAGGGTACGAACGGCGTGAGATGCGCGTCAATCGACGCGCGGATCGCGTCTGGCTTCACGGTACTCAACGGTTCGACCAACGCGCCGTGTGCGTTCGGCTTCGTGGATGCGGCGAACGGCGACTTCAATCTTCTCCCAGACGCGGCAATACTGAAGGTCTGTCCCGCTTTCCGTCCCCTGCCTCTTACTCGCATGCGATAGGGCGGTCGCCCCGCGACCGCCGCACTGTGTAAATCACGTCCGCCCACCGCTCTATTTCATAAACCCCAGACACGATGAAATATGATATACTAACGGCGGTTTTAGCAAAAAGGAAATATTGATCATGCAAAGAGTGACAAGAAGGTTCTTCATCGGCGCGGGCGCGACGGCGCTTCTGGGCAGCGGGTGCTGCCATTTCGGCGCGTGCGGCGCGAACGTGCGTCGTCCCAAGCCGTCGGAACGCGTCAACCTCGCCGTCATCGGATGCGGCACGATGGGGCGCGGCAACATGGAGGCGTTCATGCAGGACCCGCGCGTGCAGGTCGTCGCCGCGTGCGATCCCGTCACGGAGCTGCACGACTACGGCTACAGTCCAAAGGGCCGTGGCTGGGGCGGACGCATCGCGTTCAAGCGGATGGTGGACAAGCATTACAAGGGCAACGTCTGCCGCGCCGTAGTGGACTTCCGCGAAATCGCGGACGACCCCGGCATTGACGCGGTGTGCGTGACGACGCCCGACCACTGGCACGCGCTCACGGCAATCGCCTGCATGAAGAAGGGCAAGCACGTCTACTGCCAGAAGCCGATGTCCCTTGGCATCTCCGAGGGCATCGCGATGACCCGCACGGCGAAGGAAATGGGCGTCACGTTCCAGGTCGGTTCGCAGCAGCGCAACGCGAGCGAGTTCCGCGTGGCGGCGGAATGGATCCGCAACGGGTATCTCGGAAAGTGCGTCGAGTGCGAAGTGGGGCTGCCCGGCGGACGCGGTCCGTACTGGGGCTATCCCGCCGACCGCACGCCGCGAAAGGCGCCGGCGTACTTCGCGCCTGACGGAATGTGGGATTTGTGGCAGGGACCTGCCGCGCACCACAAGGACAACGTGTTCATCCCCGCCATCCACGGTCCGATGTGCTGGCGCTCCAACTCCCGCACGGGCGGCGGCATGATTACCGACTGGGGGGCGCACCACATCGACATCCTCCAGTGGGCGCTCGGCGTGGAGCGGAGCGGTCCCGTGGCCGTGGAGAACTTCAAGAGCGACGGCTTCGGCGCGGACCCGATCCTCGACTGGGCGGGCGACTACTCGTTCGACCTCGTGTACGCGAACGGCTTCCGCGCGCACGTCTCGAACCGCTACGCCAACGGCGTCAAGTTCAAGGGCGAGAAGGGCGACGTGTTCGTCACGCGCGGGCGGCTGAACCGTCCGGAGTTCCTCAAGAAGTGGAACGAGAAGCGCGACCTCGGCGCGAACGAGGTGCACCTCTACAAGGCGGCGGGCGGACACAACCACGAAAGCGACTTCATCGACGGCATCTACGAGAACCGTCCGATCGCCACGGACTGCGAGATCGGGCACCGCTCGATCAGCGCGTGCCACATCGCGAACATCTGCGAGCGTCTGGGCCTTTCGACCCTCAAGTGGGATCCGGCGGCGGAGCGCTTCACCGGTGCGAACGCGGAGTCCGCGAACGCGCTCCTCGAAGTGAAGCACCACAACGGCTGGACGCTGTAGAACTGCGAGGAAATTCGGTGCGCGAATGGCGGCATTGCCGCGGTGCCCCCTTTTTGGTAGAATACTCGCATGGGAAAGAAAGTACTTTTCTGGGGTAGATTCGACCCCGGCTACTCACGTAACCGGGTGTACATCTCTTTATTCCGCGAACTTGGCTGGGAAGTGGACTTCTTCTTCGTGAAGTGGTTCCCCAAGTTCGGGGACGTGGAGGCGTGCGTGCGCGGGCTCGGGCGGCGTCCGAAGCCGGACCTCGTGTGGGTGCCGGTGTGCCGCCAGCGCGACATCCTCGCCGCCTGCCGCTGGGCGCATCGCCGCGGCGTGAAGGTGCTGTTCGACCCGATGATCTCCGCCTGGGACAAGAAGGTGCTCGAGCAGTGCAAGTGGAAGGCCGAGGAACGGCGCGCGCGGCGTCTACACGCCCTTGAGACGCGGATGATGAACGAACCAGACCTCGTGACGTGGGATACGAGCTGCCACCTCGACTTCTGCGCCGAGCAGTTCGGCGTGCCGCGCGAGAGGATGCGCGTACTCCTCACGGGCACGGACGAGGCGGTGTTCATGCCGCAGCCGCCTCCGCCGGACGACGGGGAGGGGAAGTTCCGTGTGCTGTACCACGGCGCGTACCTGCCGCTCCACGGCACGGAAGTGATCGTGGAGGCCGCGCGGCGCACGCAGGACCTGCCGATCCGCTGGGACTTCCTCGGCTGGGGCGCATACAAGGCGTCCACAGAGGCGAAGGCGGCGGGGCTCGCGAACGTGCGGTTCCTCGACAAGGTGCCGTACGTGGACGTGCCGAAGGTGATCGCTGCGCACGACATCGTGCTCGGCGTGTTCGGTACCACGGCGAAGGCCGCGCGCGTGATCGGCAACAAAGTGTACGAGTGCATGGCGTGCTGTCGCCCGACGATCAACGAGTTCTGCACGGGCTATCCGCCGGAGGCGAAGGACTGCCCCGCCATCAAGTTCATACCCGCCGGCGACCCCGACGCACTCGTGAAGGCCGTTGAGGAGTACCGAGCCGACTGGGGCCGCCGCGACGCGTACTTCGCCGCCGCTCGTGCGTTTTTCGAGAAACACCTGTCGATGCAGGTGATCAAGGGCCAGCTGGCGAGCATCCTCGCCGACATGGGCCTGTGAAGGTGTTGAAATGGGACATCACAGCGATTCAAAGACAACATACAAGCAAGAGTTCTTCGACCGCGAGTATTCCGCAAAAGAGGCATACGGCCGTCTGTGGGGATTCACGCGGAAGTACCGCTTTCGCATCTATCTCGGCATCGTCTGCGGGATGCTGACGGCAGGCACGCTGCTGCCGCTCTTCCAGGTGATCCAGCCCGCGCTCGACAAGGTGGGGGGGGGAGAGCGGGGGGCTGCGGGGGAGGTGAACGGGCAAGATGCCCGTTCACCCAGCTGCGGGCAAGATGCCCGCCACCCCGATTGTGTGGTTGATGGGCAAGATGCGCGAGTGCCCAGTATCAACGGGCAAGATGCCCGCCACCCCGATGAAGTGGGGCAAGAGGCTCGTTCTACTAGAGGTTCCAAGGAGGAGCGGAAGGTCCTGAAGGAATATGGCAAGTTCAAGAAGCTTGCACAGAAGCTAGGATTTGAACTGCAGGACGAGGATGAGGCTTTGGGCGCGCCGCTGCTTTTCGCGATTCTCGTGATCGTGCCGCTTGCGGCGATGGCGCGCTGCGCGTTTCTATTCCTGAACAAGTACTGTCTTTCGTGGGCGGCCCTGCACACGGTGAAGGATCTCCGATGTTCGATTCTTCGGCACATCCAGGAGCAGTCGATGCAATTCCACGGACGGATTGACGTGGGGCAGTTGATGAGCAGGGCCTCAAGTGATCCGCGTCTCGTCCAGCACATCATCCAGCAGGTTCTGCAGGAAGTGGCGGAAGCACCGTTCGAGATTGTCGTCTCGGTGGGGTTCATCATCTGGACAGCGGTACAGAACAACATGTTGCCCACGCTTGTGTTGCTGGTGATTGGTTTTCCGCTCTTCATGTGTCCGGTGGTGTTGCTTTCCAAGCGCATCCGCAAGTGGGCGAAGAAGGCGCTGGAGCGCTACTCGGTGGTCGGTTCGCGCATCCATGAGATCCTCTCGTGCGTGCGCGTGGTGAAAGCGTACAATACGGAGGAGTTCGAGAACAAGAAGTACGAACAGGCCAACCAGAGCATGTTGAAGGCGTCGCTGCGAGCGGTGCGGTGGAGCCTGTTCGTGACGCCGGCCGTGGAGACGGTGGGCATATTCCTCCTGTGCGCGTTCGTGGTGTGGTGCTTCGTGGCGCAGGTGAAGCTTTCGGTGATCGTGCCGATGCTCGCGCCGCTGCTGCTGATCTACCGTCCGATCAAGCAACTCTCGAAGTTGCAGGTCCAGTTGGAGCAGTGCCGGGCGGCGCTCTCGCGTCTCTTCTCCATCCTCGACGTGCGGATGGAGCTGCCCGTGAAGGCGGACGCCGCGCCGAAGACGGCGTTCACGGACAAGATCGTGTTCGAGGACGTGTCCTTCCGCTACGATACCGCAGAGCGCGACGCGGTATCGCACGCCTCCTTTGAGATTCCGCGCGGGAAGGTGGTGGCCGTCGTCGGTGGTACTGGCAGCGGGAAGTCCACGATGAGCGGACTCCTCGCGCGCTTCTACGATCCATACGAAGGGCGCGTGACGATGGACGGCATTGATCTGCGCGACCTACGCATTCCAGACCTCCGCACCCTAGTGGGCAGCGTGATGCAGGAGACGCTGCTCTTCAACGACACGATTGAAGCTAACATCAAGTACGGTTCCCCCGACGCCACGCACGAACAGGTGGTTGAGGCCGCGAAGATGGCGAACGCCCACGAGTTTATCATGTCGCAGCCGGAGGGTTACGAGCGTCAGGTGGGCGAGAAGGGCTTCGCGCTCTCCGGCGGTGAGCGCCAGCGTATCGCCATCGCGCGCGCGATTCTCCGCAATCCGCCCATCCTCATTCTCGACGAGGCCACAAGCGCGCTCGATACGGTCACGGAGCGCCTCGTTCAAGACGCCATCAACCGGCTTATGGCCAACCGCACGACGTTCGCGATCGCGCACCGCCTCTCGACGATACGCGACGCGGATTTAATCCTCGTCATGCGGGAGGGCGTGATCGTTGAACGCGGCACGCACGACGAGCTCTACGCCGCCAACGGCGTCTACCGCCACCTCTGCGACATGCAGAAAACGGTTTAAGGTTAGGCGTTGTATGTGGCGGCGGAGGTGTTGCCGCCGTGGCCGGTCCAGTTCGTGTGGAAGAACTGGCCGCGGGGCGAGTCGAGCCTTTCGTAGGTGTGTGCGCCGAAGTAGTCGCGTTGCGCCTGGAGGAGGTTCGCCGGGAGGCGCGCCGTGGTGTAGCCGTCGAAGTACGCGAGCGCGGAGGTCATCGCCGGGGCGGGGATGCCGTACGAGACGGCCGCCGCGGCCACCTGGCGCCATGCGGGCACGAGCTTCTCGATTGTCGCCTTGAAGTACGGGTCAAGCAGGAGGTTCGTGAGTTCGGGGTTCTTGTCGTAGGCGTCCTTGATCTTCCCGAGGAACACGCTGCGGATGATGCAGCCGCCGCGCCACATGAGCGCGATGCCGCCGTAGTTGAGGTTCCAGCCGTAGGTCTTCGCGGCGGTGCGCATGAGCGTGTAGCCCTGCGCGTAGGAGATGATCTTCGAGGCGAAGAGCGCCTGGCGGATGTTCTCGACGAACGCGGCCTTGTCGCCCGTGAAGGCGGGGATCTTGCGGTTGAAGACCTTGGCGGCCTCCACGCGCTCGGGTTTCATCGCGGAGAGGCAGCGCGCGAACACGGCCTCGCCGATGAGCGTGAGCGGCACGCCCTCGTCGAGGGCGGCGATGCCCGTCCACTTGCCAGTGCCTTTCTGCCCGGCCGTGTCGAGGATGTTCTCCACGAGCGCGGAGCCGTCGGTGTCCTTGTAGGCGAGGATGTCGCGCGTGATTTCGATGAGGTAGGAGTCGAGCTCCGTGGTGTTCCACTGCTTGAACACCTCGTGCATCTCGTCGTCGGACATGCCGAGCAGGTCGCGCATGAGCTGGTAGCTCTCGCAGATGAGCTGCATGTCGCCGTACTCGATGCCGTTGTG
>CADCOC010000147.1:0-2423 GCA_902802945.1 uncultured bacterium | reverse complement strand
GGCGAGCCGTCCTCGACCTTCGCGCAGATGCCCTGGAAGATGGGCTTCACGTACGGCCACGCGGCGGGCGAGCCGCCGGGCATCATGGACGGACCCTTGAGCGCGCCCTCTTCGCCGCCGGAGACGCCCGTGCCGACGTAGAGGAGACCCTTCGACTCGACGTACTGCGTGCGGCGGATCGTGTCCGGGAAGTGCGAGTTGCCGCCGTCGATGATGATGTCGCCCGGCTCAAGCACGCCGAGCAGCTGCTCGATCATCGCGTCCACCGCCGCGCCGGCCTTGACCATGCAGAAGACCTTACGGGGCTTCTCGAGGTTGTCGGCGAGCTCCTGGATCGAATGGCAACCGATGATGTTCTTGCCTTTCGCGCGTCCGTTAATGAAGGCGTCCACCTTCTCGACGGTGCGGTTGTAGCACGCCACGGTGAAGCCCTTCGACTCCATGTTCATGATGAGGTTCTCGCCCATCACGGCGAGCCCGATCAAACCAATGTCAGCTTTCTTCATGTTAAGAATCCTTTTTAAACTTCATTTCCACTTCGCTTATTTGCTTTCGCTATTGGGAGTTTTGGAGATTCGGAGGATAAGAGAGTTTTTAGATAGTCTCCTAAACTCCAAGGCTCCTAATCTCCCAGCAGCGAAAGCAACTACTATCTCTGCACGCGGGCGTTGCCTTTGTAGATGTCCCAGACCTGCTTTTCGTCGGCGGGTTCGGCGTAGTCGTTGAGGGAGGACGCCGCGAGGACGCCGCTCGCCCAGCCGAACTGGAGACACTTCTCGCCGTCCCAGCCGTTGAGGACGCCGTAGAGAAGTCCGCCCGTGAAGCCGTCGCCGCCGCCGATGCGGTCCATCACCACGATCGGACGCGGCTCCTCGACGAACCACTTGCCGCCGGAGTAGACGATCGCGCCCCAGAGGTGTTCGTTGGCGGTGATGACCTGGCGGAGGGTGGTGCCGCACATCTTCGCGTTCGGGTACTTCTTCACGACCTGGGTGATCATCGCCTTGAAGGACTCGATCTTCGCCGCGAGGTCCTTGCCGCCGGCCTCGGGTCCCTTGAAGCCGAGGCAGAGCTGGAAGTCCTCCTCGTTGCCCACGAGGATGTCGGCCACCGAGGCGATCTGGTGGAACGCCTTGCGGAGCTCGGCCTCGCGACCCTTCCAGAAGGTGGCGCGGTAGTTGAGATCGAAGGAGACGAGCGAGCCGTATTTCTTGGCGGCCTTGGCGATCGCGAGGCAGCACTTGGTGGTCTCGGGGCTCATGGCGGCGATGAGGCCGGAGAGGTGGAGGATCTCCACGCCTTCCTCGCCGAAGATGCGCTTGACGTCGTAGTCCTTCGCGTCGAGCGTGCGGCCGACCTCGCCGGCGCGGTCGTTCCACACGCGCGGCGCGCGGAGGCCGAAGCCGGAGTCCGCGATGTTGAACTGGTGGCGGTAGCCCCAGGGTCCGCCCTGCGGCACTTCCTTCGCCTCGTACGCGATGTTGCGCGCGCGCAGCTGGGCCTTGATGAAGGCCGCCATCGGGCTGCCCTCGACGAAGCGCGTGAGCGCGAGGCACTCGCGTCCGAGCGAGCTCGTCACGTTCAGCACGTTCGTCTCGGCGCTCGTCGCCTGGAGGAGAAAGCGGTTGGAGTTGTGTACCGCCATGCGGTTTTCGGGGGTGATGCGCAGGCCCATGGAGGTCACGCATGCGACTGCGTATTTCTTCTTGCTGTTCTTTTTCACGAGTTGCCGCCTATCGGTTGGGTTGGAAAACTTGCCCATGATACCAAAACTCCGCGCTGTGGGCAATCACGGATTGCAGAAGGGGGCACGATTTGATATACTTCTCCCGCCCTTGAACTGCTCCGGGTGGAGCATGGAATTCGGGTCGACATGAACAGTATGCGACTGAAAGGATCCTCTCCATGAGCAGAGTTATGCTGATAGGTGCCGGCGGTGTCGCCGGCGTGGCCGCCGCGAAGATGGCCCAGAACCCCGAAACGTTCGGCGAGCTGCTGATCGCGTCCCGCACCGAGGCGCGCTGCAAGGCGATCAAGGCGGACATCGAAAAGCGCCCGTGGTTCGCCGCGAAGGGCGTGACGACGAAGATCACGACCGCGCAGATCGACGCGATGGACGTGCCGCGCCTTACCGCGCTCATCCAGGAATACAAGCCCGACCTCGTGATGAACATCGCGCTTCCGTACCAGGACCTCGCGATCATGGACGCCTGCCTTGCCGCCGGCGTGAGCTACCTCGACACGGCCAACTACGAGCCGCCCGAGGAGGCGCACTTCGAGTATTCCTGGCAGTGGGCCTACCGCGAGAAGTTCGAGAAGGCCGGCCTCACGGCCATCCTCGGCTGTGGCTTCGATCCCGGCGTGACGCAGGTGTTCTCCGCCTACGCGCAGAAGCACTACTTCGACGAGATCCACACGCTCGA
>CADCOC010000146.1 GCA_902802945.1 uncultured bacterium | reverse complement strand
GAGCCGGAGACGATGGGCGTATGGGGGCCTGCGCTCGAAAAGGAGCTGGCATCGCGCGGCGAGGACGTGGGCGAACTTCTGACCGCGTTCAAGTTCAAGCTCGCGGATCCCGAGGCGCAGGCGCGCGCCTGCTACCGCTACCACGATGCGCGCGTCGAAACGTGGGGCCGCACGATGTACGGACGCCAGAGCGAGTGGTGCCGGAAACACGGCGTGTATTCGAGCGGACACTTCATGGAACACAGAGACTGCTTCTACAGCCTCGCGATGTCCGGCGGCAACGTGATGCAGCTCATGAAGTATGTGGAGGTGCCGGGCGTCGATCTCGTGTGCCGCCAGTACTACCCCAACCAGCGCGAGGACCGGAAGCGCCAGATAGACTTCGGGCAGATGCCGAAGATCGGCTCGTCCACCGCGCACGTCTACAACCGCCACAACGGCAAGAACTGGTGCGAGATCTTCGGCGCGTACGGACAGGACCTCACCTATCCGCAGATGAAGTGGCTGTGCGACTGGCACCAGTACCAGGGCTGCTACTACATGATTCCGCACTCGTTCAACCCGAAGGCTCCGCTTGACCGGGACTGTCCTCCGTACTTCTACAACGGCGGCAAGGAGCCGCGCTATCCGCTCTTCCGCGTGTGGGCCGACTACAACAACCGCTGCGCCAAGTTGCTGTCGGATGGCGAGCACGTGTGCGCGATCGCGCAGTGCGTGCCGGGCATGAGCGCCCACGTCGGCAAGACGATTCGTCCAGAGATGTTCGCGTTCGCGATCCAGGACGCGCAGCTCGACAGCGACTGGATGCTCTACGACGCGGTGGAGAGCGCGAAGATCGGCACGAACCCGCGCACGGGGCGTCTCGCGCTCCGTACCACGAACGGCAAGGAGTGGTACGACATCCTCACGCTCCCCGCGACGGAGTACGTGCCGTTCGCGGTGCTTGAGAAGGCGCTTGCCTTCGCGAAGGCCGGCGGCGTGGTGGTGGGCTACGGCATCAAGCCGTGCAACACGCCCACGCGCGGCAAGACGTCCGACGACGTGAAGCGCGTGGTCGATGAGATCTTCGCGCAGCCGACCGCGCTCTTCCTCGAGGGCGAGCCGGATGGCGCGACGCTTCGCGCCGCGCTTGCGAAGAACTATCCGGGCGCGAAGCGTCCGCTCGCCGTGCGTGCGTTTGACTTCCCCGGACTTTCCGCCGCCGACGGGCGCATGCTCGCCGTGAACCACTACGTGAAGGACGGCGCGGAGACGCTGTTCATCGCGAACCAGGACGCCGCGCGTCGGCGCGACCTGTTGGTGTGCGCCAAGTGGCCGGCAGAGAAGGTCGAGCTGTGGGATCCGATGCAGGGCACCGTCGAGAAGCCGGTTGTCGAGAATGGCTTCGTGAAGCTCGCGCTCGAGCCGAGTCAGGCGTCGCGGGGCGACCGCCCTACCGGGCTCGGATGGTAGGGCGCGCGCCCCGCGCGCGCCGTTCCCGCGCGTTGACATGCCGAATGGCGAGGTCATTGCGGCGACTGTGAAGGAGACGGTGACGCCCGTCGCCGTCGAAGGCTCGAAGGATGGGGCGATTGCGTCGGCCCATCCCTTCGGTCCCCTCGCCTACGCCCAGTGGATTTGGCATCCGGTCAATCCGCAGGCGCAGGGCAAGGTGACCTTCAGTTCGAGCATCGACGTGGCGGCGGCGGACGAAGCTGAGATCGTGTTTTCCTGCGACAACGCGGCGATCATCCGGGTGAACGGCAAGGAAGTGGCGAAACAGGGAGCGGGCAACAACGGCAACAACTACATCGGCTGGCGTACGCCGACCAAGGCGAAGTTCCCGCTCAAGCCGGGACGCAACGAGATCACGGTGCTGGCGGACAACGCACTTCCGGGCGATGCCGGGTTCGTGTGCTCGATTCGCTGGTCGTACGGGATGCTGCTTTCGAACGCCGATTCGTGGAAAGTCTGCCGCGATGGAGAGTCCGCCGTCAAGCCGCGCAATATTTGTTCGTATGGACGGGGTGTCTGGGGTCGGCTCGGCACCGCGTACAAGTTCACGAGCAGCCCGTTCTCTGAGAGCGTGGCGACGGAACTCGCGTTCACGCTGCCCGCGCTGAAGCCCGGAGAGCGCGTGTATCTTGCATGCGACGACGTGGAGGGCGAGAAGAGCGCGGCAGTGACCGTGAACGGCGCCTACGCGGGTGGCTTCATCGGCAGACCGTACCGTCTCGACGTCACGAAGTCCGTCAAGGTCGGTGCGAACGCGCTTGAAACGAAGCCGTTCCGGCTGAAGAACCCGCGAATCGTGGTCGTAAAATAAAGGAGAAACAATGAAACGAACGATAGCAATAACAACGGCGCTTCTCTGCGGCATTTGCGTGGCGGATGTTGCGCAGGAATTCAGAGTGCCGCAGGGTGCGACGCGGGAAAACACCGGGCCGCTCTTCTGGCTGCACGGAACCGAGACGGAGGCGCGGCTCCGGGAGATGGTCGGGCGTGTCGCAGAAAGCGGACAGGGCATCCTCACGATCGAGTCGCGTCCGCATATCGACTGGATGCGCGCTGGCTGGTGGCGCGACGTGGACATCGTCCTCGACGAGTGCAAGAAACACGGCATGAAGGTGATGATGTTCGACGACTACTGGTGGCCGAGCCAAGGGATGGGCGGCAAGTACCCCATCCCCGAGAAGTACCAGTGTCGCGACGTGAAGGGGACTGTCTATTGGAGCCACGAGGCACCGGAGAAGGCGGTGCCGAACGAAGTGGCGCGTATCGTCGTGAAGGAGGTCGACAAGGGCGTGTTCAAGCCCGGTCCGGACGGCGACAAGACGATCATCTATACCTGGTTCACATCCAAGGGCAACTACCGCTTCCCTACCGTGAACGGACTTGACGACGAGGCTGTCGACTGGTTCATCTCGCAGTACTACCAGCCCTACTACGACCGCTACGCGAAGGAATTCAAGGACGGCACGATCCCCGGCTTCTTCTTCGACGAGCCGCAGTTCCGCGCCTGGTGGGGCGACGCGCTTGCGAAAGAGCTGAGGGCGCGCGGCGAGAACGTGGGCGAGCTCCTCACGGCGCTTAAGTTCAAGCTCGCCGACCCCGAGGACCAGGCCCGCGCCCTCTACCGCTACCACGACGCGCGCGCCGAGGTGTGGGGGCGCACGATGTACGGACGTCAGAGCGAGTGGTGCAGGAAGCACGGCGTGTACTCCAGCGGACACTTCCTCGAACACGCGAACTGCTACTACAGCCCCGTCCTCGCGGGCGGTAACGTGATGCAGCAGATGAAGTACGTCGAGGTGCCGGGTGTCGATCTCGTCTGCCGCCAGTACTACCCTAACCAGCGCGAGAGCCGAAAGCACCAGATCGATTTCGGGCAGATGCCGAAGTATTCCTCGTCCGTGGCGCACGTCTACAATCGCCACAACGGCAAGAACTGGTGCGAGATCTTCGGCGCGTACTTCCAGGACCTGACGTATCCGCAGATGAAGTGGATGTGCGACTGGCACCAGTACCAAGGGTGCTACTACCTCATCCCCCATTCCTTCAACCCGAAGGCTCCATTCGACAAGGATTGTCCGCCATACTTCTACAACGGCGGCTACGAACCGCGCTATCCGCTCTTCCGAGTATGGGCCGACTACAACAACCGCTGTGCCAAACTGCTATCTGACGGCGAGCACGTGTGCCACATCGCGCAGTGCATTCCCGGCGTGAGCTTCCACGCGGGCAAGACGATCCGTCCCGAGATGTTCGCGTTCGCGATCCAGGACGCGCAGCTTGACAGCGACTGGATGGGCTATGACGTGATTGAAAGCGCCAACATCGGCAAGAATCCGCGCACGGGACGTCCCGCGCTCCGCACGGAGAACGGCAAGGAGTTCTACGACATCCTCTCGCTCCCCGCGACGGAGTACGTGCCGTTCGCGGTGCTTGAGAAGGCGCTCGTGTTCGCGAAGGCCGGTGGCGTGGTGATCGGCTACGGACTGCGTCCGATCAACACGCCCACGCGCGGAAAGGAGTCGTGGGAGGTGCGTAAGATCGTTTCGGAAATCTTCGCGCAGCCGACCGCGATCTTCATCGAAGGCGAGCCTGACGGTGCGACGCTTCGTGCCGTGCTCGCGAAGAAGTATCCCGGCACGGACAAGCCGCTCGCCGTGCGCGCATTCGACTTCCCCGGCCTTTCCGCCGCCGACGGGCGCATGCTCGCCGTGAACCACTACGTGAAGGACGGCAGGGAGACGCTGTTCATCGCCAACCAGGACTTCGCGCGCCGCCGCGACCTTGCGGTGTGTGCGAAGTGGCCGGTCGAGAAGGCCGAGCTGTGGGATCCGATGCAGGGCACGATCGAGAAGCCCGTGGTCGAGAACGGGTCGCGGGGCGACCGCCCTACCGGGCTCGGATGGTAGGGCGCGCGCCCCGCGCGCGCCGTTCCCGCGCGTTGACATGCCGAATGGCGAGGTCATTGCGGTTACTGCGAAGGAAAAAGTCACGCCAATGAGCGTGAAGGGAGAGGAACCCACGAGGGATGCGCTCCTCACATACGCCCAGTGGATCTGGCACCCGGTCAAGCCGCAGGCACAGGGCAAGGTGACGTTCAGGACGAAAATCACTTCTTCCTCCGCCGCCGAGGCCAACATGGTGTTCGCCTGTGACAACGCCGCCTTCGTTCGCGTGAACGGACGCGAGGTCGCGAGGCAGGAGACAGGCTCCGACAACAGCGGCTGGCGGACGCCCACTGCGGTGAAGTTCTCCCTGAAGGCCGGCGTGAACGACATCGAGGTACTTGCCGACAACGTACTTCCGGGGGCTGCGGGATTCGTGGCGGCGATCCAGTGGCCAGGCGGAGTGTTGCGCACGTCGCCGGGTGCTACGGCTGACCACGCCTCTTCGAGCGACTGGACTGTCGAGCGTGCGGGCGAGGCACCCGTGCAGCCGTTCGCGATCTGCCGCTATGGCGGCGGTGTGTGGAAGAAGCTCGGGCAGAGCGGGCGCGTGACGGCGAGTCCGTTCGCCGAAAGCATCGCGACTGAACTCGCTTTTACGTTGTCCGCGCTCAAGCCCGGCGAGCGCGTGTATCTCGCGTGCGATGACGTGGGCGGCGAGAAGAGCGCGGCGGTTACGGTGAACGGCGCCTTTGCTGGCGGCTTCATCGGTAAGCCGTACCGGCTCGACATCACGAAGTCCGTCAAGGCAGGTGCAAACACGCTCGAAACGAAGCCTTTCCGCCTGAAGAACCCGCGCATTGTGGTCGTGAAGGCCGATTAGCCGCGAGACTAGTGTGCCGACTGACGCGGCACGGAAATCGGTCTAAATGTGTCTTGAAAAACTAGATTTAGACCGATTTCCGCAAAATGATGTTTTTTCACATCGATTTCTTGTCTAAATCGCAAGATTTTGGTATGATTTAGACTCAAAACAATTGGACCATAGTCTGATTGGTCGAAAAAACATGATAGGAAGAGAAAAAGAAAAGAAAGAATTGCTTGATGCGTATGCATCTGAGTACTCGGAATTCGTTGCTGTGTATGGTCGGCGGCGAGTTGGAAAAACCTTCCTCATACGGGAGTCTTTCGACTACAAGTTCACCTTTCAGCATTCCGGGGTCAAGAACGGAGGCAGGGCCGTTCAACTGGCAAGATTCCGAAAGGCGCTCATGTCGCAGGGATATCCAGACTGTCCGCCACTCAAAGACTGGTTTTCGGCATTTGACGCGCTCCGTGAACAGATAGGCCGATCACGGGACGACCGTAAGGTCATTTTCCTCGACGAACTACCGTGGCTTGGAAGAAAGGACCGGAACTTCATCACGGCGGTCGAGGATTTCTGGAATGGCTGGGCCTCCGGACGAAAGGACATCCTGCTGATCGTCTGCGGTTCGGCGACGTCGTGGATACTCGCCAAGGTCGTCCATAACCGCGATGGACTCCACAACCGAGTCACGTACAGAATCCCGCTGAAACCGTTTACACTTCGTGAGTGCGAAATGTATGCCGAGTCGCGCGGGCTTGAACTGACGCGCGCGCAAATCGCCGAATGCTACATGGTGTTTGGCGGCATCCCGTACTACTGGCATTTTCTCCAAAGGGGACTCAGCGTCGCGCAGAACATCGACGACATATTTTTCGCCGGAAACGACAAGCTTGAGGACGAGTTCGACGAGCTATATTCGTCGCTCTTCGCCTCGCCCCAGCCATACGTGCGCATCATCACCGCGCTTGGAAGGAAAAAGGCCGGCATGACGCGCGACGAACTGGCGGCGGCATCATCCGTGGCCAACAACGGTGCGTTGACGAGAAGGCTGAAGGAACTAGGGCAATGCGGTTTTGTTCGGGCGTTTACGGAAATCGGCAAGAAACGAAAAGGGTCAGTCTACCAGTTGGTGGACAATTTCACGCTCTTCCACTTTCGGTTTGCCGTTGAGAATGCGAGCGGAGACAGGCACTTCTGGTCGGAGATGATAGACTCCCATGTGCGTTCGACTTGGATAGGCCTGGCGTTCGAGCGTTTGTGTCTGGAGCACATGGACCAGATCAAGGAGGCGTTGCGAATCGGCGGCGTGCGGGCGAACTTCCACGCCTGGCGCGGGGAATCGTCGCAGATCGACCTTTTGATTGACCGCAGCGACGGCGTCATCAACATCTGCGAGATGAAATACCACGACGGTCGCTATCTCATCACGCGCGAAGACGACGAGTCCATGCGAAACAAGAAGTCAGAGTTCAAGGAGACGACTGGTACGCGCAAGGCGGTGCATGTCACGTATGTGACGCCATACGGGGTAAAGGACAATGCATACGCAAAGAACGTGCAGTCGACGGTCATCCTCGACGACCTGTTCAGGTTCTAACCCGCTTTAGCGGCTAAGGACGATGTGTGACAAGTACGATGTGTGGCTTGATATGGTCTGCGGTTTTTTGCTATAATCTCGGCATGAAAAAATTGGAACTTTGCCGAGTCGTCCCTGCCATGGCAGGGGTATGTGGATTAATTATAGTATCCGCAAAATGTGCCGCAGCGGCTGAAACGCCCCTCGTGCGCGGGGCCGAGAAGGCCGTGGCGGTGTCGGAGGGCGTCGAAGGGCGCGAGGAGGTCAAGCTCGTCGCGACCATCGGGCCGGATACATACGACTACGACCAGGCCATGTGGTGCGAGCCGGTGTTCGTGATGAAGGACGGCACGCGCGTGGACGCCACGACGCTCGAACTCCGCGCGCCGAAGGCAGGATGGGGCAAGGTGGAGGTCAACCGCGTGAACTGGAACGGCTCGAAGGTCGCGAAGGTCGGCGGCGAATCTTTCAGGCGTTTCATCTGCGCGCATGCGCCGTCCAGCGTGATCCTGCCCGTCCCGAAAGGCGCGGTACGCTTCGAGGCGAAGGGCGGGTTGACCGCCCCGAAGGGGAAGGGCAGCTGCACGTTCAAGGTCGAGGCGGGCGACTTCTCCCGCCGCGAACGCGCCGAGCAGATTGCGTCCCGCGCGCGTGGCGCCCTGGAGGCCATCGACCGTCTTGCCGCATACCGCCGCGAGAAGAGTTCCGAACTCGCCGCGAAGGTCAACGAGACCCTCTCCGGAATCGAGGACATCCGCAAGACCCTCGCCGCCGTCGACGCCGGAAAGGACATGTCGAACGCGGAGATGGCTGCGGCCGAGAGCGCGCTCGCGCGCATGGACGGCGTGAAACGTCGGTTGATGATCGACCTCAACCCGGCGGTGGCGTTCGACCGTCTGCTCTTCATCCGCCGCCGCAACAACCGCCAACACCTGCCCTGTAACTGGCAGAGCAACTCGATGCTTCCGCGTGACGGACACGACAACGAACTCTGTTTCCTTGACGTGCGCGGTCCGAAGGCCGGACAGACCGAGCTGGTCTACAAGCCCGCGGGCGGGCGTCCGATCATCGACGTGGAGCTGCACTGGAACGCGGACCGACTGCTCTTCTCCGGCATCGGCGCGTCCAACGCCTGGCACGTGATGGAGCTCGACCTCGCGACGCGCAAGGTGCGCCAGGTGACGCGCGACAACGCGGGCGACATCAACCACTACGATCCCTGCTACGTCCCCGACGGGCGCATCATCTTCACCTGCACGGCGCTCAAGTACGCCGTTCCCTGCGTGTGGGGCAACTCGCCCGTCGCGAACCTCTTCCGCTGCAACGCGGACGGATCCGGCATGGAATTGCTCGGCAACGACCAGGAGCACGCGTGGTGTCCCGAGATCATGCCCGACGGGCGCGTGATGTACCTTCGCTGGGAATATACGGACATCCCGCACGCCAACTCGCGCATCCTCTTCACGTGCAATCCCGACGGCACCAACCAGCGCGCGTTCTACGGCAGCAACTCCTTCTGGCCGAACAGCATGTTCTACGCGCGTCCGATTCCCGGCAAGCCCACGCAGTTCGTGGCCGTCCTCACGGGCCACCACGGACTCCGCCGCCAGGGACAGCTCGGCCTCTTCGACGTGACGAAGGGTACGGAGGAGGGCGAGGGCGCGATCCAGCTGATGCCCGGCTACGGCAAGCCCGTCGACCCGATCGTGCGCGACCAGCTCTACAACGGCACGTGGCCCATGAACCTCCACCCGTTCCCGCTTGACGACACCACGTTCCTCGTGGCGCGCAAGAACAAGGGCGAGAGGAACTTCTCCATCTACCTCATCGACCGCTTCGACAACGAGCTGTGCCTCCTCCGCGAGGCCGGACACGACCTCTGCGAGCCCGTGCCGCTCATGAAGACGCCCGTCCCGCACGCCCAGCCCGACCGCATCGTACCCGGTGCTACCACGGCGCAGGTCTACATCGCCAACATCTACGAGGGACCCGGCCTCAAGAACATCCCGGTCGGCACGGTGAAGAACCTGCGTCTCTACACCTACACGTTCGGCTTCAAGAACGAGGGCGGACTCTACGGCTCGATCGGACTCGACGGTCCGTGGGACATGCGCCGCACGCTCGGCACCGTGCCCGTGAACGCGGACGGCAGCGCCTACTTCAAGGTGCCCGCCAACACGCCGATCGCCGTCCAGCCGCTCGACGCCGAAGGGCAGTCCCTGCAGGTGATGCGCAGCTGGTTCACCGCCCGCAGCGGCGAATACCTCTCCTGCGCCGGATGCCACGAGAAGCAGAGCTTCGTGGCGCGCGCCCCGCGCGTGGCCGCCAACCTGCCGCTCGAGGAGATTCGCCCGTGGCGCGGCCCGGAGCGCAACTTCGAGTTCGCGCGCGAGGTGCAGCCCGTCCTCGACGCCTTCTGCGTCCGGTGCCACAACGAGCCTGATCCGCCGCAGGAGAAGCTGTTCGGCAACTTCAAGTGGAAGCCCGACCTGCGCGGCACGAGCATGGTCACAAACTGGCACTCCCGTGCGCACGGACGCGTGTGGAACAAATTCGGCGGCAAGTTCTCCATTCCGTACTTCAACCTCGTCCGCTTCGTGCGCCATCCCGGCATCGAGAGCGACATCCACCTCTTCGAGCCGATGGAGTGGCACGCCGAGACCACCGAGCTGATGATGATGCTCGACAAGGGACACCACGGCGTGAAACTCTCCGAGGAGGCGCGCGACCGCCTGATCACGTGGATCGACTTCAACACGCCCTACCACGGGCGCTGGCAGACGATTGTCGGCAAGGAGGCGCTCGACAGGGAAAAACTGCGCGAGGAGCGTCGCGCGCTCTACACCGGCGTCCGGCAGAACCACGAGGACATCGAGACACCCGCGCCCGTCCTGAAGGACACCTTGAGCAGCAAGAAGAAACCGAAGGGCGGCGAGCCGTTGAAGATCGCCGGCTGGCCGTTCGACCCGGCGACGAAACCGGCCGCGCCCGCGCCGGCGATCAAGCTCGCCGACGGCGTGGAGATCGCGCTTGTGTCGGTTCCCGGCGGTTCGTTCGTGATGGGACGGAACGAGGCGAAGGGCCCGCGCGACGAGCATCCCGCCGTGCGGGTGGACGTGAAGCCGTTCCAGATCGGCGCGCGCGAGATCACCAACCGCGAGTTCCGCCAGTTCGACCCGTCGCACGACAGCCGCCACGAAACGCGCCACGGCTACCAGTTCGGCGTGACGGGCTACGACGTGAACGGCGACGACCTTCCGGCCGTGCGCGTGAACTGGAACAAGGCCGTCGCGTTCTGCGAATGGCTTTCGAAGAAGACCGGGCGCACGGTGCGCCTGCCCACCGAGGCCGAGTGGGAATGGGCTGCGCGCGCCGGGTCGGACAGGCCGTTCTGGTGGGGCGGCGTGGGCGACGACTTCGCGAAATACGCGAACCTCGCCGACATCTCGCTTTCCGACTACGCGGGCAACCCCTACGAGCAGGATCGCGTGAAGGCCCGTTATGGCAACACGGAGAACCTCTTTGACAACTGGGTGCCGCAGGCGCACAACGTGAACGACGGCGCGTTCCTGCAGGAGAAGAGCGGGAAGTGGAAGCCCAACCCGTGGGGGCTCTACGACATGCACGGCAACGTGTGGGAGTGGACGCAGTCGAAGTACGCGCCCTATCCCTACGCGGCGAATGACGGACGCAACGCCCCCGGCGGCGACGACCGGCGCGTGGTGCGTGGCGGCTCGTGGTATTCACGTCCGAAGCTCTCCACGGCGTCGTTCCGCCGCGCCTACCGTCCGTACGCGCCCGTCTACGACGTCGGCTTCCGCGTCGTGGTGGAGCCTTGATTGAGCATAAGTCGGCTTTCTCGTCCTACTGGCGTAATTGTCTGGTCGGGGGATGGCCGAAGTGATCGTGGTAGGTGCGGCTGAAGTGCGGATGGGAGACGAAGCCGGTTCGGGCGGCGATTTCCTTGACGGAGAGTGTCCCGTCGTGGAGTAGGCGGTCGGCCTCTCGCATCTTCACGCCTCGGATGTATTTCCCCGCGCTCATGCCGAACTGGGCGTGGAACGCGTTCTGGAGCGCAGTCTGTGACACGTCGGCGGCGCGTGCCGCATCGGCTGTCGATATGGGGCTGGACATGTGCGTCTCGATGTACGAAAGCACCTTGGCGAACCATGGAGGATCCAAGGGAAACACAGCCGTTGAAGTTCGTTCGACAAGACGTCCCGGACGCACCTTGAAGATTGGTCGCGTCTTTGGCCGTTCCGGGTGCGCCAGCGCCGCGTCCATGATCCGCGCCGCCGCGTAACCGACGCCGAACGCATTGGGATCGATGCTGGATATGGCGACCGAGGCGTAAGAACAAAGAAGTTCGTCGTTGTCCACGCCAAGCACCGCAAGGTCGTTCGGCACGGCGCGGCCAATCTCCTGTGCAGAGCACAGCACATGGTACGCTCTCAAGTCGTTGGCGCAGAACACCGCCGTGCGTGGAGGAAGTGATGCGACCCACTTGCGCAGTTTTGCATTGTTCCTTGGCGGCTTCACCTCTTCGTTGAAGAAGATGGCGTTTGTAGGCGGTTCGCGGGCCGTGAACTCCGTGCAGGAGAAACCTGAGCGGCGAAGCGTAGCGGAGTAGGCCGAAAGGCGGTCGTCGGAATAGCGCGTGCCACGATAGCCGCAGTAGGCGAAGCTCTTGAAGCCTCGCTGCATGAAAGAGTCGGCGGCCATCTTGCCTATCGCCGCGCAGTCGTTGTCAACACCGAGCAATGCGGGATCGTCCAGCTCGCAGATTGCATCGACGATAGGAAGGCCAGTCGCTTTGAGCTGTGCGATGTATTTCTCTCCGACGATCCGTGCGATAATGCCATCAACTCCCGCGAAGGCGCGGCGGTTGCCTATGTTGTTTGGCGAAAGCAACCGCAGCTGCCAGTCATGGCGGCCAAGAGCGTAGTTAGCTACGCCTTTCAGGAACTGACGTCCGTACTCCCTGGCGTTCTCCGAAAAGAGAGCGATGGTTTTCATGGCGGCATTATACCAAAACTTTGCGTTGCTGTCTTGTGTTTTGGACAAGCCTTCTTGTGGATTATACAAGCATTTGCCGTTTACAGCAGCGTCTCGTTTTTGCTAGAATGTACACAATAAGTTTTGCCCGCAGTGTTTGATACTGCACGAAGAAAGGAAGTCCATATGAAGTTCAATAGATTGAGAAAGATTCGCGGAATCCCGTTTGAGACGGGCGCGGTTGTCGCGGTTGCCATCTGCGCCGTCATAGCGTCATCGGCGGCGTTCGCAGCCGGCGGGCCCAACCTCGTCGTGAACGGCACGTTCGATTCAGGGACGCTTGCGCCGTGGACGCGAAACACGACGAAAGGCAGGGCGGGTAGAAACGGTGGGGTGGGCGTCAACAAGGCCGGTGCCAGCGGCACGTGGGTGCATGGTGGTAACAATGCGACTACATACGGCAACTCCACCGACTCTTACATCATCCAGTCGTTCACGGTGGAGGACGTCGGCACATACATGGTTTCGCTCGACTGCGCAGGGAGGAACTCCAGCAACAGTAGTTTGTGGGATCACGCGGAAAGCTACGTTCGCATCTTCAAGGGTACGGATGTCTCGGCCGAGCCGATTTTCACAGGTGCGTTCACGCCACTGTCGTACACTTCGTTCAACCACTATCGCGGAAGAATGCGTATCAGGGAACCTGGCATCTATACCATACAGGTGTATCGTCCCGAACCGACGGAAAGCGGGAACATCGATAAGTGTGTCGTAGTCGATAACGTCACCTTCGCCCGCGACGACGAGGACAACCTCATCTTCAACGGATGCTTCGAAGCCGCAACACTCTCGACAGACGGGAAAACGTCTGTGGCATTTCACCCGGATGCAAACTCCTCCACGCCCGGTTACCAGGCTGGCGGGAACGTTCCGGTTGGGTTCTCCTGTCCCGGCTGGGATGGTTCGGGCTCGTGCGGCCTCTCGAAGCGCAACACCTCATGGGTTTCCAACGATCCGCTCGTGGGCATGTATGGACTGTTCATGCAGACGTACCATTTCAACACCGCCACCTTTTCGAACTCGACGGATGCCGTCTGCTGGCAGACGTTCACCGTGGCAGCGGGCGGGACGTATGAGCTCTCGTTCGACTATGCGGGACGCAACAACGGATCCCTCTATGGCGCGACGATGTACGTTCGCCTTTACAAGGGAACTGATCGCACGGCGACGCCGGTTTACGAGGGTTCCGTCGTGCCGACACGGAAAGACTATTACACGCGCTTTGCGGCGACGGTCGCGATTGCAGACGAAGACGTTGGCGAATACACGCTCGAGTTTTTCCAGGCCCAACCTGATACGGCGACGAGCGGGGGAACGGACAAGGCCATCGCAATCGACAACGTTGCATTCAGGTACATGAGCGCTAATCTGATTACGAACGGCAACTTCGAACTTGACCCGGCTTATACCGGGTGGACCGTTACGGGGAATGCCGTGGTCTATTATTCCCGTTTCACTTCAAATGGACAATGGGTCGGCTGGAGAATCCCCGCCGGACGTTCTGCGCTTGTGGTGCAGACGTACAATTACAACAACAACTGGGGCGACTCCGGTGACAAGTCCGTCTGGCAGGTGTTCGATGTGCCGTCGGCCGGAACGTATCGCCTGTCGCTCGACTACACGGGGCGCGATCACAGTTCACTCTACGGCGAGACGGCGCACGTGCGCATCTACGCGGGCGAGGGAATTGGGGGAACGCCCGTGTTCGAGGGGGCGTTTACTCCGGCGACTTCCGCCGCGTTCCAGCACTACGTCAATTACACCACGTTCGCGGCGACGGGAAAATACACGCTCGAGCTCTTCCAGTCGCGTTCCGCGACGCCGGGTCCTGGTGGGGCTCAGTATGACAGTGCAACGATCATCGACAACGTGACGCTTCTGCCCGTCGCCGGGTGCAAGGTCGCCCGCTGGACGGGCGCGGTCGATGCAGACGTGACGAAGGGCGGGAACTGGGACGGAGGCGAAGTGCCGGATGCGGACACGCTTGTCGTTTTCGCGGGCGACTTCGCGGCGCAGATTCCGTCCGACACGACGTTCAGCTGCGCGGGCGTCGTGTTCGCAGAGAACGCGCGTCTCGTCGCGACGCAATGTGACTGGAGCGGACTCAAGGGTGTGGAATTGTGCGGTGCGCTTGATCTCGCGGGCCATAGGTTAATTCTTTCCTCCCTCTCCGGCAGCGCCTCGATTTCGTCCAGCGTCGCGGGCGGCGTGCTGGAGGTCGCGACCGCGACGGTGGACGACTTCGCGGTGAACGCGGCCATCTCGATCGATGGCGCGAACGTCCGCGTGGAGAAGACGGGCTCGGGCACATTCGTCGCGAAGGTGCCACAGAACTACTCCGGCGGCACGGTGGTGAAGGGCGGCACGGCGCGTCCGCTCGCCGCGACTGTGGACATTGACGACGGGTTCAAGGCTTTCGGCGCAGGCAGGGTCTCCGTGGAGGACGGCGCGACGTTCGACGGATGCGGACACTACGGCTACGGCAACATGTGCGACCTCGCCGGAGGAACGCTCACCTCGTCCATCCAGATGGCCGACACCAACCGTGTCGGCATCGGCGCGGGGACGCTTTCCGCCACGTCATACGTCAGGGCCTCGAACATGGTCTTCGGCGAATCTGGCGGCAGGACGGATCTCGGCGGCAATACGCTTTCGGTGTATGTCTCCGGCCAGCTCTACCTGTGTAACGCCACGATTACGAATGGAACGATAGATGTCACGCATGGCGGCTATCTCAAAACGGTCGCCGGAAAGCCGGTGGACGCATCAACGGTCGATTTGAAGGCCAATTGCGCGTTCTGGCTGCTTGCGGACATGAGTATCCGCGACTACGAGGCAATCTACGCAGAAAATTATAACGAAGGTACGGCGGCTTTGAAGGTGTACGGGACGTTCAAAGCATCGGAACACGACTACTTCCGAGGCTGTACGATGATGGACGGATCGACGATTGACATCTCCTCGCGCACAACCGCGCTGCCGCTTGTCTCCGTGTTTACGAATGGCGACAACACATTGAAATTCGCCGAAGGAGCCACGACGGTGTACATAAGGCTCGGCGAGAAGCGTTTCCCCGGCGGCAAGGTGATTTCATGGGATGAGAAGCCAGATGGAATTAGCACGGTCAAGTTCAGGTGCGCTGACGAGGGGCACCAACTCTCCTTTGTCCCGAAGGACGACGGACTCTACGCCACAAGCGGCCTCATGATCATTGTGCGGTGAGGATGAAAACAAAAGGAGATTGAAATGACAGGTTTTGACATTGCGATGGCGGGGTTGCTGTCCTTCGGGCAGGTCATCCCCAGCGGGCAGAGGGAAATCGCCAAACATACGGGGCGTCAACTCGTCCATGCGGACGGGGCCGTGGCGGCAACCGCAGTAACCGCAGGCGCGGACGTGGTGAAGAGTCTGGCTGGCGAGTGGCGCGTGACGGGCAAGGACCTTGCGGGCGTGGTGCGCCTGCCCGGTACGCTGGCGGATGCGAAACTTGGTACGCGCAAGACCGCCGGCGACTGGGTGGCGGATACGGACAATCGCTCGAAGGGTGCGCTCACTCGCGAATACCAGTATGTCGGCAAGGCCGTTTACGAACGCGAAATCGAGTTGACGGAGAAAGAGGCGCGCTATCCGCTTGAACTGGTGATGGAGCGTGTGATGCTCCACTCCGAACTAGAAGTTGACGGCGAGCGCGTCGGTTCGTGCGATTCGCTCGCAGTCGAGCACGTTTATCCGATTCCGCAGAAATTGACGAAGGCGGGGCGTCACACGATTCGCCTGACGCTCGACAATTCGAACCGCTACGACTTCTCTGGCTGGTCGCACAGCTATGGTCCGGTGATGCAGAGCGTGTGGCATGGCGTGGTCGGCGAGTTTGCGCTGAGGCGGCAGAGCGCGTTGAGAAAGGCGCGCGTGTTTGCCTCGTGGCCCGCGAACGGGAAGTTGGTGGTGGAGGTGCCGGAGGGGTTTGAGAATTTGGGGAATGTGAAATTGTGGAAGTGTGGAAGTATGGAAGTGTGGAAATGTGAAAGTGTGAAGGCGAGGAAACCATCGCCATACCGCAAAGGCTTTAGCCTCGTCGAACTGAAGCTTGACCATGAGCCCGAGGCGTGGTCGGAGCATCACCCGAACCTCTATGTGCTGGAGCTGCGCGACGAGGCAAACGACTTCACGCACCAGATTCGCTTCGGTTTCCGTAGCGTCTCGGCGCATGACCACGCGATCTGGATCAACGGTATCAAGTGGTTCATGCGCGGCAATCTCGACTGCTGCCACTTCCCGCTCACGGGTGCACCCAATACGACCAAGGCATGGTGGCTGGATACGTTTCGCAGACTGCGCGACGAGGACGGCATCAACACGATCCGCTTCCATTCGTGGACGCCGCCGAAGGCCGCGTTCGACGCGGCGGACGAACTTGGGATGTCCTTCGCCGTCGAGGCTGGCATCTGGCAGGACAGATGGATGAAGCACTATCTGGCCGGGAATGGCGGCATGATGGACACATTCATCCAACGCGAACTTCGCGCGATTCTCGAGGTTCACGCGAATTCACCTGCGTTCATCTCGCTCGCCATCGGCAACGAGTTGTCAGGGGACTTCAAGAAGATGGGCGAATGGATGGGCGCGTGCAAGACGTTTGACCCGGGCAGGCTGTATTTTGCCTCCGCCAACCTGGGCATTGCAAATGGCGTCCTCTTTCGTGTAAGCGAAGCGGACGACATACATGTTGTCGGCAACTTTGGCGGACGTTGCAGGGGGCGGCTGCATCCATTCACCGACTGGGACTACGAAAAGGGCTATGCGGAATTGAAGCTCCCCACTGTTACGCACGAAGTGGGACAGTGGCCCATCTACGTCGACTGGGAACATGAGCTCTCGAAATATACCGGCGTGTTGCGTCCGTACAACCTCGAACGCTTTCACAACGTGGCGGAGAAGTCGGGTACGAAGTACCTCTGGCCGCGTTTCTGCGAGGTGTCCGCGCTCCTCACCAGGCGTCTGTACAAGGACAACGTCGAGGCCCTCATGCGCACGCCGTCATGCGCGGGATTGCAGCTTTTGAGTGCGCAAGATTTTACGGGACAATTTGAGGCGATGATCGGCTGGCGCGACAGCTTCTACGACCTGAAGCCGTCCGTGAAGGCGCTGCCGCCGTTCAGGGACATCTTCAACGAGCTGCCGCACCTGGCGCGATTCGGGAAGTACTGCTGGAGCGTCGGCGAGGCGTACAAGGCAACGCTTCTCGTGCGCAACCTCACCGAAAAGTCGATTCTGGAAGGTACGGAGTTCGAGTATTCCATACTGGGACAACGGGCATCTTGCCCGTTGAAGAAGGCCGCAAGTGGTACACTCCGCCTCCCCAAGACCATCAACCCCGGCGATGTCGGCGTCGTTGGGGAAGTGGATTTACCACTCACCGACGACATGGCCGGACAGATGTACGTGCTGAAGTTTGGCAAGAACGCGTGGCCATTCTGGGTGTTTGCCAAGACAGCAAGCGTACAACAGCAAGGCGGTAGGGCGGTCGCCCCGCGACCGCCGCACGCCCTTGAGACCGCTTCCTTTGATGACGCTGTTGCGGAACTTGCCAAGGGCGGGCGGGTGCTGTACACGGGCAAGAGTGCGAGGAGCGCGAAGTCGCATTTCAAGCCCGTTTATTGGTCGGCGGGGTTTTTCAGACGGGCAGACGCCGATTTGTCGTCACTTGGCTACATGGTGCAAAACGGACACCCTGCGCTGCGCGGATTCCCTACGGAGGACTGGGCCGATTGGCAGTGGTACACCCTCGTCGAGGACGGCGTGAAGCACGGTATCGCGGATTTGGCAGGGGCATGCGTCCCGTGTGGCAGCGGCGGTCGCGGGGCGACCGCCCTACCGTGTGTTGAGCCAATCGTCCAGCCTGTTCCCGACTTGCATTATTCCACTTTCATGGGAATGCTTTTCGAGCTGAAGGTCGGAGAAGGGCGGCTCATGGTGTGCGGACTCAACCTTTCGGACAGGACGAAACCAGAGGTGAACGCGATGCGGGCGAGCATCCTTTCCTACATGGAGTCGCAGGACTTCAATCCGCCTATTTCGATTGAAGCGGACAAGTTCAAGGAAACGTTCGCGCCTCGGATTCCAGAAGCGAAGCGGCGTCCCCCGGAGTTTGCCGACGCGCCGGTTTACATTGCGGCGGCGGTTGATTTGGAGGTGCAAAGGAAGAGCGTCCCGTGGAAGCCGTCATTGGACATGGCCGAGATGAAGCAAGGGAGTTACAAGGTCTCTGGCAAGGGGAACTGGGGAATATGGCGCGACGATACCGGTTCCTTCTGGCACGGTAAGGGATTGTCTGTGACGCTGACGGGGGCGAATCCGGTCAACGGGACACTGTGGGCACGCTTCCGCGATCCCAACAGACTCAGCCGTACCGGACGCGGTACGTGCGAGGGGCGCCCGTTCACGATTCCCAGACACCAAGACGCTAAGGATGGCGCGTACTGGGCGAAGTTACCGGTGGTGCGCGAGGATTTTCTCGATGGCAAGATTGAGTTTTCATGCGAAGCGATCACAGGCTACAACCTGATGATCGACCGTGTAGTATTGATGGCGGACAAGTAGAGAATTGAATGTTCAAACCCAAACGGCAGATGATGGCGTAAATTGCGTAGCGTACTTTACGCCATGCGATGGTTTTGGTATAATTCGCGCCATGAAACCTAATAATCCATTTGTGACAAGGGGTTATCGCGGACCTGAGTATTTCTGCGATCGGGTTGCTGAAACAGGGAAGATTGTTTCGGCCTTGACTAACGAGCGCAATGTCACGCTCATGGCGCCGCGGCGTTATGGCAAGACTGGACTTGTTCACAATGTGTTCAACTCGTTGCCATCGGACTATGCGACCGTTTACATCGACATCTACGCAACGAGTAACCTTCAAGACTTCACGCAGATGTTCGCCAACGCCGTTCTGGGTGCGCTGGATAGCGTGGCGGACAAAGCTCTTGCAGCTGTCGGGAAGTTCTTCAAGGCAATTCGTCCGACAGTTACGCCTGATGGAAACGGAGGCGTCACGTTTTCGTTCTCGGTTGACAAGTCTTCTACCGAAGCAACGTTGAACGGCATTTTCGACTACCTGGCCTCGAAGAATCGGCGGGTCGTCGTTGCCATAGACGAATTCCAGCAGATACTTGAATATCCGGAGAAGGGTACGGAAGCTCTTCTGCGAAGTCGAATCCAGTTTCTGCAGAACGTAGGTTTTATATTCGCCGGTTCACGCCATCACATCATGGGCGAAATGTTCACGTCTCCACGGCGTCCGTTCTACCAGTCAACGGATATCATGTCCCTTGATGTTATTTCCTACGATTCCTACTGCAAGTTCGCCGAAGGATTCTTCAAGGAAGCCGGGCGTGATTTCTCCACCGATGCGTTTGCCGCGCTTTACCGTCGCTTCGACGGCGTGACGTGGTACGTGCAGAGCGTTCTGAACAGGGTGTGGGGTGATGGCGGGGCGTTGTCTTCCGAGGAGGTTGTATCGGCGGCGGTTGGTGGGCTCGTCGAGGAACGTGCGCTGACATTCCACGATCTGCTTGCCTCTCAGACTGATGTGGGTAAGACACTCCTAAAGGCGATAGCGGCAGAAGGAAAGGTAGCCGAGATCACCTCTGGCGCGTTTCTTTCTCGCCATGGCATCGCTGCGCCGTCGTCTGCGAGAACGGCATTGCCAAATCTGATTGAAACTGACTTGGTCTATCGTTCCGCAGCGGGTTACATGATATATGACTACCTCTTTGCGGAGTATTTACGCAGTCTTCCGCAATCCTAATGGAGCTGTTTGCTTAACGCTGAAACAAAGAGGCACGGAGAGTTGAGAAAGGTGAAATCATGGTGAATGTGATGGTCAAACGCGAGAAGATCGCGATCAAGACATATCCGGTGGGCGAGCCGGAGAAGAACCCGATGTTCTTCGAGAAGCGGGTTTATCAGGGATCGTGCGGGAAGGTGTATCCCGTGCCGTTCATCGACAAGGTTTACGACACGCCGTCGATGAAGAAGTACGACGCCGTGACGCTCGAGAACGAGTACGTGCGCCTCGTGCTCCTGCCGGAACTCGGCGGGCGCATCTACATTGCGCAGGACAAAAAGAACGGCAACTACGACTTCTTCTACCGCAACGACGTGATCAAGCCCGCGCTCGTCGGACTCGCCGGCCCGTGGGTGAGCGGCGGCGTGGAGTTCAACTGGCCGCAGCACCACCGTCCCGCCACATTCATGCCGACCGACGTCGAGATCGAGAAGGGCGAGGACGGCAGCGTGACGGTGTGGATGAGCGACCACGATCCCTTGACGCGCATGAGGGGAACGCACGGCATCTGCCTGAAGCCCGGGAGCTGTCTCGTCGAGCTGAAGGCGCGGCTCACCAACCGCACGCCGTTCACGCAGACGTTCCTCTGGTGGGCGAACGTCGCCGCGCGCGTCCACGACCAGTACGAGAGCTTCTTCCCGCCGGACGTCGAGTACGTCGCCGACCACGCCGTGCGCGCGATGTCGTCCTTCCCCGAGGCGCTTCAGAAGTATTACGGCGTCGATTACGCCGCGCGCAAGGGCGCGAACAACCTCTGCTGGTACAAGAACATCCCCGTGCCGACCTCGTACATGATCTGCGCGACGAAGTACGACTTCTTCGGCGGCTACGACCACGCGGCGCAGGGCGGATTCGTCCATGTGGCCGATCGCCACATCGCCCCTGGCAAGAAGCAGTGGACGTGGGGCAATCATCCGTTCGGATACGCCTGGGACCGCGAGCTGACGGACAACAGCGGACCCTACATTGAGTTGATGGCGGGCGTCTATACCGACAACCAGCCCGACTTCACGTACTTGTTGCCGTACGAGACGAAGACATTCTCGCAGTACTGGTGGCCGTATCAGAAGATCGGCGTGCCTCAGAACGCGAACAGGGAGGCGGCGGTGCGGTTCGCCGAGGGAGAAGTTGGAGTCGCCGTGTCGCGTCCGATGAAGGGCGCGAAGATCCGCGTGATGCGCGGCGGGAAGGTCGTGAAGGAGATCGAGGTTGACTTGTCGCCGGAAAGGCCGTGGATTGCGGCAGTGGGCGAAGCCGGTAGGGCGGCCTCGACGAGGCCGCCGAATACGGCGGTTTCATCGAAACCGCCCTACCGGGGGGATGCTGTTGTGCTTGTTGACTCTGAGGGCAATGAAGTGATACGTTGCGAGGCGGCGGCGAAGAAAAAGCAACGCAAACTTGAGCAGATCAAGGACAAGCGTCCCGTGGCGACGGAACCGCCCGCGCCAAAGGACATAGTAAGCGCCGACGAACTATTCCTTACGGCAGAACATCTCGACCAGTACCGCCATCCCACGCGCGCGCCCGAGGCGTACCTCGACGAGCTTCTGCGGCGCGATCCGGGCGACTGCCGCGCGCACATCCTCTATGGCAAGCGGCTTCTTTCGCGCGGACTCTTTGAAGAGGCGCGGGATCATTTCGCGGCGGCGGTTGCACGTCTCACGTTCAGGCATCCGAATCCCTATACGGGCGAAGCGCACTACTATCTTGGCCTCGCGCTCGACTTCCTCGGCAAAGAAGACCTCGCCTACGACGCCTACTACAAGGCTACGTGGGACGGCGCATGGAAGTCGCCAGCCGAAACGCGCCTCGCGATGATCGACATGCGGCGCGGAAAAATCACGCGTCTCACGTCTCTCGTCTCACGTCAGAAACAGGACCGG
>CADCOC010000145.1:9638-14319 GCA_902802945.1 uncultured bacterium | reverse complement strand
TAGCATAAGTCGGTTGCCCTGTGCAAGGGGGAATTTCACTTTTTTAGCAGGGTAGGCGCGGCTCGGACTCTATCAGGTCAACAATCGGCAATCGCACCCGTTTTGTGTGTCCGGAAAAATCGCTGCTTGCGCGGCGGGGGCGGGTGTGCTAGAATGTCCGCATGAGAAAAATGACAGTTGTGTCCGCCCTTGCGGCGGGAGCGCTCGCCGTGTTCGGCGGCGCGAAACAGATTGGATACATCGGCGCGAGCAGTGGCACCCAGCCGAACGCGCTGAAGATCGTGGAGGTGGACGCCGAGACGGGCGCAATCGCCGTACGCGGCACGCTGCCCGTGGCAAACGCCACGTACATCGCCGTCAATCGCGCGCGGACGCGTCTCTACACGTCCCTCGTGGACCGCTCCGCGCCGAAGAAAAGTCCGAACGGCGGCGTGGCCGTGTACGCGCTCGACCCGTCCGGCTGCGCGCCCGTGCTCCTCGAAAAGCTCGCCACCGGACATCCCGCGCCCTGTCACCTTTCGCTTTCGCCCGACGAGAAGAAGCTCGTCTTCGCCGAGTACGGACGCGGCACGGCGGGCTGGGTAGATCTCAAGGCGGACGGCACGTTCAAGAAGGAGACGCTTAAGGGAATCGTCTCGGAGGATCCCACCGGACCGAACAAGCCGCGTCAGGACCGTCCGCACTGCCACTGCGCGCGCGTGACGCCCGACGGCAAGTACATCTGCATTGTCGACCTCGGCACGGACCGCGTGAAGATCTACTCAGCGGCGACCGGCGCGTTCGTGCGCGACCTCGTCACCACGCCCGCCGGGGCGGGTCCGCGCCACATCGCGTTCCACCCGAACGGACGCTTCGCCTTCCTCCTCTTCGAGCTCGAGAACTACGTGACGAGCTACTGCTACGAGGACGGCCGCTTCACGCCCATCCAGCAGCTCAAGCTGACGCCCGAGGACTTCACCGAATTCTCGAAGGCGGCCGCGATCAAGCTCTCCGAGGACGCCTCCGAACTCTACTGCTCGAACCGTGGACACGAATCCATCGCCGTGTTCTCCGTCAACGCCGAAATGGGCACGATCGCACGGCGTGGCATCATCAAGCTCGACGGCTCCTTCCCGTGGGACTTCGAGGTGTTGCCGGGCGGCAAGGTGTTCGCCGTCGGTTTCCAGAAGGACGGCGCGCTCCGTACCTATCGCTACGACAAGGCCGCCTGCACGCTCACGCCGCTCGCAGCCGTGAAGGACATGGGGTCCGTCTTCTGCACGACCTTCCTTCCTGTTTCCGGAACGGCTGCATCAATCGCCGACTCCGGCACCGTCGATCCGCGCGTACGCACGATTGTGCCGCCGACGCGCATCGTCGCATCGTCGCAAGGGCTTCGCGGCACGGAGACGCTGTGCGGGCCACGCTTCGGGCAGGTCTCCGAGGGTGCATTTGGCGCGGGTTCGGGTCCGGTACTGAAACCGGGCGAATGGGTTGTGCTCGACTTCGGACGCGAGCTGCATGGTTCGCTCCAGATCGGTTGCGGCGCGAGAAGCGGCAAAGGCGCACGCGCACGCGTGCGGTTCGGCGAGTCGGTGGCGGAGGCGATGAGCGAGCTCGGCGAGCGCGGGGCGTGCAACGACCACGCGATACGCGACAGCGTGATCGACCTTCCGTGGTTCGGACAGCGGGAAATTGGCGAGTCAGGATTCCGTTTCGCGCGGATTGACAACGCGGGAAACTGCAGCCTTCAGCTTGAGTACGTGCGTGCAGTGTCGGTCATGCGTCAGATGGCGCGCCTCGGGTCGTTCCGTTCGTCGGACGAGAGACTCAACGCCGTGTTCGAGACCGCTGTGCACACGGTCCATCTCTGTTGCCAGTCGTATCTCTGGGACGGCATCAAGCGCGACCGCCTCGTGTGGATGGGCGATACGCATCCCGAGACGATGTCCGTCCTCGCCGTGTTCGGCGCGGCGGACGTCCTTCCCGCGTCGCTCGACTACATGGCCGCCACGACCCCGCCGAACAAGTGGATGAACGGGATGCCCACGTACACCCTCTGGTGGCTCCGGAACGTCGCGGAATGGTACCGCCACACTGGCGACGTCAACTACCTGAAGAAACACGCGGCGTACATCTCCGCGACCTTCGACCACGTGCTGACGGGAATGAAGAACGGCGAGTGGACGGCGGGTACGTTCCTCGACTGGCCCACCCAGCACAACAAGGCGGCCGCGAAGGCCGGCACCCAGGCGCTCGCTCTCATGTGCGCGCGTGAGACGGCGTTCATGGCCGACGCGATCGGCGACGCGGCCCTCGCCGACAAGGCGCGTTCGCTCGCGGCGAAGCTAGAGAAGCTGCGTCCGGAGCCGTGTGGCGCGAAAAGTTCCGCCGCGCTGCTCGCGCTCTCCGGCCTGCGGTCGCCCAGGGAGATGTTCGACAAGGAACTGGGCCGCGACGGACACGACAGGGTCTCCACGTTCTACGGCTACTACATGATCGAGGCGATGAGCGCGGCGGGCGAACAGCAGCGCGCACTCGACACCGTGCGCGACTACTGGGGCGGCATGCTCGACGTGGGCGCGACGAGTTTCTGGGAGGACTTCAACCTCGCCTGGACGAACAACTGTTTCCGCATCGACGAACTGCCCGTCGCGGGCAAGAAGGACATCCACGGCGACTATGGCGACTTCTGCTACAAGGGCTTCCGCCATTCGCTCTGCCACGGATGGTCGTCGGGCCCGGCCGCGTGGTGCATCCACCGCGTCCTCGGCATCCAGCCGCTTGAACCTGGCTGCACGACCGTGCGCGTCAAGCCGTCCCTCGGCGACCTTGCCTGGGCCGAAGGCGCGTACCCCACGCCGATGGGCCCTGTGCGCGTGCGCGCGGAGAAAAAGGCTAACGGCACGATTGAGACGACGATCAACGCTCCGGAAGGTGTGAAAATCGTCCGCGAGTGACGCCATGCGCTTCGCCCTCTCCACAAACTGGAACAATGCGCGCCTCGACGACGGCGCGGCCATCGCCGACGAGGCGATTGCGCTTGGCTTCGACGCGCTCGAACTCGGCTTCCGCACGATGCCTGAGCAACTGCCCGGTTTCAAAAGCCGGCTTGACCAGATTCCCGTCGACTCCGTGCATGCGTACTGTCCCGTGCCCATCGGCGCGCCGAGCGGACACCCCGAGCTCCACCAGCTCGCCCACCACGACGAGGAGGAACGCGCGCTCGCGCGTCTGCTCCTGAAGAAGACGATCGAATGCGCCGTCGACCTCGGCGCAAAAGTGGTTGTGACGCACGCAGGCTATGTCGAACTCGACGGCCTCTTCGTCAATCTCGACTCGTCCGTGCTGCGCCGCCTCGCAAAAGGCACTGACGGCAAACAAGACGTGACGCGTCCCGCATACGTCAAGCACCTTGCCAAGGCGCATGTGCGCCGCAAGAAGCGCGGACGCAAACTTCTGGAAGTCTTCCGCCGCGAACTCGACGCGGTCATCCCCGAACTCGAAAAGGCGCATCTCACGCTCGCGCTCGAGAACCTGCCGAGTCTTGAGGGGTTCCCGAACGCGGAGGAAGCCGAGACGCTGATGAAGGATCTCGCGGGCGCACCTGTGCGCCTCTGGTTCGACACGGGCCACGCACGCGTGCGCGCCAGCTATAAGTGGGACGACCCGGAAACGGACATCGCCAACCGCTTTGCGCAGCACGTCTGCGGCATGCACCTCAACGACGTCAAGGACTTCCACGACGACCACCGTGAGCCCGGCTGGGGCAATGTCGATTTCGCCGCGCTCAAGCCACTTGCCCAGCGCGACATCCTGCGTGTGTTCGAGCCGCACGAGCCCGTGACCTTCGATGAATTGAAGGCGAGCCTCTCCATGATTCGGAAAATCTGGTCGTAAATTGCGCCACTGTCCCAGCTGACACAGCGAATGTGCCACAGTGACACACGGGCACAGTGTGTGACACGCCGTTGAAAACATAGAATTGCCAATTTGTAAAGTTTTCGCGCCAATTTTCATGTGTTGTTAGTTTGTTTTACCGCTTGGCACGCATTTTGCTTATTCTCTGCTGCCCATACGGAAAGAAAGTGGGCAAGGAGAAAACATTATGGCAAAAGTATTAGGTATAGACCTGGGCACCACGAACAGCTGCATGGCTGTTATGGAAGGTGGCGAAGCGACGGTGATTCCGAACGCGGAAGGCCAGCGCACCACGCCGTCCATCGTGGCGTTCACGAAGACGGGCGAGCGTCTCGTTGGCCAGGCGGCGAAGCGTCAGGCCGTGACGAACCCGAAATCCACCATTTACTCGATCAAGCGCTTCATGGGCCGTCGTTACGACGAGATGGAGGCCGAGCGTAAGATGGTCCCGTACGAGGTCGTTCCGGCCGCGAACGGCGACGCGGCGGTGAAGGTGGGCGATAAGACGTATAGTCCGCAGGAAATCAGCGCGATGATCCTGCAGAAGCTGAAGACGGACGCGGAGGCTTTTCTCGGCGAGAAGATCACCGAGGCGGTCATCACCGTGCCGGCGTACTTCAACGACTCGCAACGTCAGGCGACTAAGGACGCCGGCCGCATCGCGGGCCTCGACGTTAAGCGCATCGTGAACGAGCCGACTGCGGCGTCGCTTGCGTACGGTCTCGACAAGAAGAAGAACGAGAAGATCGCCGTGTACGACTTCGGCGGCGGCACGTTCGAT
>CADCOC010000145.1:0-9618 GCA_902802945.1 uncultured bacterium | reverse complement strand
ACGAACGGCGACACGCACCTCGGCGGCGACGACCTCGACCAGGCCATCATGAAGTGGCTCATCGAGGACTTCAAGGCGCAGAACGGCATCGACCTCGGGTCGGACGTGATGGCCCTCCAGCGTCTCAAGGAAGAGGCCGAGAAGGCGAAGTGCGCTCTGTCGTCCGCTACGACCTACGATATCAACCTGCCGTTCATCACGGCCGACTCGTCGGGTCCGAAGCACCTGACCATGACCCTCAACAAGGCGAAGCTCGAGTCGCTCACGATGGACCTCGTGAACCGCACGAGCGAGCCGTGCCGCAAGTGCATGGACGACGCGGAGCTCTCCTCGGTCGACGAGGTGGTGCTCGTTGGCGGCCAGACGCGCATGCCGCTCATCCAGGAAAAGGCCAAGAGCCTGTTCGGCAAGGATCCGCACAAGGGCGTGAACCCGGATGAAGTCGTCGCCATGGGCGCGGCCATCCAGGGCGGCATCCTGAAGGGCGACGTGAAGGACGTGCTGCTCCTCGACGTGACGCCCCTCACGCTCGGCATCGAGACGCTCGGCGGCGTGATGACGCCTCTCATCGAGCGCAACACCACGATCCCCACGAAGAAGAGCCAGGTGTTCTCCACGGCGGCGGACAACCAGCCGGCGGTGACGATCAGCGTCTTCCAGGGCGACCGCAAGATGGCGCGCGACAACAAGTCGCTCGGCAACTTCAACCTCGACGGCATCCCGCCGGCCCCGCGCGGCGTGCCGCAGATCGAGGTCACGTTCGACCTCGACGCGAACGGCATCCTCAACGTCTCCGCGAAGGATCTCGGCACCGGCAAGGAGCAGAAGATCACCATCACGGCGGCGGGCGGTCTCTCGAAGGACGAGATCGAGAAGATGCGCAAGGACGCAGAGATGCACGCGGCCGAGGACGCCAAGCGCCACGAGGACGCGGAGGTCCGCAACAAGGCGGATGGCCTCGCCTTCCAGGTGGAGAAGACCCTCAAGGACGCCGGCGACAAGATCGCGGCCGACAAGAAGGCCCCCGTGGAATCCGCTTTGAACGACCTCAAGGAGGCCCTCAAGGGAACGGACTCCGCCGCCATCAAGGCGAAGGAAGAGGCGCTCATGAAGGCAATGGAGCCGGTCGCTCAGGAAATGTACGCCCATGCCCAGGCATCCGGCGCGCAGCCTGGCGCGGGCACGCCGCCGCCCGGCGCGGGCACGCCCCCGCCGAACAACGGTGGCGAGTCCAAGAAAGGCGGAGACGACGTGGTCGACGCCGACTTCACGATGAAATGATTTGGTTGCAATCGCAAACAATAGAACCCGAAAGGAAAAACAAAAAATGAAAATCAGACCCCTCGGCGATCGCGTTCTCGTTGAACCGGTCGAAGAAAAGGAACAGACGGTCGGCGGCATCATTATCCCCGACGCAGCCAAGGAGAAGCCGATCAAGGGCAAGGTGCTCGCCATCGGCAAGAAGGTGGACAAGGAGAACAAGGAAATCCCGTTCAACGTGAAGGTCGGCGACGAGGTTCTGCTGCCGAAGTACGGTGGCACGGAAGTGAAGCTGGACGACAAGAAGCTCCAGCTCATCCGCGAGGATGACCTCCTCGGCGTGCTGGAGAAATAACAACGACCGGGGGAACCCAGGCCCCCCCGAACCCCTACAATAAGGAATTATCATCATGGCAAAGCAGATCAAGTTCGACGCAGAAGCGCGTCAGAAAATTCTCGCCGGCGTTGAGAAGCTCAGCGCGGCGGTCACGAGCACGCTCGGCCCGTCTGGCCGCAACGTGATTCTCGACAAGAAATTCGGCTCCCCGCAGATCACCAAGGACGGCGTGACCGTCGCCAAGGAGATCGAGCTCGCCGATCCCTTCGAGAACATGGGCGCGCAGATGGTGCGCGAAGTCGCGTCGAAGACGAACGACGTCGCCGGCGACGGCACGACCACGGCCACGCTGCTCGCCGAGGCCGTCTACCGCGAGGGCCTCAAGAACATCACGGCCGGCGCGAACCCGATGGCCCTCAAGCGCGGCATCGACAAGGCTTCCGAAGCCGTTGTCGGCGCCATCGCGAAGCTCTCCAAGAAGGTGAAGGACCCGGCCGAGATCGCCCAGGTCGCCACGCTTTCCGCGAACGGCGAGGAGGAGATCGGCAACATCATCTCCGAGGCGATGGACAAGGTCGGCAAGGACGGCACGATCACGGTTGAAGAGGCGAAGACCCTTGAGACCACGCTCGACGTCGTCGAGGGCATGCAGTTCGACAAGGGCTACCTCTCGCCTTACTTCGTCACCGATCCCGAAGAGATGGAGTGCGTGCTCGAGAACCCCTACATCCTGCTCTTCGAGAAGAAGATCTCGAACCTCCAGGACATGCTGCCGCTCCTCCAGAGCGTCGCCAAGACGGGCCGTCCGCTCATGATTATCGCCGAGGACGTCGAGGGCGAGGCGCTCGCGACGCTCGTCGTGAACAAGCTGCGCGGCACGTTCCAGGTGTGCGCCGTCAAGGCCCCGGGCTTCGGCGACCGCCGGAAGGCGATCCTCGAGGACATCTCGATCCTCACGGGCGGCAAGCTCATCAGCGAAGACCTCGGCATCAAGCTCGAGAACGTCACGCTCGACATGCTCGGCAGCGCGAAGAAGGTCACGGTCGACAAGGACAACACCACGATCGTGCAGGGCAAGGGCAAGAGCTCGGACATCTCCGCGCGCGTCGCCCTCATCAAGAAGCAGATCGAGGAGACGACCTCCGACTACGACCGCGAGAAGCTCCAGGAGCGTCTCGCCAAGCTCGCCGGCGGCGTGGCCATCATCAAGGTGGGCGCGGCGACCGAGGCGGCCATGAAGGAGAAGAAGGACCGCGTGGACGACGCGCTGCACGCGACCCGTGCGGCCGTGGAAGAGGGCATCGTTCCCGGCGGCGGCGTTGCGTACCTGCGCTGCCAGAAGGCGATCGACGGCCTCACGCTCACGGGCGACGAGAAGGTCGGCGCCGAGATCGTGGCGCGCGCCATCGAGGCCCCGCTGCGCAAGCTCGTGTCGAACGCGGGACAGGAAGCTGCCCTCGTCGTCGCGAAGGTCAAGGCCGACAAGGGCTCGAACGGCTACAACGTCCGCACGGGCGAGTACGCCGACCTGATGAAGTGCGGCGTCGTCGATCCGGCCAAGGTCGTGCGCACCGCCCTCCAGAACGCGGCCTCCATCGCGGGCCTCCTGCTCACCACGGACTGCATGGTCACGGACCTTCCCGAGAAGAAGGAGTGCAACTGCGGCAACCATGGCGGCCAGGGCGGCATGGACGGCATGATGTAATCCACGCCTGACATGCTAGACGAGACGGGCACTCGGAGTCTCTCCGGGTGCCCGTTTCCGCATGAAATGAATCGCATTCTTTTTGAACATGACGAAATCCGCGACGGACGGGCGACCTTTTCGGACGTCCGCGCCGAGCATGTGCTGAACGTGCTGCACGGCGAGGTCGGTCAGACGCTTAAGACCGGCGTTGTCGACGGACTGATCGGTACGTCCGTGATCGAACGGATCGAGGGCGGCACCGTGACCGTACGTTGCGTACACGAGACGTCGGCACTCGCACCGTGGATCGATCTCGTCCTCGCGCCACCGCGTCCGCGCGTGATGAAACGCCTTCTGCCGCAACTTGCTTCTCTCGGCGTGCGCCGGATCGTGCTCGTGGGCGCGGAGAAAGTGGAGAAGGCGTTCTGGGGCGCGCAGCTTCTGAAGGAAGAAATCTACCGGCCCTTGTTGATTGACGGTTTGCAGCAGGCGGGCACCACCGCCGTGCCGACGATTGAGACGTTCAAAAGTTTCAAGCACTTCGTCGAGCGCAAGCTCGATGCACATTTTGAGGGACAGCCCACGCGGTTTGTGGCGCACCCATACGGCGCGCGCGGGGCGCGCGCCCTACCGGCCGCGACAAGTGCAGCCGCTCCCGTGGGCGCGGCCGCTCCCGTGTGCGCGGTTCCGGTGTTGGCGGTGGGGCCAGAAGGGGGATGGACTGATGAGGAGGTTGAGCGCTTGGAGGCGAAGGGTTTTGTGCGGATGTCGCTGGGGCCGCGCATCCTGCGCACGGACACGGCGCTCATCGCGCTCCTGAGCCGACTCATGGAAATCTACGACGTCTGATGCAATTTGACAAAAAATCCCAATTGACCTCCCGGCGGGGATTTGATATACTATGCGCCGTTTTCCGGGCTATTAGCTCAGTTGGTTAGAGCGCTTCCTTGACATGGAAGAGGTCAGTAGTTCGAATCTACTATAGCCCACCAGTCCCCCACTCTGCAATCGCAAACCGTGCCGATTGCAATGTGCCTTCTACAGGCAAAGGAGAATTCGAATGAAGTTTGCAACACGAACCGAGAAGGCAAGAGGGGCTTTTCATGCAGCCGTTCTTCTTGCTACAGCATGTGTGGTGGGCAGTACTGCTGTTGCTACTACATACGACTACGACATCGTGATCTACGGTAGTACCCCTGCCGCGCTTTCGGCGGCAGTTCAGGCAAAGCGCATGGGACGGAGCGCCGTGGTCGTGTCGCCGGAGACGCGTATTGGCGGACTCACCACCGGCGGGCTTGGCGCTACGGACATCGGAAACAAGGCCGCGTTTGGCGGGCTTGCACTCCAGTTCTACAAGGACGTGGCCACGTACTACGGGAATCCCGACCATCTGGTCGTCCAGTTCCCGAACGAGAAAAGGCGCAAGGCCACGTCGGCCGGCATACTCAAGGGCGAGTCGAAGTGGACGTTTGAGCCGTCAGTTGCGCTCTCCATCCTGGAAGGCTGGGAGAAGCGCGACGGACTCGACATCCGCCGCAACGAGTGGCTTGACCGCGAGAAGGGGGTTGAGAAGAAAGACGTACGCATCGTCTCCATCAAGACTCTTTCGGGCAATGTCTATCGCGGCAAGGTGTTCATCGACGCGACGTATGAAGGTGATCTCATGGCGGCGGCCGGCGTCTCGTACCATGTCGGACGCGAGGCGAACTCGGTCTATGGTGAGACGCTGAACGGCAACGAGCCGAGGTACGCGAAGTATCACCAGCTCCACAAGGGAATAGATCCTTACGTCGTGCCCGGCGATCCGAATAGCGGACTTCTCCCCTGCGTCGAACCATACGACCCGAACTTCAAGCCCGGCGATGGAGATAAGCGCGTTCAGGCGTACTGCTTCCGCATGTGCCTCACCGACAACCCGGCGAACCGCATTCCGTTCAAGAAGCCCGATGGCTACAACGAGAAGGACTACGAGCTAATGTTCCGCCACTTGGCACTAGGTCCGCTTGACCGCAACGGGATGCCGTGGATCAACTCCAAGATGCCAAACTGCAAGACGGACACTAACAACCGCACCGGTTTCTCAACGGACTTCATCGGACAGAACTGGAACTGGCCAGAGGCGTCCTACGCGGAGCGCGAAAAAATTCTTGCCGCCCACCTCAAGTACCAACAGGGCCTCATGTGGACGCTCGCGAACCATCCGCGCGTCCCGGAGAAGATTCGCAAAGAGGTGTCACGCTGGGGCACGTGCAAGGACGAGTTCAAGGACGGTCTCGGCGACGGTTGGCAGAAACAGCTTTACGTGCGCGAGGCACGACGTATGGTCGGCGAATACGTGATGACCGAGGCGAACTGCAGGGGCAAACTCCTTGCCAAGCGCCCCATCGCCATGGGTGCGTATACCATGGACTCGCACCATGTTCGCCGCTATGTGACGGCGGAGGGTTATGTGCGCAACGAGGGCGACGTGGAGGTGGGCACGGACAGCAATGGCCGTCGCTTTCCACCGTACCCGATCGACTACGGTGCAATCGTGCCGAAGCGTGCTGAGTGCGCAAACCTCTTTGTGCCAGTGTGCCTCTCGGCATCGCACATCGCGTTCGGGTCGATACGCATGGAGCCAGTTTTCTTCGCGCTAGGTCAGGCGGCGGGCACTGCGGCGTCCATCGCCGTGGCAGACGGAGTTGCCGTCCAGGACGTGCCGTATGCCGCGCTTTCCGCTAGGCTGCGTGCCGACGGGCAGGTGCTGGAGTTCGTCGGCACGCGCTGAACTGCAAGATTGCCTTAGTGGCGCCGACCGCCACCGCCAGGGCCACGGCCGCCGCCGGGGCCACGGCCCCAGCCTCTGCCGTGTCCGCCGCCGCCGGTGGCCTCGTAGACGGCCTTGATCGCGGTCACGACCTCCTGCGCCTGTTGACCGCGGAGGCCAAGCGAATTAGCCGTTTGGGTGAGCAGCGTGTCACGCTCAGTGCGCTGAAGGTCGTGGAGCTTGTGTCCGATTTCGCGCATCTCCTTGAATGCGGCCTCGCGCTGCGCGTCCGTCACGTCAGGGTTGTTGGGGTTCATCAACTCGTGCAGCTCTTCCTGCCGAGCAAGGAGGTCCTGGTAGGTCTCGTGAACCCGCCGCTGTTCCTTCGTCATGTGCGTGGTGTCAGCACTGGCGAGGATGTCAAATTGGTTCTGGAGGCGTTCTTGACGGTGCGTCCGCCAGCGGGCCATGTTGTTCGTGATCTGGGCGTAACGTTCCGGATCCTTTTCGCGCATTTCCTCGAAGTGCGCGCGCATCTCGGCGGCGGAGGGGGGATGCCCGAACGGACGCCCCCTCTCAACGCGGTTGGTGGAAGCATCCCCGACAGGCTCTGCGGTTTCGGTCTGCTCGGCAAGCTGGCGCTCAAGGCTTTTTATCCGCGAGCGAAGGCGATTCAGGTCTGCGTCATGTTCGCGGGAAGATTGCACGTGGGTGCGGGATGTGCGCTTTTCGGGGGCTTTAGCCTCCTCTGTCGCATCCTCCTCTGCCGGTTCGGCGGCGTTCGAGAAGAGGGGCGGGACGAAGTAACCAAGCGCAGCGCCTACGAGTAGGGCAACGATGGTGATAAACATGGATTGTGTTTTCATGCTGTGTGCCTCTTTTTCTTGTGTTTTTTTGGCGGCTGGAGGATCCAGCGGCTGTTGTACCAAAACCACTGTTCGGGCGTCTTGCGGACGCCTTCGTCGATGAGCGCCATTGCCTCGCGCATGAGCCGGCGGGCCTCTTCCTTGCGGTCGGGGGCGTGGGGGTCGGGGTGGAGGGTGGCGAGATGGTCGAAGGTGTGGAGCCCGTTTTCGCGGCGCATGATGGCAACCACCACGGGCGCGCCCGTGGCGACGGCAAGCATCGCGCCGCCGTGGGAGACGTTCGCGGTACCGTTGAGGAAGGGGACTTCCGTATCGGGGAAGGGCACGCGCAGGTCCGGGAGAATCGCGAAGGCGCGTCCGGCGGCGATGCGCGAACGGATGTCCTGCAACACAGTGGCGGAGCCGCGCGTGAGCACTTCGACGGAACCGTACTGTCGGTGCATCCAGGCCTCCACGTAGGGGTTGCGCTGGCTTGCGGCGATCGCGAAGAGCGGAAGACCGTAACGTGCCATGGCCCAGGCGGCCATGTACCAGTTGCCGCAGTGCGGCACGAAGATGACCGCGCCGTGTCCTTCGTCCACAACCGCGCGCAAGCGGTCCGCGTACACCTGCACGTCCTTCACGTGCTTCGAGATCCATTTCTTGTTCAGACGCGGCGCGCGGATCATCTCCACAGCGCTCTGCAGCACGTTCGCGAGGGAGTTGACGGCAATCCGGCGGCATTCGGCGGCGTCCTTCTCGGGGAACACGGACTTGATCCGCTCGAGCGTGCGGTTCCGGTGGAAGCCGCAGGCGAAGGCGAAGCGCGCGAGTCCGCGCGCAAACGCGCAGGCAAGGCGATAGGGCACGGCGTTCACCACCGCGCACACGCTTCGCAGCGCCGTGTACTCGCACCAACAGGCGAATTTGGACTTCCTTTTCCGGGACATGGACGCACATATTATACCATATCGCGCGCGCCGCGCGGGAAATATGATATACTATTCGCTCCATGAGCAAGAACAACCGCATACATGCGATCAACTCGATCGCCGAACGGGTGCCGGACGCGCCGTCCGCCTCCCTGCCCGCCGATACGTCCATGGCGACGTACGGCGAGGACGTGTTCGGCGAGAAGGAAATCCGCGCCTTTCTGCCGAAGACCACCGCCGCGAAGCTCCTCGCCACCGTCAACGAGGGGAAGCCGCTTGACCCGTCCATCGCGGACGACGTGGCGCACGCGATGAAGGACTGGGCGCTCGCGAAGGGCGCCACGCACTTCACCCACTGGTTCCAGCCCCTCACGGGCGGCACCGCCGAGAAGCACGACAGCTTCGTGGAGCCGCGCGGCACCGCGCAGGCCGTCCAGGCGTTCAGCGGCAAGAACCTGATCGGCGGCGAGGCGGACGCCTCCAGCTTCCCGTCGGGCGGTCTCCGCTCCACCTTCGAGGCGCGCGGCTACACGGCGTGGGACCCCACGAGCCCCGCGTTCATCAAGCGCCACGCGAACGGCGCGACGCTCTGCATCCCCACCGCGTTCTGCTCGTACCGCGGCGAGGCGCTCGACTCGAAGACGCCGCTCCTCCGCTCCGTGCAGGCGCTCAAGAAGGCGCTCCGCCGTCTGATGGCGCACTTCGGCCAGCCGGACGGACGCGTCTCGGTGACGCTCGGCGCGGAACAGGAGTACTTCCTCATCGACCGCGGCTTCTACATGCAGCGTCCCGACCTGCTCCAGACCGGACGCACCGTGTTCGGGGCCGCGCCCGCGAAGCACCAGCAGCTTGAGGACCACTACTACGGCGCGATCCGTCCGCGCGTGCTGAAGTTCATGACCGAGGTGGAGGACATCCTCTGGAAGCTCGGCATCCCTGCGAAGACGCGCCACAACGAGGTCGCGCCCGCGCAGTTCGAGCTTGCGCCCGTGTTCGAGGACCTCAACCTCGCCGTGGACCACAACATGCTCATCATGGAGGTGCTGCGCCAGACGGCCGAGCGCCACGGCTTCGAGTGCCTCCTGCACGAAAAGCCGTTCGAGGGCGTCAACGGCAGCGGCAAGCACTGCAACTGGTCCATTGCCTACAACGGACGCAACCTCCTCGAGCCCGGCTCCAACCCGAAGGAGAACGCGATCTTCCTCACCGTCCTCTCCGCCGTGATCCGCGCCATCGACAAGCATGCGGACATCCTGCGCGCGATGACGGCCGGCGCCGGCAACGACCACCGTCTCGGCGCGAACGAGGCGCCGCCCGCCATCATCTCCGTCTTCCTCGGCGACGAGCTGAACGCCGTGATGAAGGCCATCGAGACGGGCACCTCCGCCCGCGCGGCCGGACGCACGAAGCTGAAGGTCGGCGTGGACACCCTGCCGCCGCTCCCGCGCGACACGACGGACCGCAACCGCACGTCGCCGTTCGCGTTCACCGGCAACAAGTTCGAGTTCCGCGCCCCCGGCTCGTCGCAGAACTGCGCGATGAACCAGATGGTGCTCAACACGATCGTCGCGGAGTCCGTGGACGCCATTTCGGACAAGCTCGACGCGATGCCGGGCGACTTCAACGCCAATCTCCAGAAGCTCCTCCAGCGCCTCATCCGCGCGCACAAGCGCGTGCTGTTCTCGGGCGACGGCTATTCCGTCGACTGGCCGAAGGAGGCCGCGCGGCGCGGGCTTCCGAACCTGCCGGACACGCGGTCCGCCATCCAGCCGCTCCGCGCTCCCGCGAACCAGAAGGTGTTCGCCGCC
>CADCOC010000144.1 GCA_902802945.1 uncultured bacterium | reverse complement strand
ACCAGGATGCCCCAGAGCGCCGAGACGAGCGTCGCGCCCTGGCCGAGCGCGTAGGCGATCGCCGGCGAGGCCGCGCCCGCGGTGACGAACGAGAGAAGCGTGCCGAGGCCCCAGATGGTGCCGCCGAGCATGCCCACGAGGTGCGTCGCCGGCGAGCCGGCGAAATAGCGCCTGATTCCGTCGCGGATCGGCTCGCCCTGCACCGGATGGCGCATCGCGATGGTGTTCCAGAGGAAGTTCGAGACGAAGATGCCGGCCGCGAAGACGAAGAACGCGGTGTAGGCGGTCATCTTGCCCGCCGACGGCGCGGGGTTGGCGAATGCGTTGTCGATCACCTTGTTGACGAGCGGCGAGAACCACATCATCAGGAGGCCGGCGACGGCCGCGAGCGCCAGGCCGCGGGCGGTCTTTGACGACTGGCCGCCATCCGCGGCGCCGGACGACTTCGCCTTGAACGCCATCGCGTTGCAGACGATGGAGACGACGATGAGCGCCAGGCCCGCGACGATGAGCCCGAGCGGCTTGCCCGCCGGGTTGAAGTAGTAGTTGAACACCGATTCCGACACTCCGTAGCTACGTGACGCCGACCTGCACATCTCGGCATCCGCATTGTAGGACCCTCCGCGCATGGAGCGGATCGAAGAGTGCTTCTCCTTCTCGACCGGATCGACCTGCGTCTTGAGCGTCCAGGGGTAGTAGTAATGCCAGTCCTGGCACCATTCCCGCATGTTCCCCAGCATGTCGCAGAAGCCCCACGGGTTCGCAGGGTACTTGCCCACTGGCGTCGCCTTCTTCAGGTTGGGGCCGGGCGTTCCCTTCTTGTATGGATACGGCTCCTCGCCGTTGCAGTTCGCCTCCGTGCCGTTGCACGCGTCGCCCCACGGAAACGCCGTGGTCGTCCCGGCGCGGCAGGCGTACTCCCACTCCGCCTCGGTGGGAAGGCGCACTGTTATCTTGCCTTCCTTGTTGATCTCCTTTACGAGCTCTTCGGCCGACTCCCACGAGATGCACCCCATCGGATATTCGTCGCCCACGAAATCCACGTTCCCTTTCAGGTACTCGTAGAGACGGCTGTCCGCGCCCATGACGCTCTTCCACTGCGCCTGGGTGAATTCGTACTTGGCCATCCAGAATCCCTTCGTGAGGACGACGCGGTGGCGGGGAGCCTCGTTGTTGGCGAAACTGTCCTTTGAAGACGGCGACAAGGCGAAGAACTCGTCAAGCGTGCTGCCCATCATGTAGGACCCTGGTGCGCAGTAGATCATCTCCATCTCCGCCCCTCCCGGCAGCACGACCTTCTTCGTCGCGCCGGTCTTGAGTCCGTTCGGCGCAGGCGGCGCCTCCACGTCGGCGTCCGGCCGGACTCCCTCCGGCACTTCGTTGCAGGCCAGACGGAACCCCACTTGCTCGCCCTTCGCGTCCGGTTTTCCATACGAGCGCGAACATGCGCGCGTGTCCTTGGCCCTGTCTTTGAAGTCGCCGCCGCGTATGACGTGCGATTTTCCGGCGTCTGGCCCGACTGGATCGACCATGGACCGGGGCGTCTTGCGTCCGCGGCTTTCATACCAGTCCAGACACCATTCCCCGACGTTCCCTATCGTGTCGCAGAACCCCCATGCGTTCGCCGAATAGAAACCCACCGGCGCCAGCTTGCGCAGATACGGCCCCTTCTCGCCCGTGCCGAACGGCTCGTCCCCCTTCACGTTCGCCTTGTCGCCGTTCAGGCTGTCGCCCCAGGGATAGAACGTCGTGGCCCCGGCGCGGCATGCGTACTCCCACTCGGCCTCGGTCGGCAGCCTTGCGCCGCAGCCGGCGTTCGCGGACTCGACCTTGCGGACGAACTCCTGCACGTCGTTCCACGACACGTTGTGAACCGGGATGTCACCGCCCTTGAATTCATCCGTGGACGGATTCGACCCCATGACGCTCTGCCACTGGTCCTGGGTCGTCTCGTACTTCGAGAGCCAGAAGCCCTTCGTGAGCTTGATCTGAATCTGCGGTTCCAAGTAGTCGCCGTCGTTCGCGTACGCCCTCCCCATCGTATACTCCCCCGGCTCGCAGTATATCATCGCCATCTTCGCTCCGCCGGGAAGGAGGAGCCAGCGCTCAACGCCCGACTTCAGCCGCCCGGAAGAGGCTTTAGGCACAGGTTTTGCCGCAGCGGATGCCGACTGCGGCGACGAGGATGGCGACACCGCATCCGGCACCATGTCTTCCAGCACGAAGCGGACGCCGAGCCAGTTGCGCTCGTTGGCGCTGGAGAACCAGGAGCGTTCGGCGGAGCGGCAGGTGAAGTTCTGACCCCTCCAGGCTCCGCCGCGGTAGACCTTGAGATTCTGCGTCCCGTCCCTGTAGAGCGGATCCTTGGCGTTTTCGGACGACGGCTTCTCCTGCCAGTCGTCCTCGCACCATTCCGCCACGTTGCCCGCCATGTCGTAGAAGCCCCACGGGTTCGGCTCGTAGGAGCCCGTTTTGACGGTCTTGCCGACGGACGGAAGCGACCGCTCCGGGTGGAACGAATCCGCGCCGTCGTAGTTGGCCTTCTTCGTATGGGCCTGGTAGCCCCAGTAATAGGTGGTGCGCGTTCCGGCGCGGCAGGCGTACTCCCACTCCGCCTCGGTGGGGAGGCGCATCTTCGCGCCCAGCGCCGCTCCGGCCTTCTCGGCGAACTCCCGGCACGACTTCCACGAGACCATTTCCACGGGCAACTGATCGTCGCCCGTGAAGTGCGACGGGTTCACGCCCATCACGCTCTTCCACTGTCCCTGCGTGGTCTCGTACTTCGCGAGCCAGAATCCCTTCGTGAGCGTGATCTTCCGGCGCGGCTCCTCATCCTTGGAAGGAGCCCATTCGCCGTCGTTCTGCCCCATCGTGAACGTGCCCTTCTCGCACCAGACGAACTCCATCTCCGCGCCGCCAGGGAGCGTGATCGTCTTCGTCTTAGCGTTGGCGGCGACGGACGAGGCACCCGTTTCAGCGGGAGCGGCAGGAACCTTGACCGACGCCTTCTCCGCCTTGTCCGTCGCGCCGAGCATCGCCATCACCGCGTTCTGCTGCGCATCGTTGTTGGAGTCGTAGGCCGCGATTTCCGTGCGCGCGTCGGGCGCGTACTTGCCCGGATTGAGGAACTTGAGACGCTCCATGCACCACGCCTTCGTCGCGGCGTCGCCCGTCAGCGTCGAAAGAAGCTCAATCAGTTCACAGCACTCCCCGCGGTCCTCGACCATCTTCGTGATGGTCTTGAGGCGCGCCGCCGCGGGCACCGCGCTTCCCTCCCCGTAGAGCTTGAGCGCCGTCTCCACGCCGACGCCGGGCAACGGGACGAACCTGATCTTCTTCAGGACCTCGCGCACTTCGGCGTCGAGGCCGCGCCCCTTGGGCAGGAACACGGTAATCGTGTATTCCAGTCCCATGGAGACCACGACCCCCTGGTAGCAGTTGTCCACGTACAGCCCGTCGGGCGCGGGGAACATGGCGCCGCAGTGATACGCGAAAAAGGTCGATTCGCCAAACTGCACGGCGATGGAGGGAAATCCCTTCATCGCGTCACGGTAGCGCGAGATGACGTCGAGGTCGACAACCTTCTTCGGCACGCCGATCTGCACCGTGCCGTCTTTGCTCGGCAGTTTGTGAGTTTCGTTCACCACGTAGACCGACGTGCCGTCCCTGAGCGGGATCGACACGGCCGCCGACGCGAAGAAGTAAGTCGTCACGCCGTTGATACCCTCCTTCGGATTGAGCTCGTCGGGGACGCGCATCATGTATTTCTCGAACGCGAGCGCGCCCAGCGAAAGCGCCGCTGCAGCAACGGCAACCAGAACCTTTTTCATGTCTTTTCTCCTTGATTTAGTCTTTCAGGACAACCTGGCCGTCCTTCATGCCAGCAACCTCCGCCGCCTGCCCGTCCACCGCACCGGCGGGCGGGTTGGCGACGGGCCACAGCTCGTCGCCATTCCAGCGGAACATCACCCTACCCTCGATGACGCGAAGACTTCCCTTCGCGCCCTTCAGGGCGTCGATGGTCTCGTTGGGCGCGTTTTTCTGCATGAGACGGCGCACGGGCTGTCCAATGAGACCGCGGAACAGCCAGTACCACACGGCGCCCGAGACGATGAACGCCCCGATGAAGATGAGTACGCTCCACATCGGCGGCGCGCCGATGCGCCATGTCGCCCACGCGGCGATCGCGGACACGCCGATCCACGAGACGACCCCCTCCTCGTCGGTGAAGAGGTCGACGACGAAAAGCGTCAGCGCGAGGGCGAGCAGCCACTCCGGGATGAGCCAGCTCATTTGGTGGCCTCTCCCGTCAGCACGGGCGGCAGGGCAGACAGCGGCAGGAACACCTTGGCCGCCGGATCGCTCGTCGCCTGCTTGTAGACGTCAAGTGTCTTCTGCGCGATGAGCACCTTCGCCGCCTCTTCGGGCCCCAGCGTCTCCTTGAGCATCGTGAGGTACGCCTGCTCGCCCTCGGCTACGAGCTTGATCGACTCGCTCGTCGCCTCAGCGCGGAGAATCGCGGCCTTCTTCGCCGCCTCGGCCTCCTGCACCACGGCAAACGCCTTGCCCTCTGCTTCCAGCTTGATCGCCTCGGCGCGACGCGACGCCTCAAGCTGCTGGAGCATCGCGCCCTGCGTGGCCTCGTCCGCCTTCAGCTCCTGCACCTCCACGCCGGTCAAGTTCACGCCCCAACGCCGCACGGTTTCGGATACGACGGTGACAACTGCTTCGGAAATGCGCGAACGGGAGGCCAGAACCGTATTCAGCTCGCTCTTGCCGATGAACGACCGAATTTCGCCGAGCACCGCCTCCTTGAGCGACTTGTGCAGCTCGTCCACCTCGTAGACGGCCTTGATTGGGTCGGTGATGCGCCAACGATAGACGCAGTCGACGATGAGCTTCACGTTGTCCTGCGTGAAGCACTCGCGCGAGCCCGTGTCGCAGATCTGTTCGGTGAGTTCAATAAAGATGCCGTCCTTATTCGTCAGGTCGTTCCACACGTTGCGGACGTCCCGCAGCTTGTCGAGGCCTGGCATGAAGAACCTGAGGCCGCTCTGCGCCACGCGCACCGGCTTGCCGAAGCGCTCGACTATCACGCAGTGTCCTTGGGGTATCACTTTTGTAAACATGCTTTTTCTCCTTTTTTTGGTGTTGTTTTTCGGCACAATCCGCCCAATTTGCAAACAGTATAGCAAAAGAGATTTCGCCACGCAAGTGGCCAGATCCTGAAAAAACACTGAAAAAACAGAGGGCCGCGAATCGTGCAGCAACTACAGAACGGCCCCCGAAAACGGTAGGGTCCGCTCGTTGTTGCGGCGGTCGCGGGGCGACCGCCCTACCTTGCGACTCGGCGGGACGCCTCGCCCCACTATGCGGGCGCGACGGAGATCGATCTTCCGAAGGCTCTTGAGGAAGTGAAGCTGACCGTGGCTCGTGCGCGAGACGCGCGTCAGCGGCAAGAAAATGTCGATTCTCCGCGCGTGCCGCGCGGTGTGGCGTGATGTCAACGGCGGCTATCCGTCACCCGAGGCGCTTTACGACTACTGCCACAGCCATCGCGCTGAGTTCTAGGGCGAGGGCAAGTCCTAGCCCGACTTTCCACGTTCGCGCACAAAAAGGCCGGATTTCCTGGAAAACGGGGCGTAGGTCTTCACTACACTTCCGTATTTTGAGGTGCGGCGTTGCCTGAAATCTTCGGTGGGGGCTGGGCCGGGAGCGTGAGGCCAAGGGCCCCGATCAGCAGGGCGACGTCCTCCTTCGGCTCGACGTAGCGCGGCAAGGTGACGACCCTGCCGTCGTTCGTGGGCATTACGACGTCCACCATCTTCACGGTCTTCATCTTGTCGATTATCTGGCGCGGGGTGAGCCCTGGCGCGTGCTCGCGCGCGATCGCCCTCAGCGTCGTCAGCAGGCAGAGTGCCATGAAGCTCGTGAAGATGTGCGCCTCGATGCGGTCCTCCAGCTGGTGGTACACGGGCCGCAGGCCGAGGTCGCCCTTCAGCTCGCGGAAGGCGTACTCGATCTCGCCCTGTATCATGTACTTCCTCCAGAGAGCCCTCGGGTCGCACTCCTCGAGGTTCGTGCGCAGAAGGTACGTCCCCTCGTCCTTCGCCCGCGCCTCCCGGATGCGCTCCCAGTCGAGACTCCAGCGGAACGTCTCCGGCGTCACCTCCTCGTCGGCCTTCGGGACCTTGACGGAGATCATGTTCCACGCCCGTCCGGCCTTCGTCTTCGCGACCGCGAGGCGGGAGATGAGCTCGTCGCGCGGCAGGGCCCTCTTCGACGGTTCGGCCTTGCGCCACTTCGCCCTGCCGATGCGCGCGTCTATGGCGAACAGCGTCTTCATCGCGCCGCGTATCTTCCTGACGCGCATGGACGTCTCCTTGAGGGATCTCGCCTCGCTCCGCGTCAGGACGAACGTGTCGCCCGGCTTCCCGTCCTTGCCTTCCGCCCGCACGACCTTGACCGAGATGCCTTTCTGCACGTCCTCCCACTCTGCGGCGTCGAGCCTGTCCCCGATGGCCTTGAGGTGTCCGCGCCGCGCCCCGACGAGGTACCTGTACCCGCTTTCGCGCATCTCGCCGAGCGTCTCCTCCGTCGGGACGCCCCTGTCCATCAACCAGAGGTTCCCGATCTTCCCGTACTTGGCCTCCAGCTTCTTGATGAACGGCATCTGCGTCTCCTTGTCGCTCGCGTTCCCCGGAAGCACCTCGTAGGCGAGCGGGAAGCCGTCGGGCGTCAGCACGAGCGCGATCACGACCTGGAGGCAGTCGCCGCGCTTGTCCCGGCTGTAGCCGTAGCGCTGGAGGTCGCTGTCGAGCGCCTTCACGCCGTCCACCTCGAAGTACGTGCTCGTCAGGTCGAAGAGCACCACGTCGCACGTCGAGCCGAACAGCCCCGCCCAGCGCTCGCGCAGGAAGAGGAACAGCGCGTCCTTGAACGAGAGCTCGGGACGCCTCTCCGCGCGGGGCTTCTTCCATTCCCCCGACGGCCACATCACCCGGTCGAGGCAGCTGTAGAGCGTCGAGAGCCCCGTCAGCGCGCCCGGCCCGACAAGCTCCTCGACCGCCGTGTTGGCGAGCCAGTTCGCGTGCATCGCAAGCTCGCTCCCCGGATCGGTGAGGCGGTACATGACGATGGCCTTCAGGATTGCCAGCCAGTCCGTCCCCTTGCGGCTCGGGGGAAGCCGCGCCCGCCAGAAGCCGTCGAGCCCGAGCCTGTCCCACAGTTCCGTGCCGAGCCAGACCTCGCCCCAGTTCCGCGCGTTCCGCACCGTCAGGCGGTCCATGCGGATGCGCACGACCTGCCCGTCGCCCGTCTCCGGCGCGCGGTCCTCGGGGAACAGCTTCAGCTGGCGCACCTTGCCGTCGTCGCCCAGCGCCTCGACCGCGCGCTGCCACTCCGCGCGCTGCGAGTCGTTCAGCTCGCCGAGGTACAGCGCCCTGCGCTGGAACACGCGCCTGCCGACGCGCACGTTCTCCACCATGCTCCAGTACAGGTGGACCTTGCCGTCCTTGAATCTCTTTGTGGCTCGAAGAAACATGCCGGTATTATCTCACATCCGGCACGGCTTTCCAAGGGGGCAGGTCTTCACTACACGCCTTTTTGCGGCGATAGCCGAATGAATCCAGCACCAACTGCCGAATATCTGAAGTTATCAGCGTGAAAAAGTTGAAACTTAGGTCGAACGTGGAAAGTCGGGCTAGAGACAGAACGATGCATTGTTGTCGTTCACTTGAACTCGTCGAGCCACTTTGGCGTGTAGCCGCGGCGGATGAGTGCGTCCGCCGATTTACGCGCTCTGTTTATGATTTCTTCACGGGTTCCCCTTCTCCCGACCTCGATCAATGACAAATCATTCTCCAATAAGTAATGGGCATACCTTCGAACGAATCCCTGTCTCGATTCAATATGAGCCACCCACATATCTAGGAACTTCTGCGCGATTGCCTCAAAATCCCTGCGCCCATCTTTTCGAAACTTTTCAACCAGTGCCTTTAGAGTTCTGAATGTCTCAATTTCTATCCATTCCAATAAACTGTCACTATAGTCGTTCCTCCTGCAATAACACTCACCCATGAATAGCGCAGCCCTTGTGTGGGTTGCAAGAAAGGTCTCAAAATCAATCGACGTGGCAGATTGCCTGCGAACTGCGCCATGTATAAAGTTATCAGCAAAAAAGCTCATCATACCCCAATGCAAGTCTATGAACAGCTGGCCTTGAACATGGTCTATTCGGTTCGACACGTTCGCCATGGCTCTCGCCATCGCTGCCGGTTGGTAATTTTTGTAAGCATTTTCAATTTCTCTGAACAGCGACTTCAACGACAACTGCTCTGCCTCGCCAATATCAATACGCGTTCTATCGTATTTCTGGTTGAATTCCTGGCGCGCCCTTACGGTGGCTTCGGACGGATTCAGTTGATTCACCCGTGGGTGGCCTTGTACCCCCTCGGAGATTCCTAGATACGCAATACACGCTATCAGTATCAGCAATTTCATGTCGTCTCCTTCATTCTATTTTTTCGACTGTACCTGAAAAGCTCCATCGGCTGCGCGTCATGCGCCATCCAAATTTCTCAATTGTCGTCGTGCCGTCGGAATCAATCCGAAACGTCTGGACATATGCATCCGTCCGTCCGCCAATCAGAAGTGGCCTGCTCATTTTATTAGTATAGATTTCATAGTCACATTCATAAGTAGCCCCTCGCGCCTCTTGATCCTCATATAGGAAACGTTTCCACCCAATAGGTACCTTCCATGTCAATACCCCAGAATCCCAATTGCCAACGACCCCATAACGCCCAGCATCATCCTGTCTCCAATAGTTATCCTGCTTGATATTAAGAAGCCGCCCGGCACCCGCATTGTAGTTATGCGTCAACTCCCCCGTGTAGTTCGTCGAAGCGAAGAACCCCGTCGGAGGAATTGCCTCGTTGCACGGTATCTCCGCCACCATGACCCCCTTGAACGACACATGGAACGGACCGATGTAGTTCGTAATGGACATGCACCCGAAACCCACCTGAGTAGGCCAGAAATCCCCAGTCCAAAATGCGGCAGGGGAAACAACTTCGCTTGGCTCCACAACCGTCATCGCCGGCCTGTACTTGACAGCGGCGAAAAAAACTGTGATATCAGGCGTCGTACTGACGGCTGGACAGATGTAGATACGCTCCTGCGAGGCATCAACTTCAGACACCCTTCCAGATATGTCGCCATCCCTAACAGTGTCATATGGCGTCACGCTATCCGACACATCGGACTTCACAGCCCGATACGTAATTGTTTCAAGGGCAGGTACCGCGGCAAGATGCACCTTCTCGCCCACGCCGTAGGTGTGTCGGGTCTGACAGGGGTTGTCGCGTGCGATGTACTCGGCCGTCAGCGCCACCTTCACTGAGGTAAGCGTTGCAGTGGAAGTGGACGTGTTGTACGGGTAGTATCTGGGGACGAGGCTCCCCTGCACCTCTACGTCGTTCAGCTCTTCACTCCCTTCCGCGCCCTCGTACACGCCCGTTGCGTGATATGCCCCGCCGGGTGGAAGTTCGTCGCCGTATGGCAGTACCACGTTTCCGCCGATGGCGAAAAGCTTGGACATTTTCACGCCCGTTACCGAGAACGTTCCGCC
>CADCOC010000143.1 GCA_902802945.1 uncultured bacterium | reverse complement strand
GAGTCCCCCTGAACCCCGCAACGCGCGGATGGATACATCCGCGCTAACGCCCGCATTCACTTCCATGCAAAGTTTTTTCACTTTCCCCCTTGACGCAATACATACTTGACCCTTTTTGCTCCACGGATGAGCTGCAGGGTCAGAACTCCACGTCTGCCACGACAGGGAAATGGTCGGACGGATATAGATTCCTTCCGGGACGCGGCGTTGAGACCGTGCGGCAGCTGCGCACCTTCACGCCGGGCGAGACGTAGATGTAGTCTATGCGCGAGCCAAAATCGCCGCCGGGCGCGTTCCGCTCGGCGCGCGGAAGCGAGAGCGCCTTCGCTGCGGGGCGCTCCCAGTCGCGCCATTTCCACCCGGTGAACGAGCGCCACGGCCCCATCGGAGGCGTCTTGCTCACCGCCATCGCGTTCCTCAGCAGCTTCGACACCGCTATTGCGGGCGCCTCAGTTTCCTGGCAGTTGTGGTCGCCTGTGAACACGATAGGCGCCCCCTTGCCGAAGACTTTCATCCTTTCGATGACCAGGAGCATCCCCTTCTCCCTCGCAAGCTCCGACACATGGTCGGTGTGGGTGTTGGCGAAGCAGAAGGCCTTGCCGGTGGACTTGTCCTTCAGGGTCGCGTACGAGCATACGCGCGGACACGCCGCGCCCCATCCCTTTTTGCCGGGCGTGTCCGGCGTCTCCGAAAGCCAGAACGTGCCCTTGTCGACGGCCGTGAAGCGATTCTTGCGGAATGCTATCGACGCGGACTCGTCGCTTTTGCGGTCTGCGCCGCGTCCGTCGCCTACGAAGACATAGTCTTTGAACTGCTCCATAAGCCATTCGCGCTGGTCCAGAAGCACCTCCTGGAAGCCGATTACATCCGGGCCCTGCGCACGGATCACAGCGACAAGATCGTCGCGGCGCTTTGCCCAGTCGTTCTCGCTGCCCCTGTCGTCGTGGGAATTGCGTATGTTGTACGTCATCGTCCTCACGACGCCGGCGGGGCGCCGGGAGAAAGTGCCTTCAGGCGCGCAGAGGAAGAGTGTTAGGGCGGAGCATGCCGTCTGCGCCTCTATGTCGAAACCATCTGCCGGCGCAACGTCCCAGTCGGGTCCGCAAAGTCCGTCCGCCTTTCGCATGTGCGCGAAGGCGGTGCGGGCGTTGATCTTGAGGTATTCCCTCGCCCTTGCGCCCTGCGGCAGAGCCGCGAACTCGGCGAGATAGCGCGCCGCTATTCCGTTGAACGCCCCGCCGTCGCCCTGGCCGCGTCCTCGCATGACTTCGCCGCGCGACATGCGGTCCATGAGCCAGTCCGCCGCGAGCGCGGCGTCTTCACGGAATCCCTTTGCGCCTGTCAGCTTTCCAAGCCTCAGCGCGGCGCCTATCGCGGTGCCGACGTTGTAGGTGTAGCACGTCCTGTCGACTTTGCCGTCCGCATGCTTTGCGTCGAAGACGCAGCCCGCGGACTTGTCGAAGAGGTTTTCCCTGCTCCAGGCGTAGATGGAGGATGCGGCGTCCAAGTATTTCCTGTCGCCGGTTATCGAATAGAGCTCGCAGGCGGCGATGACCGCAGGATAGCAGCTGCAGGCGTGCTTCCCGCCGCGCTCGCTCGACTTCCACCACACGCCGCCGCCGAGAACGCCGTCGCATTGCTTCCCGATTATGAAATCCATCATCTCCCGCGCATCCTTGAGCAACGCCGGAGTCTTGAGGACCCGGTAGGCGTGGCAGTCGGCGATCACCCACCAGAGAAGATCGTCGTTGAACTCGTTGGCACGCCAGTCGCCGCGCGCCGCCTTGAAGCCGTCGAAGAACATTTCGGCCATGCCCCGGAAATCATTTCGCGGATAACGTACGGCCAGGTCGAGCAACATTTCGTATGCATGCGCGGAAAGCCAATAGTCAAGCAGTTCATTCTTGCCCTTATGCTTCACGAACTGCGAGCGGGTGCAGTCCCAATACGCGGTGACAAACGCCTCGGCAGCGGAAACGACAACGTCTCCAGGTTTTCGCGGCGCATCGGCGTCGAGGATGCCTTTCCATTCGCCACCTAGCGACCACAGTTCTCGTCCGGTTATGCGCCGCCATACGCCAGGCGAATACCGTCCGAGACGTCCGACGGCATTCAGCGAGCGAACCGTGCCGGGATGCTTACGCTCCACATAGTCGAGAAAGTTCGCCGTCTGCCTATAGCCGCCATCGTAGCGGACGTCCATGCGCGAAAGATCCGTTTCGCAACCCTTCTTCTCCGGCTCGAACACGTACCAGCGCACATAGTCGGCGATTCCTTCTGTAAGCCACCACGGTATTGATCGGCCCCCGCCGGGGTAGGACTGCACTACATGCATCAGCTCGTGTATTGCGCAGCCCATACCCTCGCTGTCGCGATTCGCCGAGAACCATTTCCTGTCGAGCGAAATGCTATCGCCTGTCGTGTAAGCCGGCGCTCCAGTTTGCGGCGGGTCGACAAATCCGACTTTCACCTTTTCCGGCGCACTCCAGTCTTTCGACGGATATTCCGCAATCAATCGCGGATACCACTTCTTGAGAGTCGGCTCGAGTTCGTTCTCCGCCCATTGCGCCTGTTCGGGCGCGGACGAAGCATCAACCTCAACCACAACCGAAGCTGTTGCCGCCAGAAATACCGGGAGAATGCAAAAGATCATTTCTTTTCATCCTTGCTCATGGAATAAGGCGCCGCCGCGAGTGTGGTGCCGCGCGTCTTGACGGGTTTGGACGACATCCTGAACACGAGTCTGCCGCCTTTCGCCAGATCCGCCGCCGAAAGCCAGTTCGCGTTCACCGCCCTGCCGTTGAAGGCCACCCCTTCGACGTAGCGGCTGCGCGATGCGTCCTTCGCCTCGATGACAAGCGTCTTGCCGGACGGCATGCGTATCTCGGCGCGTTCGAGCGCAGGAGATCCGATCACGTACTGCCCCGAGCCGGGGCAGACGGGATAGAATCCGAGCGCGCTCCAGACGTACCAGGCAGATGTCTGGCCGTTGTCCTCGTCGCCGCAATACCCGTCGGGCGTCGGCGAGTAGAGACGGTTCATCACCTCGCGCACCCAGTACTGGGCCTTCCACGGCTCGCCACACCAGTTGTAGAGGTAGAGCATGTGCTGCGCGGGCTGGTTGCCGTGGGCGTACTGCCCCATGTCCGCCAGCTGCATCTCGCGCATCTCGTGGTACATTCCGCGCCGGTCGCTTTCGCATATCTCGGGCCGCCGTGCAAGCACGTCGTCAAGAGCCGCCGCGAACGCATCGCGTCCGCCCATCGCTTCCATAAGACCGGCGACGTCATGTACTACGCTCCATGTCCAGTGGAGGGAATTTCCTTCGACGAAGTCGCCGTCACCCCACTTGATCGGATTGAAGTCGTCGCGGAACCTTCCGTCGCGCAGCCGTCCGTTGGCGAGGCGGTGGCGCGGATCTATGACGTTGCGCCAGTTTCCGGCATTGCGCCGGTACTGCGCTGTTTCGGCGTCGCTCTTGCCTATCGCCTTTCCGAAGCGCCAGATGCACCAGTCGTCGTATGCGTATTCGAGCGTGCGCGCGACCGTTCCGTGCCGCCCTTTGTCGTGCGCGACGTAGCCTAGCGTGTTGTAGTCCGCTGCGCCCCAGCGTCCTGTCGCGCCCTGTTTCGGGTGCTGGTTGTTCGCGCCGTGGACGAGCCCCTGCCACAGCGTCTCGGCATCGGCCTTGCCGCGCGCGCCGCTGAGCCACGCGTCCGCGATGACGCTCGCGGAGTTGTTGCCGGTCATGCAGTCTGAGACTCGACCACTCCGGAAACCATCCGGCCTCCTTCCAACTGTTCTCGAGCCCCTCTGTCATCAGCGCGTTCACCTCGGGATAGGCGAAGTTGAGAAGTGGGAAAAGCGCGCGGAACGTATCCCAGAATCCCGTCCCGACATAGAACGGTCCCTCGAAGACGCCGCCGGGCGTGGGGCTCCGGTGCACCGCCTTCTTCGTTCTCGCATCAATGTCGTAGTACGCGCGCGGGAAAAGCGACGCGCGGTAGAGCGCCGTGTAGAACATGCGCTTTCGGTCGATGTCGGGCGTCTCGGCCTTGAAGCGTCCGAGGACGCTGTTCCAGACCTTTGCGGACTCCGCGCGCACGGCGTCAAAGCTCCTGCCCGAGACCTCGGCCAGATTGGCGACGGCATATTCGCGGTCGACAAAGCTGGATGCCATCCGCGCCGTAAGCACGTCGCCGCGCCTCGCGGGGGCGAAACGGACGCAGCACCATGAGCCGCCGCCTTCGACGGACACGATCTCGCGGTCGAATTCGACGACGAACCGATTGCCGAAATCGTCTGCCACAGGCGTCGCGCGGCGTGCCGAAACACCATAGACCCGCCGCTTCTCTCGGTCGACCTCAACCTTTCCGTCATCGCCCATTGCATCCACGACGAAGCCGGGCTTCTCGGCATCGCCGTATGTGATGCGCATGACGCAAGACCTCTTGGCTGCCGTCAGCTCAAATCCGATGTCGCTGTCACCGAGGTAGACGCGGTAGTAATCTGGACGAATCGTCTCCGACTTGTGGCTGAAATGGCTGCGGCGGCTTTCCATCTTCTCGTCAACCGGGCCCGAAACGGGGACTACCGTGACCTGACCGAAGTCATTCATCCACGGACTCGGCTGGTGCGTGAGGCGCATGCCGTAGAACTGCGTGCCCGTGTAGTCGTAAAACCACCCTTCGCTGTGTCCGGGCTTGGTGACAGGCGCCCACATGGGACCGCCCCACGGACGGCAGATGGCGGGATACACGTTGCCCGCCGACAACGCGAACGAGTTGATCGTGCCCGTCGTCGCACGAACATAATCGAGAGGCTGCGAGTCGGCATGCGCTTCTGCGGCAAGGGCAATCGCACCTGCCGCCGCGACCACGGCTATTTTCATTTTGTCTTGCTTCTTTCTTTTGGACGCCGCGCATCGTGTCTGCGACGCGGCGGCGTGGACTGGGTTGTGCTCCGGATGGTCGAGGCGCGCTCGACCAAGGTCGCGTTCATGTATATCGTGGAAGGAGGGAGGGACGGATCGGCCATTCGGCGCGAGAGGGCTGCAAAGAGCGTCTGCGCGAGGCTCGCACAGGGCTGGCGTATGGTCGTGAGCGGAGGATTCTGAAGGGACGCGAGAGGTATGTCGTCAAAGCCCGCTACCATCAAGTCTTCCGGCACCCGCATGCCCAGCTTCTCCAGCGCGGCCATGAGCCTTATGGCGAGAAAGTCGTTTCCGCATATTATCGCGTCGGGGCGGTTACGCTTGCCGAGGATTCTGCTGAGCGCGGCCGTATCCTCCGGCATCGAGTAGATAGCGAAGTCGTGCGCCGCGCATCCTGACATCGAAACGGCGTACTTCACGCCCTCCATACGGCCGAGGACGCTCAAGGACCAGTTGTCCTCCATCATGAAGGCGATCCGTTTCGCCCCGCTGCGGACGAGGCACTGCCCGATAAGCCGCCCGGCGTCGAAATTGTCTATGCCGACCAGGTCGTATTCGCTCCTCTCCGGCGTGGGCACTATGTCGTAGTCGAAAAGCGCAACAGGGATGCCCGCCTTGTCGAACAGCGAAAGGACCGAGCGGTTCACAGCAGGGCTGTCGCCCGGGAAGTCTATCGGCTGGTAGATGACTCCGGAAACGCCTTTGTCGACCAGGTTCCGCGCGATGCGAAGGAGTTTCTCCTGCCAGTTCACCGCGCCGTCGGGCAGAACTTCGACCATCTCCACGCCGTATCCGTTTCTCCCGGCTTCGCGCGCGAACTCCGCTATTATAGTCGGAAGGACGCCTCCCTCCCCTTCGCGAAAGGCGCCGTTTATCATTATCCCGATTTTCCCGCCCATCGTCCTCGCGCGGCGCGACACGTACATGCCCGAGCCCTGCCGCGCGAAGATGTAACCCTTGACCTTCAGCTCGTCGAGAATGGACCGTATGTGCGTGCGTGAAACGGAAAAGCGGCGCATGAGGGCCCTCTCGCTCGGAAGCTTCCCGTTTGCGTAGCGTTTTTCCAATATGTTCCTGCGCAGCTCCTCAAATATCGCGCTGCGCTTCGTTCCACTGTCGTGTTCGGCGAGATTCATTATATTCACTCCTGCGCTTTACAAAGTCACCTTATTTTGACTTTGAGGCCTTCATACCCCTCGCGCCACACGTTTCGCCGCTCCATGGCGCTCCATTCGCCGTCCTGCGAGAGAACGCGGGCGCAAAGCGTGGCAGCGACAAGCGGCGGACGCACTGGAGCCGAGTAGCGCACTGCGCCGCCAGACACCGTCCCGTCCTCCGACATGGGATCCGAACCGTCTAAAGTATACAAAATTTCGCCGTTCCCTGCAAGGGCAAACGTGCCGCCCGCCGAAACCGGGCATCCATCGGCGAGAGCCAGCCCGTCCGCACCGAGTACGACTGGCGGATCGACGCTTGGATACCAGCCCCTCGCCCTGTACTGCGCAAGCATGAAGGGCATGCGGTTTTCGATGAACTCACGGCACTCGCCGCACGCGGCGAGCCAGGTCTCGCGCGTCTGCCCCTTGCGCGCCCACCGCGCCGCCTCGGCCACGACGGCATCGTCGATTTCCGCCATGCGCGACGAAAACCGCGCCCACACGGCGTCGCACGTCAGCGCTCCGCCCTCCCGCAGACATTCCCTGTAGAACATGTCCGCGAACGCCATGCGGTAGCGGACGTTGCCGCAGAGTTTCATGTGGAGCTCCGACGGCGTGAAGTTGACGACGGACGCGAACGTCCGGTGTCGCTCGGAAGTCCCGTAGCCCGTAGGATCCTGGTCGTAGCGGCAGTATGCAGCGCGCTTGTCCGTCGAGTCGGCCGTTCCCATCGAGTGCTCGGCGTCGTGGCGGAGAAACACGAAGCCGTCGTGCCCCGCGCCGTCAACCCTGTCGCGTAGCGCATAGAGGTTGTTGGCGTGGTTTCCCCATACGGACGCCGGGGAGTCGGCGTCCACCGTATAGTGCGCCACAAGCATGTACGCCATGACGTTCACCGGATCGAGCAGCACGGGGTATGCGGGGTTGCGCGTGCCGTCGGGGTTCAGGCCCTGCGCCCTCATGTAGTTCGCGTCGTCGAAACCGAGATCGGCGAAGTCGCAGAGCGCGCGGTATGCGTCTATCGTGCCTTCGCTCGCGCCGAGAATGTAGTCCGACGTCTTTACGACATCCCAATCCTCCTTCTCCCCGCCCAGATAGGTGGAGGCGAAGTTCTCGTCGCCGCGTTCCTGAGTCTGGTAGAGACCCCAGTAGACGCCGTTTATGAAGAGGTGCAGGTAACGGCTTCTCGTATAGGCCACGCCGAGGTCGCGCTGCGTGTCGCGCGAGAACACCTCGTGCACGAACGTGTCTTTCATTGAGTCCTCGTTCGCCCACGAATAGTTCTGCGAAGTGCGCAGATCGACCTTGTCGAACTTCGACGCGCCTTCGTCGCCGAAAAGCGGATATTCGAGCTTTGAAAGTCCGTAGGAGCTGCGGAAAAAGAGCCGCAGCGAATGCTTGGCGTAGCTCTTCCCCCGGCTCGCCCCTCCGCGGATCCTCAGTCCCGCAGGGGCCGAGAAACCGTCGCCTCCCGAAGCCGGTGTGATCCATTCGACCATCGTCGCGCGCTCCCACTCGCGCCCGTCGCCTTGCGGGTTCACGTATATGCCAGTTTGGGAATCGAAAAGATTCGCCGGATCTATGACAATCGAAACGGTGTCGATTCCGTTCGTGAACGAGCGCACCAGCCTTTCGCCGTCTTTCCCGTTCACGACAGACTGGTCCATGCCGTAGCGGAACGCATGCCCGTTCACCTCGCCGTCCGCGGGGAACCCTTCGGGGACCGATGAATCCTGCGACAGCACGTCGTCGAGGAAGATGTACGTCGCCGCGTTGTCGCGCTGGAGTATGCTTTGTCCGTCGACCGCCGCTGCGCGCAGGCATGTCGTCGAGGAAACTGCGACCGGTCTTTCGTAGAGCGTGCTTGCCGATGTCGGCGACGTGCCGTCGAGCGTGTAGCGTATTTCCGCCTCGCCGTTGGCCGGACAAGAGATTTCGACTTCGAAGGAATCCGTCTTGTAGCCATGCGCGACGGAGAATTCGACCGGATCCGTCGGCGCCGTGTACTCATCCTCGGCGTTATCCGCGCCCGGAGTGGGGGCTTTGTAGTAGACTAGACCGCCAGACTGTCCAATCCCCTGAGAAAAGTCCTTTATCGCCTCGGTGAAGTCCACCCTGTGCACCAGTCCTCCCGCGGTGTCGGCGATGAACAACGGCTCTCCGGAAGAGGAAAGTCCGATGCGCACATACGCCTCGCTCTCATCGAACGATTCGTACGACTTGTCTGCCCAGACAATCTTGCAGCCTCCGGACGGAATGGTGCAGTCTCCTTCTATCTTCGTCCACTTCGAGATTTTCTTGTCGGGGCCGTCGAAAAGATACCAGCCTGCGAGGTCTACTTCGAACGGCGCCGAATTGCGTATTTCGATCCAGTCGAGCTCCTTGCCGCCCCGAGCGGTCGCGAGCGTGTCGCCGTTCGACGCCATTATCTCGTTTATGCGTATGACGTCCTTCGCCGCATAGACGCGCGGGAGCGAATCCTCCGGACAGACCGAATCCTCATAGCCCACCGCGTAGCCGGCGTATGGCGAGCCTATCAAATAGCCTGTCTCTGCGGCGAACTCCAGCGTCGCCACGCTTCCGGCGGGGGCAACGAACGCGCCGCTTGAGTCCTTTTCCAGCGCCGTGCCCGCGACGCTTGCGGAGACGAGCGCGGCACCCTCGACCGCAGGGCACGAAAACGCGACGGTCGCACCGTCGCTTTCGTAGTCTCCGGCAAGGGAATCGACGCTACTGACGCCGCCAAAGGCGAACGAGGCTACTTCCGCAGCGTCGCCGCCGAAAGCGAGCGGAATCCATTCCCGCGAGGACGCATCGACGAGGACAGTTTGGCCTATGCAATATCTCGCGACAAGCGAATCGCCGGAAAGCCTGAACGAAACCGAGATAGACACGGCATCCCCGCCGTCTGGAGCCGCCCCCGAAAGGCGCGCCCATGTGTTAGTGCCGTCTTCTTCGGCAAGACACCAGAAACTGCCGTCGAACGCTGCAAGTGAAACGCCGCCTTGCGGCTCCGGGAGATATTCTCCGCATTCCGTAGGAGCCGAGAAGCGGACCGTCGCGACACGGTCCGACGCCGGACGAGCTGCGACCAGCGAGTATTTGAGATTGTCCGCGTCCGACGATCCGGTCCATTCTCCGCATCCGGGGACGGACGCGTCGAACCACACGGCCGCGATTACCGCAAGAACCATCACCTGTCCCCTTTCCGCTCGCGGACTGGACTCATTTCAAACTCCAGCTTTCCGCCCTTTGCGACATCCTTGTGCCTCAAGACGAATCCCGCAAGCGGACGACCGTTTAGCCTGACGGACTTCACGTACTTGTTTTCGCGCGAGAGGTTCTTCGCCAAGACGGTGAACCGCTTCCCGTTCCCGACATCGAACGACACCTTCGGCAACTGCGGAGCGCCGAGCACGTATTCGCCGCTCGCGGGGTTCAGCGGATAGAATCCCGCCGCCGAAAGCAGGTACCATGCGCTCATCTGTCCGCAGTCCTCGTTGCCGCAAAGCCCGTCGGGGGCGGCCCTGTAGAACTTGTCGCAGATCTCGCGCACGAGCTCCTCCGTGCGCCAGCCCTTGCCGAAATACCTGAACAGATACGCCGTATGGTGTCCTGGCTCGTTGCCGTGGGCGTACTGTCCGATGAGTCCCGTCACGTCCGAAGCGAACCCCATGCCTTCCGCTTTTTCGGGCTGTGCGAAGAGCGCTTCGAGCTTCGAGGCGGCCTTCGCCTTGCCGCCCAGCGCGGCGGCGAGCCCTTCCGGATCGTGCAGCACGTGCCACGTCCACTGCCAGGAGTTGCCCTCCGTGAAGTCGTTCTCGCGGCTTGCGTCATGTCCGAGCGCGAACGGATTGAACGGCTCGCGCCAGTTGCCCGCCGAGTCGCGTCCGCGCGCGAATCCCGTCGAAGGGTCTATGACGTTTTTCCAGTATCCCGCCCTCTTCGCGAAGAACCTGGCGTCATCCGCGTGTCCGAGCGCCTTCGCCATCTTCGCAGCGCACCAGTCGTCGTATGCGCATTCCAGCAGGCGCGAGACGGATTCCGACCTTATCTTGTCGAATGGATAGTATCCGTATCTGTCGAGCACGTCCCAGTTCTCCTTCTGGCGGCGGGGGTGGTTCTCGCGCAGAGTGGCGCGTATGGCCCGGTAAACGCGTTCCGGATCGTTGCCGCCGAGAAGTCCCTTGAAATAGGCGTCGGCGAGCAGAGGAATCGAGTGCGTGCCGATCATGCACTGGTTGTCCTTGCCCCACAACGCCCAGATCGGCAGGAATCCGGCGATGCTCTGGTGCTCGACGCAGGACGCGACCATCGGCGCTATCTTCTCCGGCACGAGAATCGTGTACAGCGGATTGGCCGCGCGGAAGGTATCCCAGAACGAGAAAGTCGAGTAGTATTCGCCGCAGGGGGACTTCTTGACTATATCCTCGTCGCCGCGATACTCGCCGTCGACGTCGGCCATGTTCACGGGCTGCAGGAAAAGATGGTACAGCGCGGTGTAGAAAGTCTCGAGTTCCGCCGCGCCGCCTTTGGCGGTCATCTTCGAAAGCATCCCGTTCCACGCCGCCCTCGCGTCCGCCTTCGTCTTCGCGAAGTCCCAGCCGGGGATTTCCGCGTCGAGATTCCGGCGGGCCTTTCCGGGCGAGACAGAAGACAGGCCGATCTTCATGGTCAGCGTCTCGCCGCGCTTCATGTCGAACCGGAAATTGCGGCGTCCCGCGTCGCGTCTGCCGCCGGTGGCGGGCAGATCGGAAAAGCCGGACCAGTCCCTGTCGAATTCAAGCGAGAATGCGAAAGTCCTGTGCACCCATCCCCAGCGCCGCTTCTCGCCTTCGAATCTGCGTCTGCCGTCGTCGGAGATCTTGACGTCGTGCATCTGATCCCTGCCCGGATCGCCGATCGCCCACTGGTTGTCGAACATTATGTTCGCGCCGCCTCCGTCGAGAAAAGTGAAGCGGTATATCGCGCAGTGCGGACTTACGGAAACCTCCACTCGCGTCCTGGACCTGCCGAGGTCAACCGCGTAATAGCCGGGCTCCATCGTTTCCGAACCCTTGTCAAAATCGCTCGAAAAACCGTCTTCGCGCGATGGGCCGCAATACGGGAAGAACAGGAAATCGCCGAGGTCGGTGCATCCCGTGCCGCTGAGGTGCGTCTGCGAGAAGCCTTTGATTTCCTTCTCTTCGAAGCGGTATCCCGAGCAATGTCCCCACCCGTCGCAGCCGGTGTCGGGTCCGGCCTGGACCAATCCGAACGGATATGCCGCGCCCGGAAACGCATGCCCGTTCCCGCCCGTGCCGATTTCGGGTCGCACCCATGAGGACAAATCGTTCGGAGGCGGCTCTATCTCGCCGCGAGACACCATGTTCCAGACGAGTTCCCCGAACAACGTGTTGGCCCAGGCGAACCAGCTTCGCGAATACTTCGCCGGATCGTCCGCGTCCACGCCTTCGTGCATGAAGCCGGTTCCGGCGGTGCAGTTCGCGAGCGCCGAAAGGCACTCTTTCGCCTCTCCGGACGTCTGGGCGGTAAGCGCGCGCATTATGATCGACATCGGCCAGACGCGCCCCTTCTCCGTGTGGGGCGAGCCTATTCCCTTCAGCGCCTTGCCTTCGAACCAGAAGGGGTTGTCGCGGCTCAGGACGAAGCGCCTCGTGTTGAGATACACGGGATCGTCCTTGTCGACGCCGCACAGGTAGGGAAGCGAAAGAAGGGACGGTGCGTTGGCGTCGTCCATCAAAAGCGCCCCGCCGCGTCCGTCGACCTCGAACGCGTAGATCTCGCCGTACTTCTCCGTCTTGACCACGGCGTGGCTGCGCAGCGCCTCGCGGACTTCTCCGGCGAGGGCGCGGCACTCGTCCGCAAGGCGCTTCGCTCCGTTCGCGCTCTCGAGGACTTCCGCCGTCTTCTCAAGGACGTCTGCGGCGAAGAAATTCGACGGCACGAGGAACGGATACGTGCACGAATCGTCGGAAGGACGGAACGCGCTCGCTATCAGTCCGACGGGCTTTACTTCCGGGCCCCAGCCGGCGTTCGTCAAGGTGTCGGTCGCCTTCGCGTTTTCGCGTTCGAAGCGGTAGGACGTCCTCTGTCCGCCCTTCCGCTGTTGCTCGCGCATCGCCGCAAGGACTGTTCCGACGGCATCGAGCCATCTGTCGCCAAAGGGGGTTTTGTCGCCCGTAGCCTTCCAATAGCCATGCGCAAGGCGCAGCGGATAGCACAAGGAGTCGAGCTCGTACTTGCGCTCGTGCACCCCCGGCTTCATTTCGGTTTTGTCGCTCTTCCATTGGCTCTCTCGCTTTTCGTCGTCGTAGAAGGCGTTGGCGTAGGGGTCGTGCAAAAGGCAGTCGAACTGACGCACAAGCAGGTCGCGGACGAGATTCCGCACGGCAGGGTCGTCCTTCGCGAACCTGAGATACGGCCATACCTGCTGGCCCGAGTCCCTGAGCCACATGGCGTCTATATCGCCGGTGATGACGTAGCCTTTGCCCTTCACCGTCGTGTCAAGCGTGTTCGGGTAGCATGCCTCGAACATCTTCCTGATGCGCTGGTCGCCTATTTTCGCTGCGACTGCGGCAACCGCCCTGTCTACGGTTTCCGAGCGCAATGTGCGCTTTTCGGCCGCCGGACGCGAATACGGTCTGCAACCTGGCGGACATTCGGCCGCGACTGCGGCTTTCGCGAACAAGGCGACAACACCAGCCAAAACGACTCCTGTCTTCATCTTACCGTCTTTTCTGGCCAAATGCCGTTTCACCTTATTTTCAAGGAGAATCCGGGCCTGCGACCGTAGCACAGCCATCCGTCGGACGTCGTAAAGAAGTGATTGCCGTCGTCGTCTTTCTCCGTTTCGTCGACACCTTCGAAAGCGGCGGCCTTGGCGATTCTGACGAACTTCTTGCCTTCCGCGATTTCCGGAACCGTTATGGACGCGCCGGATTCGAGTGAAATGGAGCCGGCGAACGTGACGCCAGTGGCGGAAAGAGTTGCGCCGCTCTTGATGACCGTGTCACCCATGTACTTCTGGTCGGCCGCCACCGCGAGAGTCCCCTTTTCGACCGTGATGCCGCCCTCGCCTGAAAGCGAGGTCTTAACGCCAATGCGCTTGTCGTTGACAAGGCTCACCCCGCCCGCGCCAAGAATGAACGGCACCTCCCCGCCAACGTAGCCATCTGTCTTGAAGTAGTCGTCCTGATCCTGGTCGCACTCGATGCTAACGCCATCAAGCATGGCCCTGAAGCTATTCACCTTGCCAGCAATGATGCCTCTCGCGTCGAGTTTGCCGCCGACAAGCTCGAACACAGCCGAAGACACTGACGGCGAGTCGACCCAGTCACCGCGTCCCGCCCGGACGTACCCCGCCTTGAATTCGCCGTTTGTTATGTTAACCGTCGCGACCGCTCCTAGGCTGTCGCCAACAAGGTAGAAGTCGTGCCTGTTGACGTCAACCTTGCCGCCGTCGCCAAACATGC
>CADCOC010000142.1 GCA_902802945.1 uncultured bacterium | reverse complement strand
GAACGCCGCGCGCCAGCGTGAACTCGCGGCGGTAGAGCCCCGTCCCGCGCTTCATGTAGTAGCCGGGCACGAGGTCGTAGCAACCCGGCACGGGCATCCTGTCCGTCGCCGCGAAGTCGGCCTTCGCCTCCGCGAGGGGCTTCCCCTCCGCGAACGCGAACTCCCACAGTCCGTCGAGGCATTTCGTCTCGACCCCGCGTGCGGCACACGCCAGTGCCAGCGCAGCGCACGCCAGCATTCCTCTCATTTTCTTCCACGTTTTCATTTTATAGAATGCACTCCTCATAGCGACACCTCACGGTACAGCAACTGGTCCAAGGGGATAACGGCCGAAGCGTGGGCCATAGACGGCGAGGCCGGCGTCGGATTCCAGTCGGATCGTCGCCTTGCCGTCCTTCACGGCTTCCGGCGGAATCTTCACTTCCACAAGATAGCCGTAGCTTCCCGCATCGCGGAGGTAGCCCTTACGCGGCTGCGCCAGCCACGAGAGGATGCCGCGATGGTCTGCAGGGTCGTCGGGGAGGACGCGCTTCAGCGCAACCTTCCCGCCCACGCGTACCGTCAGGTTCGCCGGGAACTTCTCGTCGCTCGTCTGCGGATAGGCGCTGGGGTTCTTCGTGCGCTCCGCAGACCGCTTACCGACCACGTAGTCAATCTGACGGCCCCTCTCCTTCCGGTCCTTCCAGTTCCGACGCTTCGCCGAAAGCTCCACGCGGAACGTCCCGCCCTGCGGAGGCACGGCGATCTCGTATTCGAACCAGCCCTTGCCGAATCCGTTGAGTTTCAGTCCGTCCAAGACCTCCGTCGTTCCCTCCGACCACGCCGACGCCTTCGGCTTCAGCATCGCCGCGTCCTTCGCCACCGTGGAGAACGACCAGAAGTTGCGCGCGATCCGCTTGCCATCGGCCATCAGGTCAAAAACAACGCACCCGCACGCGGGACCGCCCGGCGCGACGAACTTCTCGTCCCAGAGCTTTTCGCACTGCCAGCTTTTCGCGACAAACGAATCGGTTGCCGTTACGGCGTCTGCGACGCATTTCCGCCCCGCGCCGTCGTACCACCACGCGCGCTTCACGAGCGTCAGTTTCTTCCCCGCATACTCGTCGGTGATGAACGACACGCCCACCGGAATCTTCACCTCCGCGCCGGGTGACACCGTTTCGCCGATTTCGCTTCCGCGCGTCCCGAGGAACGTGATCGCCGCCTTCGCGTGGAAGTCGGCGAACGTCATGCCGTCCGCCAGCTCCTCAATGCCGAAGTATTTCGGCGAACGGTCCTCGTGGACGTAACCGGACCATTCCGCGACGACGTCGTGGTGTTCGGTGAAGCAGAATCCCGCACACTTGAGGTGGCTGCGGAGCGCGTTGATCATGCCGTGGTAGTCCCACGTGATGTCATGGTCGCAATGTCCGCCGCTCGTATAGGTGCCCGTTTCGGCGCCCATCATCGGGACGCCGTTCTGAACACGTCCGGAAACGTAGTTCCACTTTGATCCGGGATACGTCTTGGCACAGACGTCCTCCATCCTCGCCATCCACTTGTGCGCCGGCTCGTAGAAGTGCCAGGTGTTGACGTCGGTCGCCACGTGGTCGTACATGCAGGCAGAGTTTTCGTCAACAAGGCGCGTGGGGTCGAGCGCCTTCGCCTTGTGGTAGGCGTCCGCAACACGGCGCTGCGACTCGGGCCTGTATTTCGCGCCACGCTTGCCGTAGCCCGCGGTGCAGAGCCCCCACGTCTCGTTGAAAAGCGTCCACTGGTAGATGGACGGATGGTTGAAGTCGCGCTTCACCATCCCCTCGAAACAGTCCCAGTGTTCGGCGAACATCTTGTCGCACACCGCGCCCCAGGCGTTCGGCACGTCCGCCTGGATGAGGAGCCCCAGCTTGTCCGCCCAGTACAGCTTGCGCGGCACTTCGGCCTTCACGTGCACACGGTTGCCGGTCAGCGCCAGCCGCTTCGAGAGGAGGATGTCGTTCTTCATGAACTCGTCCGACGGGAACGTGTAATAGCCCTGCGGATGGAAGGTCTGGTCGAGACACAGCTGCAAGTAGATGGGCTTGCCGTTCAGCGTCACGTAGGGGTCGCCGTTCGCGTTTTTGCCTGTTCCGACCTCACGGAAGCCGAAGTAAGTCTTCACCGCATCGTCGCCCAACGTGAGCGTAACGTCGTAGAGGTTGGGATTGTCAAGGTCCCACAGTTTGGGCGAAGCGAGGACAATGTCAACGGTCTTCGCAATCTCGCCTTTCGCAAACGACACCTTCGTGGTCTTCCCGTCCAGCTTCACCTCTGCCACAAGCAAATCACTCGCAGGCGCGGCGAGCCGCAGCTCGGTCTTCACGGAAGACTTCGCGATGCTCGGCGTGAAGCGCGCGCTGTCGAGATAGTCCTTTCCGCGCGCCTCGAGATAAACGGTCTGCCAGATGCCCCGCACGTTGCCGTAGCCCTGCTTGCCGATGAGGTAGTGTCCGACGAGAGCCGTGAGGAAATCGGGATCCCAGATTTTGAACTCGGCCGTCTGTTCCTCGCCCCACTTGACGAGATCCGTCAGCTCGAACTCGAACGGCATGTAGCCGCCGACGTGCTTGCCGAGGTTCTTGCCGTCGAATGAGAACTCCGTCTCGTAGTCCGACGCACCCACGATGAGGAACACGCGCTTCCCCTTCCACTCCGGCGGCACCTTCACCGTGCGGCGGTAGTAACCCGTGTCCTTTCCCTTCTCGTTCTTCACGCCTGAAAATTCACAGCCCCATCCGAATGGAACGGTGATCTTCCTGTCGTATGCGCCCTTCTCGAAGCCGAAGTCCCATTGTCCGTTCAGGTTCACCCACTGCGGACGCTCCCAGTCCGGCCTTGGATGTTCTGGCAGTGGAATCGCAGAAGCTGCGAGCGTACACATCGCTGCCAGAACCATAAACGCACACAACGGCGACAGCGCTACATGACATGTTCGTTGGTGAACCATAATTTATTGTCCTTTCAGGTTTGTTGTTGATGGTTTTGCTTTTTTCTGGCGAAAGCGAGTCATAGCCGAATGCGGTAGGCGAAAGATTTTGCGTCGCACTTGACCTTCAACACGTTGCCGGACTGGCTCCAGACCGGCACCGCGGCGCCCTCCTCCGGCTCGATCGCGTCCACACCCGCCACCACGCGGCCCGCCGAGCCGAACGCTGCAAGGTCAATCTCGGCGGTAAAGGCGTCGGAGTCCGGTAGCGGCGTGATCGTCCAGTCCGCAAAGCGGAACGAACCGTCTGTCTTCACGCCGCCGAACTGCACCTCACGCCCCGCGCGGTTCACACCAAGCAGTCTGTCGCGCGCCGTCGCCTCGTCCGACGGACCCTCTGGCTTCCACGTGACGCCTGATATCTTGCCGCCCGAGCGCACCACCTCGATCATGCCGCCCTCGATGCGGCGGCGGCCATCCGTCGGCGCGCCGCCAAGCGAAAGGCGGGGGCCTCCCTTCGGATTCCACGCGCCGTAGCGCACCCGGTAGGTGCCTGCTGCCGTTTCGGACGGCACGACCAGATCGATGAACGTCTCGCATTTGCCGGCCTTCGCGAACACTTCCTTCGCGCGCGCCATGCCACACTGGAAAACGATGCCCTCGTGCTCCACGCTCTCGTTGCAGATGTGCACGAACGGCTGGTATTCGGGCGCAGGACGAGTTATCTCCCACAACACATGGAGCCGCAGCCGATCGGGCGCAACGACCTCGGCGCGCAGCGGATATGTCATGCCGCCATCGGCACGCCTCAAGAACGGCTTGCGCGCGTCAATAAAGATGCCCATCGGCGACTTCGCGAAGGCGTATCGCACGCCGTCCTTCTCCACCACGCCGCTCACGGTACTGCGCGTGCGCGCGTAGTAGCCGTAGGGCGGCAGCACGATGCCGTTTGGCAGGCGCCACGTCGCGTTCGTCTGGCGGTTCGCCCACACCTCCCCGCCGTCGGAGAAGAACGAATGCTGGCAGTGGATGTTGCTCTCGTACTTCAGGTCAAGGAACTCGGCGCGCCCGAGCTCCGCGCATGCGTCGTGCTGGAGCCAGTACGTCTTCACCGCGTTGCGCGAGAACGGCCCATCGCACATCGGGTTGCGTCCACCGATGATGCAGTTGGATAGGTAGTCGTCAGAGCCGTAGCCGTGGAGTTCAGCGTCGCCGCCCGTGTCCCAGCCCGCCTCCTCCTGGTAGCGTCCGCCAAGTCCGCCCGCGAAGAGCACATAGTAGCCGTGCGTGGCGATGTCATGCCACGGCGTGCGCTCGCTGTCGGCGAAGTTCGCCCCGCCAAGCAGCTTCGGCGCGCCGAAGTGGTCACTCTGTCCGGCGTCCGCAATACCAACGAGGTGATCCTGTCCGGCCTCGCTCACGCACACGGCGTCCGGACGCCGAAACCCCTCGCGGTACAGCTCGAATCCACGTCCCCAGTTCGCCGACGTCTCGTTCTTCGAGTGGAAGCGCCCCTCGCGGTCGAGATAGTCGAACGGACCATGCGCCGTGAACACGTCGATGAAGATCGCATCGGGATCGTAACCCTTCTTCAGCAGCTTGGCATTGCGGAGGCACCACGGATGAAACGCATGAGGTGCCCAGCGGTAGGAACGCGCATGGCGCCCGGCGTTGAACCACGCAAGCTGCGGGGTGCCGTCAAGGTTGAACACCGTGAGGTCGTACGAGTAGCGGTCGCAGTCTGGATAAATGTCCGTGTAGTTGTCGTGCGGACAGAAGAGCATCCCCGCAGCGCGGCAGGCATTGCGCATCGCGCCAAACGCTTCTTGATCGCCGCGCGGCGGATAAATCTCGGGCAGGCGGTAGTCGTAACCCCAGCGCTGCCAGTCGTGCTTCACGAAGATCGAGTCGTTCAACCCGTACTTGGCGGCCTTCGCAATGTCTTCCGCCGCCTTCGCGTAGTCGCCGCTCCACTGGTCGAGGCACATGCGCGAGCCGAGCGCAGCCAGTCCTGGACTCGCCTTGTAGCCTGCGACGGCGCGGAAGCGGCGCCCTGCCTCGAACGCGCCCTTCGACGAGGGCACGAACGTAAACGTCGCATCATGGTGCGCGTGTAGGGAGAAGAGGTTCCTCTCGCCGTCGCAGAAAACGGAATCCTGCACCACGTCCACGGCCTGTACCACTGAAAGTCCGTTCGCGTAGTCCGCACCCACGTGGCGCGTGGAAAGTCCGAACCCGTTCGCGTGAAGCGAGAACCTCTTCGGGCCCTCCACGACGTTGCCGAAGCCCATGTACACGCGATGCGGCGTCTCGGAGGCGGGTCCCACGGCAAGATCCGCGATGCGCGGGAATCCGGCCGAGTCGCGTTTCACGCCGGGAATCGACCAGGAGATTCGCAGCGTGCCCTTCTCTTCGCGCAGGAACGCCTTTGCCTCTGGCGGTGCGGAACCATCACCCGTCTCCACCCGCGCGGTGAAGCCGCGAAAAACCACCGAACGTTCGCCGTCCGTGAACGCGAGCGCACCGTCGATGAGACCGCGCTCTCCATACGCCACGCCCGCGCCGTACACCCCGTCGCCTGCGTCCAGGCGCCAGCGTCCCGCAGACGCGTCTGTTCCGGATGCGCACGCCGTCTTCGCCGCCGCGAGCGCCGCCGCGCAGCGAGCCCTCCATTCGGCCTCGTCCGGCGCCTTCGGCTGCGGACCGAGCTTCGGCTTGGACACCTTGCGCACGGGACGCGGCGCGTGAGGATTTTTGTACATGAAGACCGCGATCGGGTGCGGCGCGTCCTCCTTCTTCGCGCCCACAGGCGTGAAGCGCGCATGGACTGGATAGAGCGCGTTGAGAGCGCGCGGACGCGCCGTGCCCGTGTAGGCGAGCTCCTTCTTCTCGCCGGGCGCAAGCGTAAGGGGGCCCTGCGGACCTACCACGTCCCAATCATCGTTCATCCACACCTCGAGTTCGCCGGAAACGGACTTCTCCGTCTTGTTCTCCAGCGTCACCGGAAAGGCGCGCGGCGCGCCGGCCTGCACCTCGGTGACACCGTGCGGCCAGGCGTACGGATTCGTGCCGGGGCGCTCTGTCGCCTGCGGGAACGAGCCGATCTCCACCTTCACGCCACACCGTTCCTCGACGGGCGGCAGATAGGCACACGCCGCCAACGCAAGGGAGACGACACCAAAAGCAATGCAATGTTTCATGGTTGAACACCTCCGAGGCAATTCATAAACCCCTCTTTCGTGGCAGTTGCGGATCAAGCTACCCAGCCAGAACCATAAACGCACACAACGGCGACAACGCTGCATGGCATATTCGTTGGTAAATCATACTGATTTCCTTTTAGGTTTGTTGTTGATGGCTTTGCTCTTTTCCTAGTGAAAGCGAGCAATTACTGGTAGTGTATCATTTCCATCCGTTCTATTCAATAGCATCCTTTGCGAAATGGCGCATCCGCGAATCGTACAAGTTGGCAAATTGGTAGGGCCCGCTCACCGAGCGGGCCGCCATCAACGTTGAATTGCATTGCCAATCATTTGCATCTACGGCCGCCTCGGCGAGGCGGCCCAACCAGTCGGTCGCGACAAGCGCGCCCCTCCCGGGGTAGGGCGGTCGCCCCGCGACCGCCGAATGACATCACCGCACGATCAACGTGAAGCCAGACTTTCCGATGCGGGCCTTGGTCCGCGAGAGGAAGAGTCTGTACCCCCGCAAGTCGCCGCTGAGCGGACGCGGTGCGGCGGGAACGATGCCGCCAGACGGCGCCGTGGCGAAGGTATAGCCCTTCTGCAGCGCTTCAGGATTGGTGACGACGAGCTCCGCGCCCGTGAGGTCGAGCGTTGCGCCATCGGTGACGCTCATCGTCTCGCCAATCGTCACGTTCATGCGCTCGGTCACGACGAGGTTTCCACCCGCGATTGTGCCGCTGCCCTTCACGACCGGCTGGCGGAGCGTATTGCCAGCACCGACGTTGAGCGTCGCACCAGAGGCGAGTTCAAGCGTACGCGAGACGGGAGCAGCATTCGCCGCAACAATTGCCTCAATGTCCACCGCCGTCGCGTCCGGCCCCTTCTGCGCGCTCAGCGCGAGGGCCTCGTTGCTCAGCGCGCCCTTCCAGATGCGCACTTCGTCGTAGGTGGCGGTTGCGTCTTTCCCCGACTCGCTCGCATACTGCGAATGTCCGAGGTAGAGGTTGCCGGCGATGATGCTCAAGAGGTCGCAGCTGGGGAACGTCGTCGTGAGCGTCTTGGTCTCCGCCGTTGGATCGTCCAGGTTGTGGCGAAGCACGCGGACGGTGGTTGTCCCGTCAGTATTCGCCGTGAACGTCACGCCCAGATGGCAGTTCACGTTGTTGGCAAAGCAGCCGTTTACGACCCCTGCCGGATTTGCGAATCTGTCGCGGTTCCCCGTCTTTACCCAGACGTTGGCGTTGTCGTTCCAGGACATGCAGATGTAGTCTTCATTGGAAAGTCCCCAGTCGAACAGGCGCATGTTTGCGGTGAGGCTGCTGCGCTTCGCCCAGATTTCGATCGTGACGACATCGCCCGCCGAAAGCGCCTTGCCGAGGTTGAGCGACGTGGCGTAGGTTGCAGACTGGTCGGAGCCTATCCGAACGGCGGCGTCATTGACGTAGTTGACATCGGCCTTCGAGCCAATGGTCGTAGCCGTTGCACCGCCGACGGAGTCGTTGAGGTTGCCGTTGAAGCTCCAGCGGTGGGCCAGCGCGGCCAGCGGGGCGCTGTTGTCGGCGCTTGCGGAAAGCGCGAGCGTCCCGTTCGAGACGACGAGAGTGCTGACAGGCGGCATCGCAGCAGTCAACGTGCCCGTGCCCGCCTTCACGAACGAGCCGCCGCCGATGGTGTCGTAGCCGCAGCCGGTGATGCTCGTGTTGTGTCCGTCGGTGTCGATCGTCGTCGCGTTGCTGCCGAAAACGAGGTTGTCGATGTTCTTGAGGATGCCGATGTCGCTGGCGAACGTGCTGCTGGACGTGCCGCCGTCCTTGGCGGCTTTGATCGTGCCGCCGTTGAGCAGCACCGTGCCGTGCCCGTTATACCTGAAGATCGTCGGCGCAGTCACCGTGCCGCCGTTCATTTCGAAACGTCCGACTCCAGTGGCATCGAATCCAACGCAGATGCCGCCGCCCCTTGTGCCCGTGCCGACTTCAAGCGACCCGTCGTTCATGACGTACGTACCGTTGCCACCAGCATACCGGCCGATCGCCACCCAGTTACCGTTGTTGTTGTCGGCGCCCGTGAGAACGGCCGAGCCGCCGTTCTGCGTAAACGTGCCGGCGCCTTTTCCGCCGATGAGGAACCAGAACTTCGGCGTGACCGTGCCGCTGTTGAAGGTGTACGTGCCAGTTGCCGTGCTCTCCTGTCCGACGCGCAGGTCGCTCGCGGCGATGGTTACTGTTCCGCCGTCCTGCGTGAACGTGGCGGCGCCCAAGGCACCGACGTCAAGCGTGCCTCTCGTCAAGTTGACGAGGCCGTCGGAGAGCGTGTACGTGGCCTTGCCGTTACCGGTTCTTCCAAGCCAGACGTTGCCGTTGTTGTTGATGCCGGTCTCGACTTCGCCGCCGGTCTGGACGATCGCGCATTCGGTCACGCCGTCGTGTCCGGCGTCGATCCAGTTTGCGCGCAGCTTGCCGCCGGAAATAGTCACGTACGAACGGGCGTTGGCGCCGCCAAGCTGAAGGCCACGGCTGTTCGCCGTGCAGAAATCGACCGTACCGCCCGCGATGTCAAGGTAGCCCGCGCCTCCGCTGGTCATGCCGACCTGCCCGTTCGCCGTCATGGAAATCGTACCGGATTCGGCGCGGAACACGGTGTGCTTGTCCACCGCGCCCACGTTGAGCGTGCCGGAGGAATTTCCGGAACTGTGTACGATGGCGATCTTCGCGTTCGCCGCCGTGGACAGGTTCGCGATGCCGTCGATGTACGTCGCCTCCGTCGCCGTCACGGTGGCGTCGTTGGCAAGGAAGCGCACTTCGTTCGTCGTCGCCGCGCTGTTGGAGAACGACGCGCCGGACTGCGCAATGGTGATGCCGCAGGATGGCATCGCGATGTCGTGTCCGTTGAGGTCCACGTTTCCGGCGATGACGGGCTTCTGGGCGAGTCCGCTCCAGTCAGTATCCGCGGCAAGCGTGCCGCCGGCGACTGTAAATGAAGCGTACGCGGCGTCTGCGGGCACCGTCAGCGGCATTGTCGTCGCAGAGGCGAGAATCGTCGCGGTCTTGCTGGCCGTCGGGACGCCCTTCGTCCAGTTGGCGGCGTTGTTCCAGTCGCCGTCCCCGGCCGCGCCCGTCCAGGACGTCGCGGTGGCCGGAGCCACGCTGAGGGTGTTGCCGCTGAGCGTCACGTCATAGCCTTCGGGCACCGTCACGTAGTCCGCAACCGAGCCGGAGGGGACGTTGAAGCCGCCCTCTGCGGCAAACGACATTCCATTGGGGTACTGCGTGGCATCGAAGTTGAACTCAATCCCCGCAGTCCCCTCGAGCGTCACGGAACCGGCAAGCGTGTAGTTGCCGACGGTGTTCTCGTTTACGTGAAGCGTTTTCCCGTCGGGGACGACGACGCTGGCAGTTCCGTTCGCGTCGTACTTGAGCGCCATTGTGTCCGGCCCCATATCGGCATTGAGGGCCAGAAGCTCGTCCGGCACCACGCCGTTCCAGATGCGCACCTCGTCGTAGATGGCATTGGCGTCGATGTCCCTCTCGCTGTTCCACTGCGAATGGCCGAGGTAGAGCCGCCCGCCGATGACGTTTGAAAGCGTCCAGTCCGCGACGGTGTGGTCAAGGGATAACGCCGCCTCCGAGAGGACGCTGGCTTTGCGACGGACAAGGTGGTATTTGGACGATGTTCCGTCCTGCGTCACCGTAAACGTGAGGTGGTACTTCGTGTCGTTCCCGAAGCAGCTCGCGA
>CADCOC010000141.1 GCA_902802945.1 uncultured bacterium | reverse complement strand
AGGGCGCGCCGTTCCTCCCCGGCGGCGACAAGCTGCTTGCCGCGAAATACATGGACGAGGCGGTGGTCGCGGCGGAGAAGGAGGGCGAACCGTTCGCCTCCCGCGTGAGGCGCGAGCGTCTTACAGTTGACCACATGCTACTCCTCAACTACGACATCCTTAGGAACATATCCGCGAAACTCGGCTACAAGTGGACGCGTCCCGCGACCAAGGCCGAGGCCGTCGAGAACTGGATTCGCGACGTGAAGTCCTTCGGCGTCAAGGCGCGCCGCGAAACAACGCGCGCGGACGAGATCGAAAATTACTTCAACAGCCTTCGCAAGGGTGCGAAGCCCGCCGGGAATGATCCGTTCGCGTCCCAGCGCGCCGAGTTCTCGAAGTACTACAAGCAAATCACCGGCAAGGACGCGCCTGCTGGAATCGTGAAGTTCGCCATCGACCCCAAAATTTCCAAAAGCGGCCGCGATGCATACAGCATCGCGTCGGGGTGGCGGGCGTCTCAGCCCCCTCCATCGGGGTGGCGGGCGTCTCAGCCCGCAAATTCAGGGCGGGCGTCCTCGCCCGCCCCCGCCACGACAGCAAGCGTACAACAGCAAGGTGTCACCATCACCGGCTCCAACCTGCGCAGCGTGTGGTACGGCCTCTACGACCTCCTTGAGCGGCGCGGCGGCTGCCATTGGTTCTGGGACGGCGACGTGGTGCCGAAAAAGGAATCCATCGACCTCTCGAACCTCGACGTCCACGAGGAGGCGCACTTCGAATACCGTGCCATCCGCTACTTCGCGCATCGCGGCCTCACGCGTTTCCAGGCGGAGCACTGGGGACTCGACGACTGGAAGAAGGAGATCGACTGGATCCTCAAGCGACGCCTCAACACGTTCATGCTCCGCATTGGACAGGACGACGTGTTTCAGCGCGCGTTCCCGGACGTCTGTCCCTACCCCGACGCGTCGAAGCCGCAGCCGGGAATGTACAAGGGCTACAACGACCGCACGCTTTTCTGGAGCCTCCAGTTCCGGGGCCAGTTGCGGCACGACCTTCAGAAATACGCCTTTGATCGCGGCCTGATGTCACCGGAGGACTTCGGCACGATGTCCCACTGGTACTCGCCCACGCCGGACTCCTTCCTCGCGAACAAGAAACCGCCGTTCCTCCCGCAGGCCAACTCCACGCACGCCGAGCCGCATCTGCGCGTGTGGGACATCCGCACGGGAGACTGGGCCGAGGAGTACTGGAAGCTGACGAAGACGGCGATCAACGCCTACGACCAGGGTGCGCCGGAACCGCGCCTCCTGCACACCATCGGCCTCGGCGAGCGCTGGTGCTACAAAGACCGCAAGGCGAACTTCGACCTCAAGGTGAAGACGCTCAACAAGTTCCTCAACATGGCGAAGCGCGACTATCCCGACGCACAGCTGCTGATCGCCGGATGGGATTTCTACTTAACCTGGAAGAACGAGGAGGTCAGGGAGTACCTCAAGACGCTCGACAAGGACAGCGTCCTGCTCTGGGACTACGAGGCTGACGACGCGAAGCGCGGCGCCAAGGCGCGAAACTTCACGAACTGGGACGTCATCGGCAAGTTCCCCTACACCTACTCGATCTTCCTCGCCTACGAGAAGGCGCTCGACACGCGCGCGAACTATGAAATCATCGAGGAACGCCAGAAGCTCGTCCAGAACGACCCGTTCTGCAAGGGCTACATCCTCTGGCCGGAGTCGAGCCATACGGACACGCTTCTCCTCCGTTTCTTCACGGCGAACGCCTGGTCCGACAAGCTCGTCCCGCACGGCGACGTGCTGGATGAGTTCTGCGCGAGCCGCTATGGTGCGAGCGCGGAGACGATGAAGGCCGCGTGGAAGGCGGCGCTTCCGGCGTCGTGGCTGCGCGCCTGGGGCAACAACTACTCCTACGCCGTCCTAGGCATCGGCGGTAATCCGCCTCCCATGAAGTTGATCGATCAGTGGAAACAGCCCGTGGAGGATGCGCAGAAGGTGTTCACGTTGCTCCAGCAGGTACCGTGGGACGATCCGTTCGTCCAGCGCGACGCCATCGACATCGCGCGCATGGTTCTCGACCGCTTGATCGCGGTGCGCGTGTGGGAGTTCGGCCGCGAACTCGGTGCCTGGAGGACGAATACGACAGCAAGCGTACAACAGCAAGATGTTCTCCTCGCCAAGATCAACCGGGTTGCCGAGCTCTGCGACGCGATGGCCGATCTTCTCGCGCTACACACCGACTACTCGCTCTGGGAGTCGTACTTGCGCCTCGACGAGGTGGAGAAGATTCGCAATCCTGCCTTTGAGAAGACGCTCTTCGAGAACTCCTCGTGCGACTACTGCCGCAGCCACCAGTACGAACTCGCACGGCACTGGTACGCGCCGCACGTGAAGGCCGTGGCGGCAAAGCTCTCCAAGGCCGTCGCCGCAGGCGACCGCAATGCGGAAATCACTGTCAACGCCGAGAAAGAGCGCCTCGCGCTCAAGGCGAGACCGCTTGAATCGCTCAAGCCCACGCTCCCGCGCACGGCGGAGAGTTTCCGTCGTGTTCTCGGTTCAATAGTAAAATAACAGCAAAGAGGGAAGGTCGTCATGAAAATATATGCCATGTCTTTGTTGGCGATGTCGTCTGTGGTGGCGGCGACGTGCGCATTCGGTGGCGTTGCCCCAGTTGTGGTATTGCCTGATTCACCGACGGCGGTGGAGAAGTCAGCCGCCGAAGAGCTTGCGGGCGAACTCGGCAAGTGTCTTGGAGAAAAGCCGAAGGTCATTGCGGAAGCCGATTTGGCGAAGGACGCGACCGCTGCCAGTCTCTTTGTTGGCGCGACGAAGGCGGCGAAGGTGGCGAGGGGGGCGGGTACGGCGGTTTCATCGAAACCGCCCTACCAGGTGGATGAGGTCTTTCTGAAATCCGTGGAGGGGGGCGTAGTGCTGGACGGCGATCCGGCGCGCGCGCCGCTGTATGCGGTTGATCTCTATCTCGAAAAGTATTGTGGCGTGCGGTGGTGGACTTCCGACGCGGCGACGTATCCGAAGCTCGACGCGGTCCCCGTGAAGGACATCTCGCTCTCGTACGCTCCGCAGTTCAAGTACCGCGAGACGTACTATCTCGACGGGTTCGACCCGCTCTTCAAGGTACGTTCGAAGGGCAACTTCACGTCGGTCACGCGCAATAACCAGCTCACGGGCGTCACGTTCATCCCGCCGGAGCTGGGCGGCAACCACCGTCTGTTCTTCTTCAAGGGACGCCACAGTGCGTACCATTCCTTCTTTGAGATTCTGCCGCCCAAGGTGTATTTCGAGAAGCACCCTGAATGGTATTCGCTTGTGAAGGGGAAACGCGAGCCGAAGCAGCTGTGTCTTGCGAACGCCGAGATGAAGGCGGAGTACATCAAGGAGACGTTGAAGCGTCTGCGCGAGGATCCGTCTGCCGACTTCATCCAGGTCTCGCAGAACGACTGGCGCGGATACTGCACGTGCGACAAGTGCAAGGCGATGATGGACGAGGACGGCGGCGCGCCGTCCGGCCCGTACCTGCGCTTTGCGAACGACGTCGCCGAGGCCGTGGAGAAGGAGTTCCCGAACGTGCGCATCGACACGTTTGCGTACATGTTCACGCGTCGGGCGCCGACGAAGACCAGGCCGCGTTCCAACGTGGTGGTGCGCCTTTGCGACATCTTGTGCGACGTGGCGCGTCCGCTCGCCGAGCCACTGCCGCCGAATAAGGCGGATTTCGCCAAGGACCTTGCCGACTGGCAGCGCGTCGCGGGCGGCAATCTCCTGATCTGGGATTATCTCGCCGACTTCTGCAACTACATGATGCCGCATCCGAACATTGGCACCATCGCGCCGAACATCCGCCTTTTCGCCAAGAACGGCGCGGTGGGCGTGTTCGAGCAGGGCGATGCAATCTGCTCCGCCGGTTCGTTCGCGACGCTCCGGCACTATATGACCGCTCACCTGCTCTGGGATCCAAAGGACGACGAGAAGCGGCTCATGGACGAGTTTCTGGAAGGGTACTACGGCAAGTCCGCCGCGCCGGTTCTCAAGAAGTTCATTGCGGTGATCGAGGCGGGCATGGACGAGGCGGTGGCGGCGGCGGCGAAGGACGGCGAACCGTTCGCGACCCGCGTCAGGCGCGAGTGCCTTTCCATCGACCACATGCTGCTTCTCAACTACGACATCCTCAGGGACTTTGCGGCGAAGCTGGGCTACATGTGGACGCGTCCCGCGACGAAGGCCGAGGCCGTTGAGAACTGGATTCGCGACGTGAAGTCCTTCGGCGTGAAGGCGCGCCGCGAGACGACGCATGCCAACCATCTTGAAAAATACTTCAACAGCCTTCGTGAATCGGCCAGACCGCCTATGTCGGCAACCACGGTGCCGATGGGGAACGTCCGCGTGGGATTCACGATCGAAACGGGCGAATGGAAGCCCTCAATGGATGCGAAGACGGGCGGCGGCATCGGGTCTGACCGCGCGCTCGTCCACGCCTCGATCATCCCGCACGGACAGATGAAGTCGCTCTCCGTCACGACGAACGGAAACGTGGTGACGGCGGTCTGGAAGGGACATCCCGTGTGTGGCGAGAACTTCACGGTGACGGCGAAGATGACGCTTCGTCCGGACGGCGGATTCGAGTACACGTCCTTCGACTACGTCGGCAATGAAAGCGGGCAGTATCCCAAGCGGATCGTTTTCCCAGAGGTTGTCGTGCCACGTACGGCGAAGACGGCGCTGTTCCGTCCGTTCTTCGCGGGCGACATCCTGCGTCCCAACTGGTCGAAGATGAAGCCGATGCAGCGCGTCTATTCGTCGGGACTGATCTTCAAGGTGTTCAACTGCATGGCGGCGCTGGAGGAAGGGGGCGTCTCGCACTTCTTCGACCAGCGCGGCGACGCGCGCCTCCATGCGGCGGCGTTCGAGGTGACGGTCGGTTCCGCCCCGAACACGCTCGTCCTGCGCAACATCTGGCTTCCGCCGGTCTCTGAGGAGACGCGCAAGTCCGGCTCGCTGCCGTATCCTGGAGTCTATGCGCCGTATCGCGGCGGATGGTACGAGGCGGCGAAGATGCACCGCGCGTGGATGGAGACGCAGCCGTGGTTCAAGGCGGCCGCCGCGCGCGACTTCTCGAAACTGCGCGAGATCGACATGTGGATGTGGAGCCGCGGAAACATAGCAGTCTCCGAGCCGCCCGTCCACTGGTTCATGAAGGAGACGGGCCTCAAGGTCGCGCTTGACTGGTACTGGTGGCACAACGTCCCGTACGATACCTCCTATCCGTTCTTCTGGCCGCCGCGCGACGGCGAGGACGCGTTCCGCGCCGCCGTGAAGCGCATGAAGGACCGCGGCGCGTTCCTGCAGGTCTATACGAACGGGATGCTCTGGGACGAGGACGATCCGCGCTGGGCCGAGGGCGGGCTTGAAAGCACGATCGTGCGGAGCAATGGCCGAATCTACGGCACGACGTTCAATCCGTTCACGAAGCAAAGCCAGGGGCACATGTGCGGCGAGGCGCCGAAGTTCCAGGCGAAGATGCGCGCGCTGGAGAAGACGCTCGCCTCCACGGGACTCGACGGCGTCTACATCGACATGATCAGCTGCGCCGCGCACTTGCCCTGCTTCAACCCGCGCCACAAGCACGCGCCCGGCGACGCGCACGCGCTCATCGCGGGCTACCGCGACTACGTGAACGCCGTCCATGCGGACAACCCCGGCTTCATGCTCTCCTCCGAGGCGACGAGCGAGGCGTACCTCGACAGGTTCGAGTCGTTCATCATGCTCTACTCCAGCTGGGAGCGCAACGGCCTTGGCACGCTGCCGGGCGAGGAACCTGTCCCCGCCGTCACGGTGATGTACCGCGGCGCGGGCGTGCTCTTCGGCTCGTTCGCGACGCCCGGTGGAGTCCCCGGTTGGGACCCGCTGTGGGGCAAGTACCCCGACAAGCCGGACGTGGAGAAGCAGATCGCGAAGTACCCCGACCAGTTCGCGGTCGAGTTTGCGCGCGGCATCGTCTGGGGCGTGCAGCCGATGGTGCACAACTTCGTGATGCGGGACGTCACGAACCCGCGCATCGCGAAGGACATCCAGTTCATGAAGGACTCCGCGAAGTTCTACCACGACCACAAGGACTTCCTCTTCGACGGCGAGATGCTGAAGCCCGCGAAGCTCACGTGCGCGAGGAAGCGCGTCCTGTTCCTCAAGACGAGCAGCTACAAGCGTCCGCACGAAAGCAAGGAGTGCGTGCAGCCGGCCTTGCCGACGGTGTTCCACTCCGAGTGGCGCGCGCCCGATGGACGCACGGCGGCGGTTCTCGTCAACTGGACGCGCGAGGAGCAGGCGTATTCGTTGGAGTTCGAGGGGAAGCGCTTTGAAGGCAATCTCCCCGCGCTTTCATGGAGGTTGGAATCGCTCTAAAAGTTGTTGTGCTTTTTCGTACATTTCGGATTTATTTGGATTTTGTCCGAATGCACGGAGAAATTATGGTATAATCACCCAATTCCAAAATAGGAGACTGATAAATGAAACAAGTATTTGGAACGTTGGTATTCGCGTGTACCTGTGCGGCGTACGCGCAGAGTTACGTTTCGCCTGAATTTTTGGCCCCCGCGCCCAATGGCGGCGCGTACGTGACGGAGGCCACGGCTGCACGCGTGGCGGAGGTGGGGTGCGACGGGCGCGTGGTGCGCCAGTGGCCGGTTTCCGCCAACCCCACGGGCATCGCCGCGGGCGGCGGGTTCGTGTACGTGACGAGCGGCGAGGCGAACGGCGAGCTGCGCAAGTACGCGCTGGATGGCGCGTGCGTGAAGTCCGCAGCCGTGGGACACAGCCCCTGCGCGCCGGTGATTTCCAAGGACGGCGGCACCGTCTACGTGCTCAACCGCTTCGCCGCCCAGGTGAGCGTGCTGGACGCCGGAAAGATGTCGGTCGCCAAGACGGTCAAGGTGCTGCGCGAGCCGTTCGCGGCCACGCTTGGCGCGGAAGGGAAGTACCTCTTCGTTGCGAACATGCTGCCGTACTGCGCGGCCACGAACGACGTGGTGGCGGCGTCCGTGAGCGTGATCGACACGCGCTCGTTCGCCGTGCGGCACGTGCTGCTTCCGAACGGCTCCACGGGCGTGCGCGGAATCGCGTCGTCGCCCGACGGGAAGTCCGTGTACGTGACGCACACGATGGGCCGCTACCAGCTGCCCACCACGCAGCTCGAGCGCGGCTGGATGAACACCGCCGCGCTGAGCGTGTTCGACGGCACCACCGGCGCGTACGTGAACACCGTGCTGCTGGACGACGTGGACCGCGGCGGGGCGAACCCGTGGGGCGTGGCGGTGACGGAGGACGGCCGCACGCTCGTGGTCGCGCACGCGGGCACCTGCGAACTTTCCATCATCGACCGCGCGGCGCTACACGACCGCCTCGCGAAGGCCGCGAAGGGCGAGAGCGCGAGCGGCATCGTGAAGAGCGCCGAGGACGTGCCGAACGATCTCGCGTTCCTCGTGTCGATCCGCCGCCGCGTGCTCGCGGGCGGGAACGGTCCGCGCGGCGTGTTTCTCTCGGGGCGCACGGCTATCACCGCGCTCTACTTCGAGGACGCCGTCTCCCTCTTCGACCTCGATGATCCCTCCGCGCGCGCCAAGCTGGTGCCGCTAGGGCCGCGTCCCGACCTCTCCCGCGACCGTGCGCGCCGCGGCGAGATGCTCTACAACGACGGCTCGATGTGCTTCCAGCAGTGGCAGAGCTGCGCGAGCTGCCACCCGGACGGACGCGTGGACGGCCTCAACTGGGACCTCCTGAACGACGGCATGGGCAACCCGAAGCAGACGAAGAGCGAGCTTTACGACCACCTGACGCCGCCCACGATGATCACCGGCATCCGCAAGGACATGCACACCTGCAACGCCGCCGGACTCATCCACATCCAGTTCGTCACGCGTCCCGAGGAGGATGTGCACTGCTTCGACGCATACGTGGAGAAGATGAAGCCCGTGCCGAGTCCCTACCTCGTGAACGGCAAGCTCTCTGCCCGCGCCCAGCGCGGCGAGAAGCTCTTCGTGAAGGCGAAGTGCGCGGAGTGCCACACGCCCGAGAAGAAGGCACCTGGCGGCGAGCCGCTCTGGACCGACCTCAAGCTCTACGACGTGGGCCTTGGTACGGCCACCGAGGCCGGACGCAAGTTCGACACGCCCACCCTCGCCGAGTGCTGGCGCACGGCCCCCTATCTCTACGACGGCCGCGCCCTCACGATGGAAGAGGTGCTGACGACCTGCAATCCGAACGATACGCACGGCGAGACATCCAAACTCACCCCGGAGCAGATCAAGGACCTCGCCGAGTACGTGCTGTCGCTCTGACGGTGCAAAACGGTAGGGCGGTCGCCCCGCGACCGCCGATGCCAGCTCAACTTGCGGCAACCTGCTTGACGGTAGGTTGCCGTTAGTTGTTGCCAGTTGCCGTTAAACCGTCACTTGCCGCAGAAACGAGAAAATGGTAAAATTTTTGCCATGCAAAATTGTGCAATCGAAGACGAAACCATTTTCTTTGACAGGAGAATCTAATGAAAAGAATGTTGATGTTTGCGATGGCGGCTGTCGCCATCGCGGTGAATGCAAAGAACGCGAGCGACCTTTTCAAGGGCGCGCGGTGGATCGAACAGCCGAAGGAGCTGAACGCGGCGGCGCCGCGGTTCACGACGACGTTCAAGGTGGACCGTGACGGCCCCGCGGAGATTGCGATCTGCGGGCTCGGCCAGTACGTCGCCACGCTGAACGGCAAACCCATCGGACGAGGCGACGAGTTCAATCTCCCAGGCTGGACGCGCTCGACGAAGACGTGCTTCTACAACGTGTTCACGCCCGCGCTCAAGGCGGGCGTGGAGAACACACTTGAGATCACGCTCGGCAACGGCATGTACAACGTGCCGCAGCCGGGCAAGGGGCTTTACACGAAGTTCGTCGGCAGCGAGGGCGAGAAGAAGCTCATCGTCGGCGGCGTCGTGAAGTCGTCCGTCGAGGGGTGGAAGGTGTCGCAGAGCGAGGTGGTGCGCACGCACGTGTATAGCGGGGACGATATTGACCGTCGGGTGGTGGCGGCCGGAGACGGCCGCCAGGCATTTGCGGGCTTGGAAGCCCGCCACCCCGAATTAGCCCGCCACCCCGAATTGGCGGAGGCGCCGAAGGGCGAGTTGAGGGAGGCGACGTTTGTGTGTCGGTTGCAGGAGGTGCACAAGCCCGTGCGGACGATGCGCGTTTCGGACGACGAGCTGACGGTTGATTTCGGACAGAACGCCGCGTACGTGCCGACGGTCGTCGCGAAGGGTCCGCACGGGAGTCGCGTGGAGATCGAGTTCTCCGAGATTCCGCTTCGTCCCGGCGAGACGCGCATCACGAAGAAGCCGGGCGGCTACCACGGTACCGTCGCGCGCTGTGCGTTCACGCTCGCGGGCACGGGCGACGAGTCGTTCACGCCGCCGTTCTTCTACTACGGCTTCCGCTACATGAAGGTGAGGTTGTTTGCGGCGGGGGAGGGCCGCGCCCCGTCGCGGCCGGAGCTTGTATCCACGTCTGCGCGCGTGGTGATGGCGGACGCGCCGCGTGCGGGCACCTTCGAATGCTCGATCAAGCTGTTGAACCAGATTCACGACATCTGCTGGTGGGCGCAGCGCTCCAACATGCAGAGCGTGTTCACGGACTGTCCGCACCGCGAGAAACTCGGCTGGCAGGAGCAGGACCACATCCATGCCGACCAGATCCGCTGGGGCTGGAACGCAGACGCGATGTTCGCGAAGACGTGCATGGATCTTGCCGATTCGCAGCTCGCCGACGGGATGGTTCCCGACATCGCGCCGGAGTACACCGTGTTCCGGGGCGGGTTCCGCCATTCGATCGAATGGGGTTCGTCGCTGATCCAGGTGCCGTGGCAGCAGTACGAGTGGACCGGCGACACGTCGCTCATCCGCGATTACTGGAAGAACATGGTCGCCTACCACAAGTACATCCGCGCGCAGTCGCAGAACGAGAAGCGCGGGAAGTTCATCACGCCCGGCGGCCTCGGCGACTGGTACCAGCAGACCGTCTCCGCCGAGAAGCGTCCGCTCCGCCGGACGTCCATCGACTTCACCGCGACGGCCTTCTACTACCTCAACGCCGCGACGCTCGCGAAGTGCGCCGACATCCTTGGCAAGAAGGACGAGGCGGCCGCGTTCCGCGAAGAGGCCGCGAACATCAAGAAGGCGTTCAACGCGAAGTGGTGGAATCCGCAGGGTCACTACTACGAGAACAATTCACAGACGGCGAACTCGATGGCGCTTGCGTTCGGGCTTGCCGATCCCGCCGAGACGGCGGCGATTGTTTCCAACATCGTGGAGGACGTGCGCGGACGCGGCGCGGTCGGCACGGGCGAGATCGGCTATCCGTATCTTCTCCAGGTGCTTGCCGAGAACGGCTGCAGCGACGTGATCTTCGAGATGACGGCGGACACGACGAAGCCCGGCTACGGGTACATGGTCGCGAAGGGCAATACGTCCTGCCACGAGGCGTGGGACTGCCGCGAGGGATCGTCCTTCAACCACTTCATGATGGCGGACATCGTGAACTGGTTCTACGGTTCGCTCGGCGGCATCAAGCGCACGGCGCCGGGATTCAAGACGTTCACCGTCGCGCCGGAGTTTCTGCCGGGGCTTGACTGGGTGAAGGTGAGCCACGCCGTCCCGGGCGGCGACATCCGCGTCGCATGGCGGCGCGTGGACGGAGGCGTCGAGGTGAAGGTGTCCGTGCCGAAGGGAACGACGGCGACCGTACGTCTGCCCGGTCTCCCCGACTCGCTGCAGGATTCCGGCGAGGAGACGTACGTCGTTCCGTGCGAAGACGTGCCCAAGGGCGTTTCACCGAGTCGCGAGTACGTGAACAACGACTTCCGCGCACCAGCAGAGGAGGCGAAGGAGAGGGTGCCGGGATTCGTGTGGCTGGAGGCGGAGAATTTCGCGAACTATGGTGGCTGGGTGGTTGATACGCAATTCACGCACAAGATGGGGAGCGCGTACCTGCTCGCGCCGGGCGTGCTGAAGCCCGTCGCCCCGGCGTCCGCGAAAGTCACGATCCCGCGTGCGGGAACGTGGCGCGTGTGGGCGCGCACGAAGGACTGGTTGCCGGAGTTCTCGCCCGGCAAGTTCGCGGTCGGGGTCGCCGGCAAGCGCAGCGGCACGCTCGGCGCATCGCATCGCGAAGGCTGGATGTGGGAGAAGGCGGGCGATTTTGCGCTCAACGCCGGCGCGTGTGAAGTCAAGCTCGTTGACCTCACCGGCGCGATGACGCGCTGCGACGCGCTCCTCTTCACGACCGACCTTTCGTATGTGCCGCCGGAGGAACCCAAGGCGCTTGCGGCGGAGCGTCAGCGCCTCACGGGCGACGGCGACAAGATCGCGGACGGCGGGGCGTTTGACCTCGTCGTGGTGGGGGCGGGTCCGGGCGGACTCGGCGCGGCGCTTGCGGCGGCGCGGAACGGACTGCGCGTCGCGCTCGTCCACGACCGTCCCGTGCTCGGCGGCAACTCCAGCTGCGAGATGCAGGTGACGCTGAACGGGGCCGGACGCAAGGGGCGCGAGTCGGGGCTTGTGTGCGAGGCGAAGATGCGCCGCTTCACCCATGCGGGATGGTCGTACAGCGACGCCTACCGTCAGATGGCGGACGAGCTGAAAGGCTGGCTCTTCGAGTTCCCGAACGAGCGCGTGATGTCTGCGGAGAAGAAGGGTGACGCGATGATCGCCGCAGTCGTCTCGCGCAACACGCTTACGGGCGCCCAGACGCGTTTCAGAGGACGCTACTTCGCGGACGGCACGGGTGACGGTTGGCTGGGCCTCTTCGCGGGCGCGGAGTACATGCACGGACGCGAAGCGAGGGACGAATTCAACGAGGCGCCCGCGCCGGAAAAGCGCGACGAGATCACCATGAGCGGCTGCGTGATGAAGGACGGCCTCGTGGGCTACCGCCATGCGTTCGCCGACAAGCCGGTGGAGTACACGACGCCCGCGTGGGCAGATGTGCTGCCGAAGGGATTCCGGCGGCGCCCGTCGGGTCTGAGGGGCGTGTGGTGGATGGAGAACAACGGACGCTTCAACGACCTTGAAGATCCCGAGCGCGCGCGCGATCAGCTCGTGCGTATTTCCTTCGCTTACTGGGGTTGGATCAAGAACGAATCACCCGTCAAAGACAAGGCGAAGAACGCCTACATGGCGGAAATCGCGTGGAAGAACGCGCGCCGCGAGGGTTTCCGTCTCGTGGGCGACTACGTGATGACCGCGAACGACGCGCTGAAGGGCACGATGTTTCCCGACCGCATCTCCTACGGCGGCTGGAGCCTCGACACGCACGATCCGCTCGGCATGGAGAATCCGACAGGCAACGGGTTCTGGCGCAGCCATCCGGGCGTGCCGATCTATTCGATCCCCTACCGCTGCATTTACTCGAAGAACATCTCGAACCTCTTCCTCTGCGGGCGTTCCATCAGCGTCACGCACATCGCGTTCGGCACGATCCGCGTGCAATCGACACTCTTCCAGCTCGGACAGGCCGCCGGCACGGCGGCGGCCATCGCCGCCAAGAACGGCATCACGCCGCGCGTGTGCGGCGAACGCCACATCAAGGAACTCCAGCAGCAGCTCCTGAAGGACGACCAGTACATCCCGCACCTCGCGAACGTGGATCCGCTTGACCTCGCGCGGACGGCGAAGGTCACCGCTTCCGACTTCGAGCCGCGCCATGTCCGGTTCGACGCGTCCGATCCCGGCCTCCGCCGCACAGACAAGCCTGCGCACAAGTGCGCGGGATTCCGTCGGGCGGTACGGTTCGAGCGCGGCACAGGTGGGGCGAGGCGTCCCGCCGAGCCGCAGCGGCTTGACGCCGTGTCACTGTTCCTGCTGAACGAGGAGAAGCGCGATATTGAATTGACGGCGAAGGTCTATCTCACGGACGATTCGGCGTGGTACCCGAAGGGCGAGCCCGTCGCCGTCCTGAAGGCGACCGCCCCCGCCGGAGGGAAGGAACTTGTCAGGTTCGCGTGTGCGAAGCCGATTGCGCTGAACGCGCGGTTCACCTGGGTTGAACTCGTGCCCCTGCCGGGAATCTCCTGGGCGTTGCGCGAGGGGACGACGGGACATTTCGACCTTCGGGCCTACTGCAGCGAGGGCAAGGAGACGTGGACGCCGAAGGGCGACGAGGAGTATTCCTTCGTCACGGAACCCGCGCTTGAGCGTGACCTCGGTTCCAGCGCGGTCGCCGTCACCGACGGCATGGCGCGCAGCGAGGATGGCATCTATCACGGGTGGATTTCCGACTCCTCGAAGGAACTTCCGCAGTGGGTGCGGCTTGACTTCCCTTCGACCGTTTCCGTGGGCGAGGTGCGCATCGCGTTCGATCCCGACTTCGCGACAGTCCGCGCCTCGCCGCGTCCGCGTTCGCTCGTGAAGTCATACGTCGTGGAAGGCCTCGTGGATGGCAAGTGGGTGCGCCTTGGCGGGGACTCGACGAACCAGCTCCGCCACCGTGTGCATCACTTCCTACCCATCAGCCTCGACGCCCTCCGCGTGACCGTGAACGAAACCTGGGGCGATCCCTCCGCGCGCATCTTCGAAATCCGCGCCTACGGGAACTAATGGCGGAGTTCAAGCCAGATGACATGATCGGCGTGTACCGCATCGTCCGGCTCCTTGGCAAGGGCACGATGGGGGCGGTGTACGAGGTCGTGCATACGCAACTCGGCGTCCACTATGCGCTGAAGTCGTTCACGCTCGAAGACGGGCACATCGATATCCTCAAGGAAAAGTTCCTTGCCGAGGGCAGGGTTCTTGCTCGGCCCTTGACTACATCCACGCCCAGGGAATCGTCCACCGTGACATCAAGCTGAACAACGTATTGGTTTCCGCGGATAAGCGGGTCATCCTTTCCGACTTTGGCGTGTTGCGTCTTTTCTCCGACAGGCTTCGCAACGAGGTGAGGGCATCCACCACCATGGTCACGGAGGCGAGGAACTCGCGTCTCGTGATGGGCACT
>CADCOC010000140.1 GCA_902802945.1 uncultured bacterium | reverse complement strand
CCTCGTCTTCTCACTGCCAAACACAACGCAAAATGAAAGTAGGCCGACAAGCCCCCCCTTCTCAAACCACGAACGGGAACGCCACGCCCACGCAACCACGCTGCGCGCCGAACGGCACAACCACGCACCGACGACGCCGACCGCAATCGCGGCCAGCGCCGACAGGCAAATCCACATCAGCCCGCTCTTAAACGCCTCTATGGTTTCAATTACACTCATCGCCGTTCCCCGTTAGTTTATCATATTTCCCGATTGGTGAACGGCACGATTTGGCGAAAACAGGTCTGACCGGTTTTCGCCAGTTTTTGGCTGGGCGAAATCCGCCCGGAGGGTATCGCCCTTCGTGTGGAGGCACGTGCAGACCGCCATCTGCCTTTTCGTATTGACGATACCCCGGACGATGAGTTCACGCTCAACGTTCTTCTTGGGGTCTGGCTTCCACATGAAAATCATCTCCCAGTAGCCCTTCTGCTTATCGAATCGAAGTGGAACGGCCATGGCCTTGCCGTCGGACACCTTCCACACGGCGGAAATGACCTCGTTCGTCATCGCGAACGCACCTTCCGCAATGGTCGGATACACGTTGCTCCCAAGACCGCCGAGGATGATCAGCCGCCGATTGTCTACGAGAATGTGCGACACGCGCAGCGCACGACACTTCGCCTTCTCGCTCCATTCAAGGGGAACCTCTATCTGCAAGACGTCCTCCTCCTGCGTCACGCGCTTGATCCCCGTGCCAAGGAGCGTGCTTCCGACCGGAACATCCAACAGACTCTCCATGTCGATCTTCTGTAAGTCCGACATCTTTACCACGGGCTCTGTCTGCGCAAAGGCAACTGCCGCGAAAACCGCCGCCGCGAAAACCATGATTTTCTTCATCGTCATTTCACTTGAGTTGTGGCAAAACTGGTCAGACCTGTTTTGCCAAGTTTTTGAAAATTCCTTTGTCCCAGTTAGTTACAACGTGGACATGGCTTCCCAGAAATGTGCAAGTAACCGCATTTCGAGCATTTCACTTTCCAGTCAACTCCGAACTCCGGTGCTTTGCAGTAAGGACATCCAAATCTTATGTCGTACTCGCCCCCGCATACACCGCATTTGCGTTTATAGCTGAAGGTCTTGGTACCGATGCTCGTGGCGGTCTTGCCTGTAGTTGAAGTCTGAACTTGGCTGGACTGCGGAATCTGTGGTGCAAATGTGCTTTGCGGGATGGGATGCCGCTGCGACATTGCACCTCCAACGCCATTGGCCAGCGCAACTGCCGCACACGAAAATGCTTCCGCCGCATCCTGTTGCGCCCTGATAGCACCGGGCGACACCGTCGTTTGATTGACTTCAACCGGGTTTTGCATTGCGACTCCAGACGGCGGACGCATGGCGTCTCCAACGCGCGTCAGGATCAACGGGGATCTCGCGTGAGCGGACATCATGCGAATGTCATTTTCTTCTCGATCTATGAATCTGAGCCAGAAACCGTCTTCGTCATATTTGCTCGTATACTTATACGTCTTACCCGGGGTGTTACGGGTGTACTGGTCTTTTTCCGCAGAAAGGCTGTCGTATCTGACCTCCACCAACGTGTCAGAGCGCCAAAACAACCTCATTGGCAATTCCCTGCGCATTATGCCGTCCTTGTACGTGTACATTTCCAGCTTGCCATCGGCATAGCGCCATGAACCATGCAAAGTGGTTGAATGCCTGCTGTATAGACCCTTGCGTGTTGTGATCTCGCATAACGTGTTGTCTTCAAAGAACTGGAATACAAAATGGATGTCTTCTGTTGACTCTCCCCACCAGTAGAAAGAATTCAGTTCCTTCTGCGTTCCTTCCCATTCGCCCAGTAAAGCGGCTGACGCGCGTTTTTCCACGCTTGCAGGAAGTCTCTCCGGCACAGAGACCTCTTTTTTAAGCCGAATCGCCAGCTCTTCAGGAGTATACGTATAGCAGCCTGCGGCAAACAGCAAAGCCACCGTGCTTGAAGCCACACTCAATAGATTCAGTTCTTTCAACATGATATTGCCCTCCGTCATCGCTTGTAAGTTGTCCTACTTAAACTGTTTCTGCCGCTTCAGGCAAGTGACGAATCTTTCTTGGCCCGGGTTCCGTGGCCGGATAGATTACGCCCTGCGCTTCAAGCAAGTCAATGATTTCCGAGGCGCGATTGTAGCCCCATCCAAGCCTGCGCATGAAATGCGGTATCGATGCCCGCTTGGTCGTGCGAATCACCTCTATCGCGGCAAGGACATCCTGTCTCTGCCGTTCTTCAAGTTCCTTCGCTTCATCTATCGTCTGCATCTGCAATCTCATTGCCTGTGTCAATGTTACTGTGTCAACAGGTCTGCGACACCCCGTTACTTTCCGCCCCCTCTGACGGGACGAATCGAGTAGCCTCGACCACGAAAGTCTGAACAATAATCGCTACGGTCTGCTCGTATGACGTTCTTGACGAAGTCACACTCGTAGGCGTTGTAGTTGCGATCGGGATTGGACGACCAATAGATGCCGATCCGACCGGTGCCAGGGGGTATTGGCCCTGCACCGCTTCCAGCGGCGGGCAGAAAGATGCTAGATAAGGCGTAGGCCCCTCTGCCACGGACGAGATAACCATTCATGCCGTTCATTGTCGTCCAGGTGCAATCGCATTTGGACACAAGGTCACTCAGCTCCTGGATCGTCGGCATGCGCCACTCTCCGCCCCATTGAACATGCGCCGCATCGTATGCTGGAGCGAGGGCATCTTCCGTCGTGGTAAATCCATTGGCCTGTAGCGAACGGGGACTATAGCCGTCCAATGGACTGCGATTATCTTTGAAATAGCATTCCGGCGGTACATTCCCGCTAACCGGCACCAAGGCGTCGTTCACGCGTTTGTAACCGATCGTGTCGCCCCACCAGAAGTAGTAACCAGGATCCCAAGGTTTCTCCGCGCCGATGTTCGTCTCGGCCCAATACGGGCCGTCCTTCCAGAGCTGGACGCCCTTATGCCCGCCGCTTCCCGATCCTCGGCCTGATTCGCTTTCTCTTGAACAGCCAAGGGCGGCAAGCCCCATTGTAACCAATAGGCTGCATTTCATGATTAGATTCATTACGCTCATCCTTTCGATGCCCTTGCCGGCAAACCGGCAATGCTCTCTCACTTCATCTATCGTCTGCATTTCGCTTCTCCTTTTCTTACGCCGCGTAAAGTTGTTGCTGGATGTTGCTGAAGAAGCCGAGCGCGTCGGCGGGCTTGGCAAAGCCGAGGTCGGCGAGGGCCGCCGGCATATTGCCGTGGTAGAGCTGGTTGAGAACGTCCGTGAAGGTGGCGCGGTTCAGCTTCCACACACCGTCGATCACGTAGTTGGACAACACGATCTCCGCAAAACGCCGCCGTGGCTCCGACATCGCCTCCAACGCCGCCGTGAGGCGTTCGACGCGCATGGCGCGCGTGACGGGCTCCACGTTGTACGCGAGGTCGAGCATCACGTCAAACACATCGTAATCCTGCAGCTGCGAATACTTCTGCACGTCCTTCAAGATGTCTTCCGTGAAACCGGCGTCCGCAATCGCCTCAAGGAACTCCTTGCGGCTCTCTTCCGTGCTCCACTTCGTCCGCAGTTCATCCACCCCTTCCACCGAATGCTGCACCGCCGACACGAACCGCTCCAGGAAATCCTTCAGCTGTATCATCTCCTCGTCGAAGAACACGTAGCTTTCCCACACGGCCGAAATGTCGCGCCCGCTGGACAACTTCACATCCACCTCCGGTCGCTCCGGCTTCGAACAGATGCACGCACTCTTCGGCATCCCGCACACAGGGCAGACCTTCTCACACACGCATTCGTTCGTGGGAAGTCCGCACACGGGGCACAGCCTGTGCTTCGGCTTTTCGCACTCGCATTCGACTTTTCCGCACTTCGGACACGGCACGTCCGGCATCCACCATTCGTCGCGATTGAAGTTCTCCGTCGCCCCGACGAAATCGTATATCTTGAAGTACGGCTTGCCCGTGTACGTGCGCGTCCCGCGCCCGATTATCTGCCGAAACTCCACCATGCTCCGCACGTTGCGGTAGAACACGATGCTCCGCACGTTGAGCGCGTCAACCCCCGTGGAAAGCTTCTCGGAGGTTGTGAGGATCGTGGGTATCTTAAGCCCGTTGTCCTGAAAGAGCCTCAGATAGTAGTCGCCGTAGTTGCCCGCGTCCGCCGTGACCGTCTCGCAGTAGTGCGGCTTGTAGATCCCGCGCCGCTGCGCCTCCTCGTTTATGAGCCTCGCGATGCGTCGCGCATGGCGCTGGTTCACGCAGAACACGATCGCCTTCTGGTCCAGAGGCATCCTCTTGAACAGCTCGTCCACGAAATGCCTGTCGCGCTCCTTGATGCGGATGTGCAGACGCTCCAGCTCGTCGTTGTCGTAAACCTTGTCGTCGTCAATGGCCTCCGGGAAGTTGAAGATGTCGCCGTCCTCCACGTGATACGATTCCAGCGTGGACTTGCACCGCTCCACTCGGTACGGCGAGAGATAGCCGTCCTCGATTCCCTGATGGAGCGTGTAGACGTATGCGGGCTTGCCGAAGTAGTCGTACGTGGAGCCGTTCACGTCGCCCCTCGGCGTGGCCGTGAGGCCAAGATGCGCCGCCACGTCGAAGTAGTCCAGAATCTTCCGCCACTCGCTCTCGTCGTTCGCCCCGCCGCGATGGCATTCATCGATGATCACAAGATCGAAGAAGTCCTTCGGGAACATCTTGTACTTCGTCTCGTTGCCGTCCTCGCCAAGGAGCGTCTGGAACAGCGTGAAGTAAATCTGCCTGTCGAGCTTCAGCTCCTTCCCTGCCTCGTAGCGGAAGCACTTGCCTGTCTGGAAGTAGAAGCTCTCGAAAGCCTGGTTGGCGAGGATGTTGCGGTCGGTGATGAAGAGGATGCGCGGCTCCTCCACGCCAAGATTCGCCCGCTGCCATTTCACCGCCATCAGCTTGTGGACGAGCTGGTACGCGATGAACGTCTTGCCCGTGCCCGTCGCGAGGTTCAGCAGCGTGCGGCGCTCGCCCATGCCGAACTTGCGGATGACGGCCTCGACCGCGCGCTCCTGGTAGTAGCGGATCTCCTTGCCGCCCGCCCGCGACCACGGCACCGCGTCGCACGCGATCTCCAGCCCCGTGCGCGGCGTGGCCTCCACCTTCGCAAGCAGCTCCGCGACCTTCGGAAACTCTGCCATCGGGAACTCGCGCGTGGCCTGCGTGGCAAGGTCGATCTCCAGCACCTTCACGCCGTTCGTCGCGTAGGTGAAGCGCACGCCAAGCGCCTCGGCGTAGAAACGCGCTTGCGCCTCGCCCGCGTCGAAGTCGCGCACCGAGCGCTTCGCCTCGACCACGGCGACACGCTTCTTCCCCACAAACAGAACGTAGTCCGCAAACTTCGGATTGTGGTGCAGCGCGTCCGAGCCAATGCGCCCAGCCGTCACGGGGAACTCAGGCTCCCACCTTGCGGGCGCAGTCTCCCACCCCGCCGCGCGTAGCGCCGGGTCGATCAGCGTCCTTCTTGTCTGCGCCTCGTTCATTGTTCAAACGCCTCTGCCAAGATCGCCTTGCGCAAGTCTTCCGCCGCCCGCAATCCGCGCTCTGCCGCCGCTTTCAGCTTCTCGCACTTATCCTTCGCTGAGTCAAGTTTCGCGACAATGGCGCGTTGGGCCTCAAGCGGTGGAAGCGAGAATGTAAATGCAAGTACTTCGCTACGATTCACTTTGGGCATCCCTGTCCTGTTGTTACTTATCGGAACAACATATTCAAGAAACCTTTTCGATCGCATCATATACGCGAGCCAATATCTATCACACGTTTCCTTCGGCAAGAGCGGATACGAGTCTGCTGAACACAACCCATCAAATTCGGGAACCGCAACTTTATTCAGATTGGGTCGAATCTTGCTATAAATGATATGCTGTCTCGTGAAATAATACTTCCCGCTTCGTACATTATCCTCTTCGACCGTTCTATACCCCAGGATTCGCCCCGTTGTCTTTTCAATGCAATCTATGCCAATATGTGGGTACTTTGCATACCTTTCATATTCAGTAACAAGTGATCCATCGATACCGCACACATCCCCCAGCCTCACCTTCTCGCCTTCAACATTCTTGAAAGTCTCGTCGAGTTCGGCCTTGAATTCTGCGTTGGCGTTTTCAGCAATCTCCTTGAACTTCGCCGCAAGTGCATCCGCCTCGCCCAACTCCTTCTCCAGCCGCGTAACGATTTCGCGTTGGACGGAGATCGGGGGGAGAGGGATTTGAGATTCTACAAAGTCATCGACATCTAGATTCTTTTGTGCAGACCCTTTCCCTAGCGCATAAATTCCATCTTGTTCGCTATATAAAAACCAATCAAGAAAACACTGTAATAGCCGTTCATCATTTGAATCAACAGTCAATCCAGAGTCATTCAAAAAGAACTTACCTTTAACAAAACGCACACACTCCTCTGACATTGCAAAACGCGACACCACACATTGATCTTCCCGGTTATATGTATTCCATCGAAACGTTTCCCCGCCACCTCCGTATACTGGGTAAGCATCGCCTTCTGAGTCCTTCCTGCGCACTCGTGTACCATAGACCACTTTGCACACATCCCCCAGCCTGACCATCGGCCAGGTTTTCTTTGCGCTCTTTGCGTTCTTTGCGGCTAAATTCATCCCTCACCACCCCTTGATGATTTCGCCGATCTCCGCAACTGCCGCCTTGATGCGTTCGCGGCATTCCGCCGCGCTCGCGCGCTCCTCCGCTTTCCTGTTCGGGTTCTTCACGGAAAGGTCGAACGTCTCCTTGTCCACGTCCTCGGGCCTCACCGTCCAGAACGCCTCGACGCCCTTCCCGCTCTTCTTGCCCGTCGCAATCGCCTCAAACTCCGCAAGGTCGCTCTCCCTGAGCGGTCTCGTCTTGCCGAGCGACACGCCTTTCATGTCCAGCTCGTAGTATTTGATCGGCTCGGTCGTGGGGCCGCCCTTGTGGAAGAAAAGCACAACGGCCTTGACGCCAGCCGCGAACACCTTCGGCGGCAAGTCGAGGATCATGTCCAGCCTGCACCGTTCAAGAAGCTGCTGCCGGATGTACTTGCTCGCGTTGTCCGTGTTGGAGAGAAGCGTGTTCTTCACGATGATCGCCGCCCGGCCGCCCTCCTTCATCTTGGCGATGAAATGCTCCATGAAGAGATAGGCGGACTCGCTGGAGCGCGTCACGAAGTTCGCCTTTTCGCCCGCCTCCACCTTCGCGCCGAACGGCGGATTCGCGCCGACGACGCCCACCCTGTCGTCGTCCGTGATGGTGGATGGATTCTGCGCGAGCGAGCTGCCGAAGCGGATGTTGGGCGTCTCCAGTCCGTGAAGGATGCAGTTCATCTGCGCGGTGACGTAGGCGAGCGACTTCACTTCGCCGCCGTAGAAGGTGTGCTTCTGCAAGGTCTCCCACTTGTCGGCTGTGTTCGGGCTGTGTTCGTTCATGTAGTTGAACGCCTCGCAGAGGAATCCGCCCGAACCACACGCGCCGTCATAGAACTTCTCGCCGAGCTGCGGATCGAGGATGCGGATCATCACGCGGATCAGCGGACGCGGCGTGTAGTATTGTCCGCCGTCACGTCCGGCGTTGCCCATTTCGCCAAGACGGCTCTCGTAGAGGACGCTCAACTCGTGGCGGTCCTCGTCGGTCTGGAACTTGAGCGGCTGGATGAGGTCGATCACCTCGCGCAGCGTGTAGCCGCTCGTGAAGCGGCACGTCAGTTCCGAGAAGATGCTGCCGATGCGGTACTGGATGGAATCGACGCTTTCCGCTTCGTCGCGCAGCGCCTTGAGTTTCGGGAAGAGCGTTCCCTTGACGAAATCGAGAAGCGCGTCGCCCTTCAAGGAGCGTTCAAGGTCGAAGGTGCCGTCTGGCTTTGTCGGCCATGCCCACTCGCTCCACGAAAGTTCCTTGGGCAAGGCGGGCGTATAGGGAGTGCCCTGCATTTCGGCCTGAAGCTTGCGGTTCTCCTCTTGCGCGTCAAGGTAGCGGAGAAAGAGAAGCCAGCTGGACTGTTCCATGTATTCGAGCGAACCGGAGCAACCGCCGCCCGAACCGCGCAGCAAATCGTCAATCGCCTTGAACGCGGATTCCGCGCTTCTCGTCTCTTCCTTCTTTGCCTTTGCCATGACTAAAACCTTTCTTCACCCGCCACACTTGCCGCAGCGGTCGCCATCGTTCTTGCGGCAGGGATAGCCGCGTGTCTTGCGGTAGTTCTCGCAGTTGCGGTTGTGGCGTTTGTTCGAGTTGGTGGAAAGCCAGTAGCCGGTGTCGGGCCAGGTGGCGTTGACGGGCGCGGGCGTGCGCGCGGCGACGGGGAGTGTGCGGCCGGCGCGGTATTCGGTGCGGGCGCGCGGCTCGCCCGGAGGGCTCGCCCCACCGAGCGGCTCGGCGAGACGCCTCGCCCCACCATCCGGCGCGGCCGGAGTCCGCGCCCTACCGTGGCGGAATTGCTCGGGAGGGATGGGATCGAGACCGGCCCAGAGGCCGCGACGAGCGGCGCGGGCTTCGGATTCGGCCTGCGCGTAGGCAGGCGTGGAGTCGAACTTCTTGTAATGCCAAGCGTAGCCCGCGCGCAACATGGCGAGGTTGACTTCTGCACGCTTGATGTAGACGGTGCCTAGGATGCGATTGTACTTATCTCGTTTGTTCCAGGCGACGCGCACTTCCTGTCCCGCGACGAGACCGGCGAGGTAGCGTTGGGCGGCATCGCCGTATGCCTGGCTCTTTTCGGGAGCGTCGATCCCTTGGAGGCGGATTTTGTGTTGGGTTTTGGAGGAGTCGAGAACGGTGATTGTATCGCCGTCGGAAACTTTCACCACGTGACCAATCAAACCTTCCTCGGCGCGATTACACGCGACGAGGCAACACATTGCGAATGACGCGATTATGTTTTTTATGCCCTGCTTCAAAATGTGGACCTTTTGGAGCAGCAGTTCGCGCGATGTGATTATTTACGACACGATCGCCAAAAGGTCGTCTGTGGCAACCCACATGATTGGGCGGCAGAACGCAGAGATTGTCGCCTATCAAGATAGTTTTCACGGGCTGCTGAGAACTCTGGCGGTAACTTGATCTTGGGACGCCCAAATCGCACACCACGTGCTCTGGCAGCTGCAATACCTTCACGTTGCCGCGCTTTAATCTGCTGTCGCTCTGTCTCTGCAACAAACGAAAGGATTTGAAGAACGATATTTGCGATGAACACGGCGAGTAGCCCTTGCGCAGCCGTCGTGTCGAGAAGCGGCATGTCCAGCACGCGAAGATGCACTTTCTTTTGCCTTGAAAGCCATTCCCATTCAACTATGATTTCATCATAGCTTCTGCCAAAGCGGTCAATACTTTTTACGACAAGAACGTCTCCTGCTCTCAATTTTCTGACAAGGCGTTTCCACGCCGGACGATTGAAATCCTTGCCGCTTCTTTTATCGGCATAGATGTTTGAATCGGGTACGCCAGCCGCTCGCAAGGCGATTAGTTGTCGGTCTAAGTTTTGCTCAGTCGTAGAGACACGAGCATAACCATAGATTAGTTGTTTTGGTTTGTCATTCATATCCTCTTCTCACTTGTTTTTGGAAAATTCCAAACAATACTTTTTCTCATTCCATGCGTCAACAGATTATGCTATAATTCCTCTGTCATTCCAAAAGGTCCACTTTTTGGAACAAATAAAGGGTGGATGGACGAAATACGCTCATGCACTCTCCTTCTCTAAAAGGGAGAACGAGAGCAGCAAGAGCAATGCCTGTAACCTTAACACCATCTGCCTCCTTCGTTGCGGCGGGCGCGGGGCGCCCGCCCTACCGGTTTGACGGCGCGCTCGGCGAGCGCGCCCTACCGTTTTAGCGGCGCGGCCAGAGTCCGCGCCCTACCGGTTTGACGGCGCGCTCTGATCGCGCCCTACCTGCGGCATCGTGTGCCGCCACGAAGGAGACGATTGGAGGGAGAAAGATTGAGACAATAAGAAATGCGTGCCTCGTCTATCTCCCCCAGAACGAGGCCTTGCAGAGCCCATGAGAGAAAGAGTAGACAAGGGCACGCAAGACGGTATAAAACCGTCCGCGCGACCTTATCAAACCCGTTCTCTCATTGTACATTTCGTACAAATGAAACCTGCAAGTTTCGTTCTGAACGTCGTTTGCGTGTCAGCGCAAAATACCTGATTCGCCTGGGCGGGATTTCTCCCCCGCCTCGGCTAAGCCCCCGCAGCGCACCTGCGCCGCGAGAACGAAAAGAGTATATCAAAAATCCCCGCCGTTGCGGGGATAAAAGTTGGATGATTGGTGATTTTAGAGGGACACTGCGCAGCTGTATGACAACTGAAACGCGACTGCGCTCAGCGGTACTCAATATTCGCCTTTTCGCGCAGTTCTGAGACGAACGCCTCTGTTGCGCGACCGCGCGCCTCATGGCGAAGACGGTCGCGGATCATGTCGGCAACGTCCACAAGCGTCTGCTGTCCGCCCGGCTTTTCGTCCGTCTTGAGTATGATGTGGTACCCGAACTGCGTCTCGATCACGTCGGAAATCTCTCCGCACGCCATCGCAAAGGCGGCCTGGTCGAAGGCCGGCACCATCATGCCGCGTCCAAACCAGCCCAGCGAGCCGCCGTTCTGCGCGCTCGGACAGTCGCTGTGCTCGCGCGCGGCCGCAGTGAACGCCTGACCTGTCTCGCCCGGGTCGCCGTGTCCTGCGGCGACCACGCGCGCGCGGATCGACTTGATTTTCTCGAGCGCCTGCGCCTTGTCCGCCGCGTCGAGTCCCTCCGTCTTCACGAGGATGTGCTGTGCGAGCACCTGCGGGGACGCGACGAACGCGCTGCGGTTGGCCTCGTAGTAGGCCGCCACTTCCGCTTCCGTCGGTTCCGGAACGCCGCTGCACGCCTGCCGCACGAGCGCATCCACCCGACACCCCTTCGCAAGCTCCTTCCGGAAGCTGTCCTCGCTCATCTTCTGCTGCGCGAGGGCCTTCATGTAGTTCTCGCGCCCGCCCAGCTGCCGAATCACGTTTTCCACCTGGGCGTCAATCGCCTTTTCGTCCACCGGCATGTCGAGCTGCTCCGCGCGCGCAAGCAGCAGCTTCGCGCCTATGGCCTGTTCCTGCGCGCGCTCCATGAGTTTCTCGAGGTTTTTCTTGATGTCGTCGTGGCTCATGCCATGCGACTCGTAGAACTTCACGAGTCTGTCGAATTCGAACTGCACCGCCTCGCGGGGAATGGGTTCACCATTAACATACGCCTGTTTCATCTGTCTTCCTCTTTCTCTTTTAAAACTATTCCTCAACGTCGCCGTAGAGCCGGCGCTGGAGCGTTTCGGGGCTGCGCGTGAGCAGGAACGCGTCGCGCTCGCTGACGGCGCCCGCGAACAGCAGTTCGGCGAGCGACTCCTCGAGAGAGCGCATGCCCTCGTTGCCGCCCGTCTCGATCGCGGAGGCGATCTGCGCGGTGCGCCCTGTGGCGATCAGGTTCGAGACGCCGCTCGTGTTGACCATCACCTCCACCGCCGCATGGCGGCGGAATCCGTCAGCGGAAACAAGCAGATGCTGCGCGACGATGCCCCGCAGCACCATGGCAAGCTGGCGCCGCACGGAGTTCTGCTCGTCGGCGGGGAACACAGATACGATTCGCTCCACGGCGCCGGCGCAGTCGCCGGCGTGGAGCGTGGTGAACACGAGATGCCCCGTCTCCGCGGCGCGCAGCGCGGTGCGCACCGTCTCCGTGTCGCGTATTTCGCCCACGAGGATAACGTCGGGATCCTGGCGCATCGCCTCCACTAGAGCGTCGTTGAAACTGCGCGCGTCGCGTCCGACCTGACGCTGGTTGACGAGCGAGAGCTTCGATGTATGCACGAACTCTATGGGGTCCTCGATCGTGACTATGAAGCTCTCGCGGGTGGTGTTGACACCGTCTATGAGCGTGGCGAGGGTTGTGGACTTGCCGCTGCCGGTCGGACCCGTCACGATCACTAGGCCGTCGCGCTCCTGGCAGAAGTCGGCGATCCGCGGCGGGAGACCGAGCTCGGGCAGCGAGCGGAACGTGGAATCGAGCCGACGGAGCGCCACGGACGTCCGGCCCTGCTGGCGGAAGAGGTTGAAACGGTAGCGTTGACCGTCCGGCGCCGTCATGGCGCCGTCGATGGCCCCGTTGTCCACAAGCGTCTTGCGCACGCGCTCGGTGCCGTCCGGACACCCCAGCGGCAGCGTGTAGAGTCCAAGCTCCATCGCAATCTCGTCCACCGTGCGCGCGTCGAACGTCTCAAGCTCGGGACGCGGCGCGAGCTGACCCTGCACGCGGAAGCGCGGCGGCTCGTCCACCGACAGGTGGATGTCGCTCGCCTTTAGCTCCATGCAGTACTCGAACAGGCTCTCAAGGACGGGAATCACCGCGCACCCCCTTTCCTGCGTATGACGAGGTTACCCTCCTTCAGGCGCGCCTGGAGCACGCCAGAGCCGATCGGCCTGGCCGCGGTCTGCTGCAGGCCCCTAACGACCTCCGCCCGGTTCACCACGCCGCCGACCGGAACCATCTGGACGCGCGTCTCGGTGCCGCCGACGTCACGGAAGAACACCTCGTACGTCATCGCCGACTTCCCAGTACAGTTCTGATGTACGAACGCAAGCAAGTCCCTGAAATCGTCACGCGACGGATCGAAGGTCTCGCTCCCAACGGGAACGGGCAGTTTCAGTTCCCATTTCCGCGAACCGCCCGGGCTGTAGTAGCAGCGCGACCCTTTCGTGAGAAGGAACTGCCCCTTCGCCACCTGCTGGTTGAATGTTTCAATCGGCATGTCCGTCACCTTGCCGTCGTCGTCCAGTCGGAAAACGTGTATGTCCTTCCCCGGCATCGCCTGCACCTCGTAGACGGTCAAACCCGTGCGGCCGCCTGGGGCGACGCACGAAAACCACGTCTCGGAAAGGACCTTCGCTGGAAGATCCGTGGCAGGTGCCGACGAAATCAAGTCAAGCGTCGTGCCGTGGAACCTGTCCAGCGCCGCCTGGCGGCGTTTGATGTTGGCGTCGACGCGCCGCTTCTCTTCAACCCGCCGCTCCGCGGCCTTCTTCCGCTCTTCCTCCAGGCGCTGGCGTTCCGCCGCAGCGGCCCGCATCGCCTCCCGCTCCTTCTCCCGGCGCGCAGCATCCTCTGCACGTGCCTTGTCGCGCGCGGCCTGTTCCTCCCGCGCCTGCTCGGCGCGCAGTCGCTCCTCTTCCATGTTCTGCTTGTGCCGCATGTGCATGTACCAGCAGATGCCTCCGATGAGCACGGCCACGCCGACAATGCGCAGGACGTCGGTCACCAGCGCGGCGCGGGCGGCCTGCTGCCGATTCCGCGCCACTGCGGCCGAGCGTGCGGCGATGACCGCCGCGGGGTCCGAGCCCGCTTCGGCGGACTGTGTTTGCTGCGTCTGCGGGGGCTGGCGCAGCCGACGGTTCTGAGGGGGTTCGTAGTTCATTTTTCCATCAGTGTTTTTATGCGGGCACGGACTGCCTTGACCATTTTCGCGGGATCGTCATGTTTCTGGACGGAGTCCTCCAGCGGACAAAGGCCGTCGTGCGCGCGGTTAAGTATCTGCGGAACCACTTGGTCTGCGGTGGCGGAAATGCCCTTTTCGCCAAGGAATGCCTTCGCCGTTTCGCTCATGAGAAGCCCGTGAACGCGCGCGGCACCTCCGTCGATGGCGATTGCCGCCGCCGCGCGGCCTACCACCTTGTCCACCACCCACGCGCCCTTCAGGACGTCTGGGCGCAGGTCGTGGAGACGCAGGAGCGGCTTGACGCCCGGGCCGTTCGGCTCTACGGCCACGATCACGCCGTCCTTCACGAGCACGGCCCCCGCGCGTCCAGCGCAGATGAGGTTGGACGCTTCCGCAAGCACGTCCGCGTCGGACATCGGCCGCACCTCGCGGTGCTGCACGAGCCCCTCCACGGTCATGGCCGGCATGGGGCGCGCGGGGCAGAGGTGCTCGCAGGCACCGCAGCCGATGCAGAGCGTCTTGTCGACGACGGGAATTTTCGGTGAATTTGGGTCCTTCTCGTCCATCGGCACGCGCACGATGGCCCGCACCGGACAGTGCGCCTCGCACGCCGAGCAGTTCACGCCATCCTGCGCGGCGATGCAGCGGTCCTGATGCCAGGTGGCCTGGCCCACGTGGATCGTCTTCTTCTCCGCAGGGGTGATTCGGCGGATGGCGCCCGCCGGACACACCTCGCCGCACTTCACGCATTCCGGTCGGCAGTAACCGTGTTCAAATCCCATTTCCGGCTGGAATGCGCGACGCGGATCCTTCGAGGGACGCAGCACGTTGTTCGGGCACACTTCCACGCAGAGCTGGCAACCCACGCAGCGCATGGAGAAGTTGCGGTGTCCGGTTGCGCCGGGCGGCACGATGCAAGTCTCTCGCACCACAGCACCGGGCGGCGTGACGTCGGCGATGCCGCCGTCAGTCAGCTTGTCATCCGCAGCTTCATTGAGCGCGGCGCCGAACACTGCGCCAGAGCCAGCTACGGCGAGAAATCCACGACGGGTTACCGTTTCCATTTGATGGCTCCCTTCGGACAGACGGCGGAGCAGTCGAAGCAGCTCACGCACTTGGTGTGGTCAATTGCCTTCGCGTCGATGTGGATGCAGTGCGCGCGGCAGATCCGCTCGCAGGCGCGGCAGCTGACGCATGAATCAGCGACGATGTTCGGACGGAACCAGGCGAACTTCGCCAGCGCGCCGAGGATGGTTCCAACGGGACATACCGTGTTGCACCACGAGCGCCCGCGCCACGCGGCGAGGGCGGCGATGAACGCCACCACACCCGCCGCAACAAGTATGAATCCGGACGCGGGCACAACGACCTCCACGACGCGCGTGAAGCTCCCCTCCGCGCCGTCAGCCCAAGCCGCCAGCGAGTCCGCATGGCGGCTCGCCTTGACGAGTGGCGCGAGGCAGAACGAGACGAAACGCCCGTAGATGGCGTAGGGGTCGAGCCACGCGAAATGCAGCCCGAGGAACCCGCCGCCGGCGAACGCGAAAAGGAATCCGAGTCGCGTCCAGCCCTGTATGGCGGAGCGCAATGGCCCGCCGGGCTTCGCCTTGAACTTGCGGTCGCGCCAGCGTCCGAACGTGACGAGGCGCACGAGGTCCTGAAGGACGCCGAGCGGACACAGCACGGAGCAGTAGACACGTCCGACTAGCAGCGTGATTACGAGCAGGATCGCAAGCGCAAGGACCGAACCTGCGAGGACGGCCGGCATGAACTGGACGCCGCGCAGCCACGGGAACCATCCGGCGACGGTGCCGGTAAAGTCGAGGAACGTTGCGGTGAGCGCGAGAAGCGCGAGCACGCCCAGCGTGAGGCGCAGGGCGGACAGAACACGGAAGATGTTTTTACGCACGGCCGTTCCTCCTGAGTTTTTCCACGAATCGGTCCACCTTGCGGATCATCGCGGGAATGTCGATGCCCTGCGGACAGTGCGGCGAGCACCTTCCGCACCCCGTACAGCGTTCTGCGCGGCGGAGCTTGGGAAACGCGCGCTCGTAGTCGATCAGGAAGCGGCGGCGGTTCTCGGCGTAGGCGGGGTCGGAAGGATCGTCGGGCAGGCGGTCCTGGACGAGCGCATCACCCCAGAAGCCGAACAGACCGGGGATGTCGATTCCGTAAGGACAGGGCATGCAGTAGTCGCACGCCGTGCAGGGAATCGTGTCGTCCGTAAGGAACACGCGCGCGGCGTGCTCAAGCGTATCGAACTCGTTGCGCGACAGAGGACGGAGCGGCGAGTATGTCTTGACGTTCTCCTTGACGTGCTCGAGGTACGTCATGCCGCTCAGGACGGTGAGGACGCGCGGGAACGACCCCGCGAAACGGAACGCCCACTGGGCGGGCGTTGCTGCGGCGTCGAGCGGCACGAGCCGATGCATAACGCGCTCGTTCACCCGCGCGAGACGTCCGCCGAGGAGCGGCTCCATGATCACGGCGGGGATCGCGCGCTCGTCGAGGAGCTTGTAGAGAGTCTCGGCGTTGACGTTACGCGGGTTGACCTCCTTCGCGTGGTGCCAGTCCACCCAGTTGAGCTGTATCTGCACGAAATCCCAGTGGACCTTGTCGTGCATCGCGAGGGCGTGGCGGAACACCGCCTCGTCGCCGTGGAACGAGAATCCCAAGTTGCGGATGCGCCCGGCCTCGCGTTCCTTGAGCAGGAAGTCGAGCATGCCGTTGTCGATGAAGCGGCCGTTAAACACCTTCATCGAGTCCTTGCCGCCGCCGCCGATCGAATGGAGCAGGTAGAAGTCGATGTGGTCGGTGTGCAGGAGGCGCAGGGACGTCTCGTACATTTCCCTGGACGCCTCATGCGACCACGTCTTGGGGTTGAAATTGGAGAGCTTCGTGGCGACGAACCACTTTTCGCGGGGGTGCTTCGCGAGCGCGTCGCCGAGCACCTTCTCGCTCTCGCCACGGCAGTAGGCCGGCGACGTATCGAAGTAGTTCACTCCGTGTTCGATGCAGTAGTCGATCTGACGCTGCACGAGGGGCAGGTCGATGGGAGCGTTGGAACCGCCGCGGAAGTTGTTGGCGTGGCTGCCATCCACCGTTGGGTAGCGCATCGCGCCGTAGCCGAGCAGGCTCACCTGCTCGCCGTGTACGCCCGTGCGAGTCGTCATCTTAGGGACGGCTCCGGCCGCAGGGGGCGGCGGGTTAGCAAGCGCGGCGAAGAAGGAACGTCTGTTCATCTACGATTCTCCAGTTGGCGGGGCATGTATCCGTCGGCGCAGGCAAGCGACACCAAGAAGAGTCCGAGCATGGCACCCGAGCGGAGGGGAGCGTCGGCAACAGCGTGGAATGCCACTGCGAAACAGCCTGCCAGAATCCAGAAGGCGCCGGGCGGGAAACAGTAGATGGCGCGTGGGCTGGCCGGGGCTCTCTCTGACGCAAGGAAACGCGCCGACCGGTATAGCCGCCCCCAGTCGCGGAAGAGCGGAATGATGAGACAGAAGAATATGCCCACTAGGCAGAACAGACCTACGATGCCATGCTCCACTAGGAACTGCAGATAGTCGTTGTGCACGNGGGTACATCAAGTTAAGGCTCTGGTGCCGGTAGCCCCATCCACCACAGCCGAACAAGGGGTACTTCTTCACAAGCTCCATGGCCACGCGCGAATGGTACTCGGTTTTGCCCGTAACGCGGTCGAGCATGCCCAAGGTGGTTATAGTGCCCAGTTCGCCCATTACGCTACGGGACGAACCGGACGTAACGGCAAGTCCCTTGCGGTCGGGCGAGAACACCACGCCTATTACGAGCAGGACCACGGCGCCGAGGAAGTTGATCGCCGCGCGTTTCAACTGGCGAGCCCGGTCCACGCGCGCCAGCAACATGCGGAGGATGTAGTAGACGAACGCCAGAAAGGCGAGGAATAGCGACATTGAAATCGCCGCGCGGCAGTACGTGGACAACACCGCGAGGAAGTTGAGTACTGTGGGCACCAGCGCGTAGTGCGCGCGAATGAAGCGCAGCAGCATCCGCTGGCGGGTAACCTCCAGCTTTTCGGGACGCGGTTCCGCATCCACCTCCTGCACGTGCGTCATCCACACGCCAAGCGAAAGTGCGAAGGACAGCATGAAGAAACTGCCCGCCATGTTCGGATAACCGAATGTCGCGAAGAAGTCTGGGTCGGGCCTGGCGTATGACGTACCGGTAGCGGCACGGACCGCGTTCACCAGGGCGTCAAACTCCGCCTGGTCCCACATCATCACGAACTTCGCGCCTGTCGCCCGCTCCACGAACCCGAACACCGCGAGCGCGGCGGAGTTCCACACAAGCATCTCCACGAGCATCTTTTTCCCATGGCGCAGGAGCGCGTGCTTGGCCGCCAGCATCGCCGTGAGGGCGGGCAGGAACCACATCAACACCTCGAAGTGATGCTGGATGTTGACGCAGAACGGCGCGAACGGAATTGGCGGGTTTGGCGCCTTCTCCGCCAATGAATCCGGCAACGTCATGATCGTGGCGTAGTCGCACGTGGGGCACAGCCCCTTGTTCAGGAACGGGATGCCGAGCACGATCAAGAGGAACACCAGCACGAGGAAGAACGCGGGGTCGTGCCCAATGCGCCGCCAGCAGCGTTGCCGCGCCTGCACTGCGTCTTCGCCCCAGTGCCGCTGCGGGAAACATATCAGCACCTCGAAAACGAGCGTGAGAAGCCAGGGTATCGTGGGCACCAGCATGTCGCCATGCGTGCCGCCGCGTATCCAGGCCAGTGCGGCCAACGTCGGGAAGATGAGCAGAACCGGTATTGAGCGAAAGAATGCGTCCATGGCTTCGGTGTCCTCTCAGGGCGTTTCAGTAGCGGTAGTAGTCGGGCTTGTAGGGGCCCTTCACGTCCACGCCTATGTATGCGGCCTGGCGCTTCGTGAGTTTCGTGAGCTTCGCGCCGCAAGCGGCAAGGTGCAGACGCGCGACCTCTTCGTCCAGCTCCTTGGGTAGACGCTCCACGTGCGGCTTCGCAGTGGCGCGCTCGCGCCAGAGCTTCATCTGGGCGAGACACTGGTTCGTGAAGCTGTTGGACATCACGAACGCGGGATGTCCCGTGGCGCAGCCGAGGTTCACGAGCCGCCCCTCCGCGAGCAGGTAGATCGAGTGTCCGTCGGGATAGGTGAACATGTCCACCTGCGGCTTGATCGTGGTGCGCTTGACGCCCGGCCAGGACATCAGCCTCGCCACCTGTATCTCGTCGTCGAAGTGGCCGATGTTGCAAACGATCGTCTGGTCGCGCATCTTCGCCATGTGCTCGGCGGTGATCACGTCGAGGTTGCCCGTGCACGTGACGAACAGGTTCGCCCAGCCTAGGGCGTCCTCCACCGTGCCCACCTGGAACCCCGCCATGCACGCCTGCAAGGCGCAGATTGGATCGGCCTCGGAGACGCGCACGCGGCAGTGGTTCTCGCGCAGGCTCTCCGCGCAGCCCTTCCCCACGTCGCCGTAGCCGCACACGAACGCGTTCTTGCCCGCGAGCATGATGTCCATCGCGCGCTTGATGCCGTCCACAAGCGACTCGCGGCAGCCGTAGATGTTGTCGAACTTGCTCTTCGTCACGCTGTCGTTCACGTTCACCGCCGGGAAGAGGAGCTTGCCGTCCCTCTCCAGCTGGTAGAGACGGTGTACGCCGGTCGTCGTCTCCTCCGAGACGCCCTTCACGCGCGCCGCCGCCTCGCTGAACCAATGCGGCTTCTTCTTAAGCGTCGCGGCGATCGTGGCGAAGAGCGCCTTTTGCTCGGCGCTCTCGGGCTTCGCGATCACGGACGGATCGGACTCCGCCTCCGTGCCGAGATGCAGTAGAAGCGTCGCGTCGCCGCCGTCGTCCACGATGAGGTCGGGGCCCTTGCCGTCCGGCCATGTCATCGCCTCCTTCGTGCACCACCAGTACTCATCGAGCGTCTCGCCCTTCCACGCGAACACCGGTACGCCCGCCTTTGCGATAGCGGCCGCCGCCGCGTCGTTCGTGGAGAAGATGTTGCAGCTCGCCCAGCGCACGTCCGCGCCAAGTTCCCGCAGCGTCTCGATGAGAATAGCCGTCTCCACCGTCATGTGGAGCGACCCCATCACCCGCGCGCCGGCAAGCGGCTTCTTAGGGCCGTACTTCGCCCTCACGGACATGAGCCCGGGCATCTCGTGCTCTTCGAGCGTGATCATGCGGCGGCCGAGGTCCGCCAGCTTGATGTCTTTTACTTTATGGTGCATAGGTCTCGGTATTATATCACAAATTCCCGCGCCGTGAAGGCTCGATGAAGGGATTTGTCGGAATAGGGGTCGTCCGCCGACGCCAGCTCTTCCGGCGTATAGCCGCTGCGAATGCCCACGAGCGTCACCACACGCCGCGCATCGTCCGCCGTGAAATCAACGCGGAACATCCGCAACGAGAGCGTGCCCGCGCCATCACCAGTGCGCGCGACGCGCTTGCGCGACGAATCGAACGGAGCGCGGGAGAGCTGTAGACGCGCCGTGCGTGCGAGGTCGGGACCGCCCGCCTCCCGCACGAACGCCGCCGCCGCGTCGAACGCCGGAGACGTCTCCACGCACCACGGTTCCTCCGCGCCGCGCTCAAGCCATCCCGCCCGCGCCTCCGGAAAGGCGTCCGCCGCTGACACGTACGGTTTCACGTCGAGAATCGGCGTGCCGTCGAGGAGATCAGCCTCCTCCACGTCCAGTATGCGCCCGCGCACGCCCGCAAGCCGCACGCAGGAAAGTCCGATCGGATTGGGACGGTACGGCGCGCGCGAGGCAAAGGTGCCTACGCGGTCTAGTCCCGGCACGGGCACGGGCAGACGCGTGGTCGGGCGCCACGCACCCGCGTTGCGGTCGAACACGAAGACGAGCCAGATGCGCTCGAACCCCTCCAGGCCCCGCAGCGCCGTCTCGAAGTTGCGCCCCGGCGCGAGCTCCACGCGCCCCGTACCACCCGCAAACACGCCCTGACGCGGCGCTTCGTACTTGTACGCCGCGCCGCCCCTGAACACGCCAATGGGGTCGAAAGTCATGCTTTCCTCCAGACAAAACAAAAGCCACCGCGTGCGCGGTGGTTTTGAATGGTGGCGAGAGGGGGACTCGAACCCTCAACCAGCAGATTATGATTCTGTCGCTCTACCATTGAGCTATCTCGCCGAACGGTGGAAAAGTATATCAAACCCCCTTCGCGCCGTCAATCCCCAATTCTACCTGATTTTAAGGCGATCACCACGGTAGGGGCCGACCACCGGGCGGCCCGCATAGGAACGCCGTCAGCGGACGAGAATCATGACGCCCATGAAACGCTTGAGACGCAGACCGCCCGCTTCTGGGTAGATCCTGTAGCCATCGGCCTTGGACTGCGCGTCGATGACGAAATCCACGTTCGCGGGCTGAGACGGCCAGGTGACGACATACGGGCTCTCGCTGTTCTTTATGGCGATCAGGTCGGTCTTCCCTGCGAGGTTCACGTTGATGATCGACGGCTCCTCCGCCGCGCCGGACTGGAAGGTCATGTCGCCGATCACGCCGCTGCACGCGGAGGTCGTATTTGCGACCGCGTTCGTGAGGTCGAACGACCCCGTAATCTTGCTCAGGTCGAGCGTCGAGCCGTTACGCATCTGTATCGGCAGATGGCACGGCCCCGCAACATACTTTCCGAGTACGAGAAGATGCGAGACGACTTGATTCTTCTGCCAGGACGTCCCCTCGTAAACAAGTCCGCCCACGTCGGCATTGCCCTTCAACTTGAACAAAGCTGGTGCATGCACTTCCACGTCCACGTTGTTTGGTCCGTAGCCGTTGAGCCATTCGTAGATGCAGCTGCCGCCTGTGAAGACCCACTTGCCGTAGTCGTTCGAACGGAACGCACCAAGCCCGACATAGCCCGTGCCGTCGAACGTCAGCGTGTGCCCGTTCATCGTGAACCACGTAGGCGCAGTGTCCGGACAGGCGAAATAGACACTGCCCAGCTCGAGTCGCGCGTCGTCTCCCGAAACGACGAACGTCCCGCCCAGGATCCTATAGGCGGTGTTGTAGCCGTTGGCCTGCGAGGCAGTTTGACTGCGCATGGTGCCCGCGAGGTCGTAGGCGTAGATGCAGGACGACGTGCTGATGAAGCCGTTCATGTCGTACACCGCGCCCGCGCAAATCTTCACGGACGCATTCTTTGCACCAAGCGGGAACTTGTTCGTGCCGAGCTTCAGCGTTCCGTCCGTTATCTCCGTCCCGCCTGTATAGGCCTGGCTTTCGCGCGCGGCGACGAACGTTCCGTCGCCGTCCTTGACTAGCTTAATCGAACCCGCGCACAAGACGGCCGCGTTCGTGGTCGCTCCCCCTTCTGGGACGACCACATGCAGTTCACCATCGGCAACCGAAGAGGTGATCGTGCTCGCCCAGTTTCTTTGTGGTCCAGCCGCTCATTTCCACATCTCCTCATCGATGACGCGCTGCTCGGCGATGGCCTTGCGAACGAAGTCGGCCTCCTCTTTGGATATGCTGCCGCAAACCGAATTCAGCTGCGGGCGGAGGGCCTCGCGGACCTTCGCATCGACGTCGCCGAGCACCATGCCGTTGTATTTGATTTCCGCCCGCCCGTTGCCGGCGATCAGCTGCGCAATGCGGTTCAGCACGAGCGATGATACGC